>NZ_JACSQE010000013.1:8364-156611 GCF_014836745.1 Oerskovia gallyi
GATGCTGGCCCAGGCCAACCAGTCCAACGCCGGAGTCCTGCAGCTCCTCGGCTGAGACTGACAGCCACCCGACGGGCGGCGGCGTCCGCACAGGTCGCCGTCCGTCGGGTGCTCTTCCCTCACCGACCTGATCCTGGCTGACCCAGCCGACCCCAACGTCCTGGAGGCTTTTCCCGTGGGCATCACTCTCTCCGGCCTGACGTCGAGCGGTCTCGACGTCAAGGCGCTGGTGGCGGACCTCATGAAGGTCGAATCGATCCCCCAGCTCAACCTCCAGGCCAAGGTCAAGCTCCAGCGCACCGAGATCACGGCGCTCCAGGACCTCAACACGCGCATCGCCGCGCTCGCGAAGTCCGCCAAGGACCTCACGTCTCCCAACGCCCTCGCGCAGTTCAAGGCGACGAGCTCGTCGGACGCCGTCGCGGTGACGGCCAAGCCGGCGGCCGGAGCGGGCACGATCGACCTCGTCGTCGACTCGGTCGCCGCGGGCCAGAAGTCCGTGACCGGTGCCATGAGCACGGCCCCCGGCACGAAGTTCACGATCACCGACGCCAAGGGCGCGCACACCGAGGTCACGGCGGCTTCCTCCTCGCTCGACGACGTCGTCACGGCCCTCAACGGGTCGGACACGGGCGTCCGTGCGGTCAAGGTGTCCGCCGGCACCGACCCCGGCACGGGCGAGAAGCTCTACCGCCTGCAGCTCACGTCGACCGAGACCGGTGCCGAGAACGCGTTCTCGTTCCACGCCGGGACCGCGGCCGAGGTGGACGGCGGCACCGCGACCGACCTCCTCACCGCCCCGGGGGCGGCGACCGTGACGGCCGCCGCCGACTCGAAGGTGCGCCTGTGGGCAGGGACGCCCGCCGAGCAGACCGTGACGTCGTCCACCGCGGTCTTCACCGACCTGCTCCCGGGTGTGGACGTCACGGTCGCCAAGGCCTCTGCCAACCCGGTGACCATCACGGTCAACGAGGACACCGAGGCACGGACCGCCACGGTCAAGGGCTTCGTCGACTCTGTCCAGTCGATCCTGTCCCGCATGGCCGCGCTGACCAAGGTCACGATCGCGGCCGACGGATCGACGACGGGCGCGACGCTGGCCGGCGAGTCCGTCGTGCGCAACGCGCGCCAGATGCTGACCGACGCCGCGTCCTACCCGATCGACGGCGAGTCGCTGTCCGCGATCGGCATCGAGATCACGCGCACCGGCGAGGTCGTGTTCGACCCCAAGAAGCTCGACGCAGCCCTGGCCGCGGATCCGAACAAGGTCACGGCCACGTTCAACAAGGTCGCTGCCCGCGTCCAGGAGGCCGCGGAGTCGCTGTCGGACAAGTATGACGGCCAGCTGACCACCTCGATCCAGAACCGCGAGACCAACGCGAAGCGGATGGACGAGCAGATCGTCCGGTGGGACACGCGCCTCGAGCAGCGTTACAACCGGCTCAGCGCGCAGTTCACCTCGATGGAGGTGCAGCTCGCGAAGCTCGACTCCCAGCAGCAGTGGCTCACGGGACAGCTCAACGCCCTGAACCCGTCCAAGCGCTGACCCTCCCGCGAAGGAAACCCCGTGACCAACCTCGCCCAGAGCGCCTACGGGCGCGACGCCATCCTCACCGCGTCGCCGGCGCGTCTGCTGACCATGCTCTACGACCGGCTGGTGCTCGACCTGCGCCGGGCCGAGGTCGCGCAGGGCGAGGAGCGCTGGACGGCGGCCTCCGAGCAGCTCCTGCACGCGCAGGCGATCGTCGCGGAGCTCATGGGCTCGCTCGACACCTCCGTCTGGGACGGCGGCGAGGACCTCCTCGCCGTGTACGTCTACGTGCACGAGGCGCTGGTCGCGGCGAACGTCCACCGGGACATCGCGCGCACACACGAGGTGCTCGAGCTCGTCCTGCCGCTGCAGGAGACGTGGCGCCAGGCTGCCGAGGTTCTCCCCGCGGGGCACGACAGCACCTCGTCCGTCCGCACGGGCGGTGTGTCCGGTGTCGCCTGACTCGCAGCTCGTGGCTGCCAGGCCAGGGACGACGGCACCGGCGGCACCGGCGGTGTGGGAGCCCTCGCGGGTGCAGGGCTCCCCGCCCCTCGCGGACGCGCCCGAGCCGGACCCCGCCCTCGACCTTCGCGGAGCCCTCGACCCGCACGGTGACACCGACGCGGCCGCGGACCCGCACGCCGCCTGGTCCCGCGTCCTGGACGACCTCGCGGCGATGGCGGCGGGCGCGGGCCCCGACGCCGGCGGCGAGGTCATGGGCAGGCTCGTCCTGTGGACCCCGCCGACCGACCTGGGGCGTCTGCCCGCCTCCCTGGTGGACCGCGCGCTCGAGGTCCTGGCGGGCCATGCGCACGTCGTCGACCACTTGCACGACGCGGTCGCGGAGAACCGCCGGCACGCGCGAGCGCTGTCCGCCGTGCCGACCGTGCACGACGCACCGGTCGCTGCCTACCTCGACGTCGAGGCCTGACCGTTCCGTTCCGCGCGCTCGACGACGCCGCCCGGCGCGCCCGACGCCTCCGCGCACGCCGCCACGCGGTCGACGACGACTGACTCCCCGCAGCCCTGCATAGGGCTCGAAGTGACACGACGACGCATCACCTCACCCGCGACCCGGGTCAGGGTGCGCGACGCACGACGGCCGCGGAGCGGCCGAGAGGTCATGGTGAGCACGGACCGCTCACTCCGCAGGCCATGGGACGGCCGACACACCTTCGACGTGGGGATACCGCGAACGTGTTCGACTCCGTGACCTCCTTGGCGCTCCAGAGCGCGCTCGACGGGCTCTCCGCCCGTCAACGCGTGATCGCGGAGAACATCGCCAACATCAACACCCCCGGGTACACCGCCAAGCGGGTGCAGTTCGAGCAGGCGTTGGCCTCCTCCGTCGCCTCGGGCGAGGGACGTGTGGCGTTCAGCGTGGCGCGCTCGCTCGAGCCGACCCAGCTCAACGGCTCGAACGTCAACCTGGACACCGAGACCCTCTCGAACATCGACACCGTGCTGCGCTACCAGTTCGCGACGCAGGCCGTCGGTGGCGAGGCGGCCTCGCTGCGCGCGGCGATGAGGACGAGCTGAGATGACCTTCGACGCGATCGGCATCGCCGGCTCCGGCCTGACCGTGCACCGCAAGTGGCTCGACGCGGTCGCCGACAACCTCTCCAACGTGAACACCGTGACGTCGACCGACGACGCCGCGTTCCGCGCCCGCTACGTGACCGTCCAGGAGGGTGGCAACGACAGCCCCGGCGCGTTCGTCGCGGGCGCCGCCTGGGGCAGCGAGGAGGGGCGCGTCACGTACGAGCCGGACCACCCGCTCGCCGACGAGGACGGGTACGTGCGCTATCCGGACATCGACATGTCCGAGCAGATGGGGCATCTCATCCTGGCCCAGCGCGGGTACCAGGCGAACGCGGCGGTCGTCGACCGGGCCAAGACGGCCTACGAAGCAGCACTCCAGATCGGGAAGTGAGCCCCATGCCTGTGTCTCCCATCGAGCCCACGACCGCGACCGGCTACCTGTCGGGCGCCGAGGCGGCGTCGGCGCTGTCCGCCCTGTCGCCGACCACGGCCCCCGCGTCGACCGGACAGGTGGGCGCGACCGCGTTCGCCTCGGTCCTCGGCGGCGCGGTCGACAACACCCAGCAGCTGCAGGCGGCGTCCAACGAGCTGACGATCGCCGCCGTCTCGGGCGACCTGGCGGACATCCACCAGGCGACGATCGCCTCGACGCGTGCCGCGACCACCCTCGAGCTCGTCGCCACCGTGCGCAACAAGGCGGTCGACGCGTTCAACGAGATCATGAGGATGCAGGCCTGACATGCCGGAGAAGATCAAGTCGTCGTTCGGGCGCGCGTTCGGCGCCGTCCGCGACTTCACGATCGCGCAGCGCACGCTCGCGGTCCTCGCCCTCGCGATCCTCGTGGTCGCCGTGGTCGGCCTCGTGTCCTGGGTGTCGCGTCCGAGCTACGCGCCCCTGTACTCGGGCATGTCGAGCGCGGACGCCTCGGCGATCGTGGACCAGCTCAGGTCGCAGGGCGTCCCCTACCAGCTGTCCGACGGCGGAGCGACGGTGCTCGTGCCCGAGGAGCAGGTGTACGAGCAGCGGCTCGCGGCCGCCGCGGCGGGGCTGCCCGCCGACGAGTCGACCGGCGGGTACTCGCTGCTCGACGAGATGGGCGTGACGTCGAGCGAGTTCCAGCAGGACGTGACGTACAAGCGTGCGCTCGAGGGCGAGCTGGCGCGCACGATCGGCGCCATGGACAACGTCTCGACCGCGACCGTGCAGCTCGCGATCCCGGAGGCCACGGTCTTCGCCGCGGAGAAGGGCACCCCGACGGCGTCGGTGTTCGTGGCCCCGACCCGTGGGAAGTCGCTTGCCCCCGAGCAGGTGGAGGCCATGGTGCACCTGGTGTCGGCCTCGATCGACGGTATGTCGCCCACCGACGTCGCGGTCGTGGACCAGAGCGGCGCGGTCCTCTCGGAGGTCGGCGTGGGCACCCGGTCGTCCGGCAAGCAGAGCTCGGAGTACGAGGAGCGCACGGCCCGCGCGGTGCAGGCCATGCTCGACCGCGTCGTCGGTGCGGGGAACTCGACCGTCGCGGTGACCGCCGAGATGGACGTGTCGAGCTCGGAGCGTCTCGAGGAGACGTTCACCGCTCCCGAGAACGCGCCGGTGCTCAACGAGTCGACCACGACCGAGGAGTACACCGGAATGGGAGGCGGCGGCGCGGGAGTGCTGGGGCCGGACAACATCGCGGTCCCCAACGGCGGCACCGGTGACAGCAGCTACACGTCGCAGGACGCGACGCGCAACAACGCGGTCGACAAGACCACGGAGACGACGACGCGGCCCGCGGGCGCCCTGACGCGCCAGACGGTGTCGGTCGCGCTCAACGCCGACGCGGCCGGGGCGGGCAACACCGCGGCGATCACGAGCCTCGTCGCGGCTGCGGCCGGCATCAACGCGGAGCGCGGGGACGTGATCGAGGTCGAGCGTCTCGTCTTCGACACGGGGGCTGCGGATGCCGCCCAGGCCGCGCTCGCCGCTGCCGAGGCGGCAGCGGCCGCCGAGCAACAGGGCCAGATGCTGAGGACCGGGGCGGTCGTCACGGGCATCCTCCTGCTCGTCGTCCTGGGTCTCGTGGTCTGGTCACGGGCCCGCCGGCGCCGGGAGCGCCGCGAGACGGTCGACATCGCGGACCTCGAGCTGCGCCCCGTGCACGACGGCCTCGACGAGTTCGGGCCGGTGCGCGGCGGTCGTGACGACGGCGACGGTCTGCTCGAGCCGGTGCCCACGCGCCCCGAGATCCAGCCTCCGACGCCCCGCTTCTCGAGCCTGGACCAGCGTCGGGCCGAGGTGGACGCGCTCGCCGGGGCCGACCCGGACAAGACGGCCGAGTACCTGCGCGTGCTGCTGGCCGAGGACCGGTCGGTGCGGCGATGACGATCACGACGAACGCGCCGGGCACCGGCGTGCAGGATGCACCGGCGGGGACGGTCGGCACCTCGGGGGCGGGTGTGACGCAGACGATCACGGTCGACGCCCCGGCAGCCGGGGAGCCGCAGCTCCCGGTCGAGACGGTGCGCAGGATCGCCGGCATGTCCGGTGTCCAGAAGGTCGCGCTCGTCCTCATGCAGATGAGCCAGGAGCGTGCGGCCACGGTCATGTCGCTGTTCTCCGAGGAGGAGACGGGCGAGGTCGCGGCGGAGATCATGCGCACCCAGGTCGTCGACCCGGACCTCGCGGTCGCTGCGCTCGACGAGTTCTACGACATGGCGTTGTCCGGCAGCCCTCGCCCGCGAGGAGGCAAGGACCTCGCGGTGGGCCTGCTCGAGGCCTCGTTGGGAGTCGACAAGGCTGCCGACGTCGTCGAGCGCCTCGTGGCGAGCATGCAGGGCAAGGCCTTCGAGTACCTGGACGGGACCGAGCCGGGGCAGATCATCTCGCTGCTCGACGGTGAGCACCCGCAGACCGTCGCCCTCGTGCTCGCGCACCTGAGCGCGACCGTCGCGTCGTCGGTGCTGGCCAACCTCGCCGACGACTACCGCACCGACGTGGCGCAGGCGCTGGCCACGATGGGCACGGCGTCCCCCGAGGCGGTCAAGCTCGTCTCGGACCAGTTCCGCGCCCGGATGGGGGCGAGCATCGCGCCTCGGCAGCCGGTCGAGATCATCGGCGGCGTCCAGCCCCTCGTCGACATCATCAACCGCTCGGACGTCGCGACGGAGAAGGCGCTGCTCGAGGGCCTCGAGGCGCGGGACCCTGCCCTCGCCGACGAGGTGCGCTCGCGCATGCTGACGTTCGAGGACATCGCCTCGTTCGAGGCGCGCGACGTCCAGATCATCCTGCGGGGCGTGGAGATGTCCGTGCTCGCGCTCGCGATGAAGGGGACGACCGCGCGGGTCGTCGAGGCCGTCACGACCAACATCTCGGCGCGCAACCGCACGCTCCTCGACGAGGAGATCGCGGGCCTGGGTGGCGTGCGCGTGAGCCAGGTCGAGGAGGCACGAGCCGAGATCGTCCGTATCGTCCGGGACCTCGAGGCCGACGAGAAGATCACGATCCACCGCACGGACGGGGACGAGCTTGTCTACTGAGTCGGCGTTCGTCCCGAACGCGGTCCCGGTGCTGCACAGCTCGCGGGCCCAGGAGGTCGAGGCGGCCGCGTCCGCCCGCGGGTACGCCGCGGGGTACGCCGCGGGCGCCCGTGCTGCACAGGAGGGCGTGGACCGGCTGCGGGCCTCCCTCGAGGAGGAGCACGCACGCCGGGCGGCCGAGCAGGTCGAGAGCATCCGTCGCACGGTCGTGCTGCTGCACGAGGCCGCGCGAGCGCTCGCCGAGCGGACGGTGCCGGTCGTCGAGGCCGCGCAGGAGGCGACCCTGCGCGGGGCGCTGGACCTCGCCGAGGCGATCGTCGGCCTGCAGCTCGCCGACCGCTCCCTGGCCGCGCACGCGGCTCTCGCCCGCGTGACGTCGAGCGCCGAGGCTGCGGTCGTCGAGGTCCGCCTGCACCCGGACGACGTGCGCCTGCTCACCGAGGCCGGTGTCCGGGAGCCCGTGCTCGTGCCCGACGCGTCGCTCCGTCGTGGCGACGCCGTGGCGGACCTCGAGAAGGGCTACCTCGACGCCCGCGTCGGGGCGGCGGTCGAGCGCGCCCGGGCCGAGCTCGCGACCCTCGTCGCGGCGGCGGAGCACCCCGGGACGGGTGGGTTCGACGGCTCGGCCGAGGGGCGCCACCCGGGCCGGCGGCCCGGTGCCGGGAGGGCCGTGGCATGACCGCGACCGACGTGGCCGAGAAGCCGTCCGGGCCCGCACCCGGCGCTCCGTCAGCGCCGGCCCACGCCCTCGGGCGGGCCTCGTGGCGCCCTGCCGCGCTCGACGCGCTGGCCGCGGCCGCCCGCCCCGAGCGGGTCGGGGTCGTGTCGTCGGCGGTCGGTCTGAGCGTCGAGGTCGCGGGCCTGCGGTGCGCCCTGGGCGACCTGGTGCACATCGGGGACGCGCCGCACGGTGTCGCGGCCGAGGTCGTGGCGACGTCGCAGGGGCTGGCCCGGTGCATGCCGCTGGGCAGGCTGACCGGGGTGGGTGCCGGCGCCCCCGTGCGCACGAGCGGGACGGGCATCCTCGTCCCCACGGGTCGCGGCCTGTTCGGCCGCGTCATCGACGCGCTCGGGCGCCCGGTCGACGGGCTGGGACCGATCGTCAGCGACGCGCGGGTGCCGGTCGACAACGAGGCGCCCTCGGCGATGGATCGTGCCCGCATCGACACGCCGCTCCAGACGGGCGTGCGCGTGCTCGACTCCCTCGTGACCCTCGGGCGCGGGCAGCGCATCGGCCTGTTCGCGGGCTCGGGCGTGGGCAAGTCGTCGCTGCTGTCGATGGTGGCGCGCGGCACCGACGCCGAGGTCTCGGTCATCGCCCTCGTCGGCGAGCGCGGTCGTGAGGTCCGCGAGTTCCTCGAGGACGACCTGGGGCCCGAAGGCCTGGCCCGCTCGGTCGTGGTGGTCGCGACGTCGGACGAGCCGGCCATGATGCGCCGTCGGGCTGCGTTCACGGCGACCCGGATCGCCGAGGCGTTCCGGGACGAGGGCGCGCACGTCGTCCTCATGATGGACTCGCTCACGCGCGTGTCCATGGCGCAGCGCGAGATCGGGCTGTCGGTCGGCGAGCCACCCGCGACGCGGGGCTACCCGCCGTCGACCTTCTCCCTCATGGCGAACCTGCTCGAGCGGGCCGGCACGGGCGTGCGCGGTTCCGTGACGGGGATCTACACGGTCCTGGTCGACGGGGACGACCACAACGAGCCGATCGCCGACCAGGCGCGCTCGATCCTCGACGGGCACGTGGTGCTCGACCGGGCCATCGCGGTGTCGGGCCACTACCCGGCCGTGGACCCGCTGGGGTCGATCTCGCGCGTCGCGTCGCGCGTGACGACTCCCGAGCAGAGGTCGCTCGCGCTGACCCTGCGCAAGGTGCTCGCGGCACGTCGCAAGGCCCAGGACATCCTCGACATCGGGGCCTACAAGAAGGGCACCGACCAGCTCGTGGACGCGGCGATCGCGCACGAGCGCGCGATCGACGCCTTTCTCCAGCAAGCCATGACGGACGGCACACCGGCCGAGGAGACGTGGTCGCGCCTCGCGCGGCTGACCGAGGCCCTGATCGACGGGGAGGCGTGATGAGCACCAAGTTCCGGCTCGCGGGGGTGCTGCGGCTGCGGCGGCTCGAGGAGGACACGGCCAAGGCGCGGCTCGCGAGCGCCCACGCGGACCTCGCGCAGACCGTCGAGGAGGCGGGCGGGCTCTCGGCGTACCTCGAGTCGTCGCCCGACCGTGCGACGACGGGGGCGTCCCTCGCCGCCATCGCGGCCTCGCGGGCCGCCACGAGCGCGATGTTCGCGGCTCTCGAGGCCGAGGCGCGACGGAAGTCGGCCGAGGTCGACGCGGCGTTCAGCGGGCTCCAGGGAGCGCGGACCGCGCGCCTCGGGCTCGAGAAGCTCGAGGACCGCCACGACCAGGACGTCGCGCGCGCCGAGGGCCGCGCCGAGCAGGTCACGCTCGACGAGGTCGCCTCGTCGACGTGGCGACCGACCACCGGAAGGACCACCGGAGCATGAGCATGACCCAGGCCCTGGCTCGCGTCGGGGAGATCCGCACCGAGATCGCGACCCTCCAGGACCCCACGGCGACGCGCAGCGCGTCGACGTCCGGGACGGGCACCACCTCGGGCACGGGCGCGACGGGCGCGACCGACTTCGCGTCGGTCCTCGCCGCCGTCGGCGCGGGGGAGGGGGCCGGCTCGTCCGACCTGTTCGGCAGCCTGTTGTCCTCGCTCGGCGGGTCCGCCACGGGCACCGGGACGGGCACGGGGACGCTCGACCTCGCGGGGCTGTTCTCGTCGCTCGCCGGGACGGGGCGCGCGACCACGGCGGGCGCGACCGCTGCCGTGTCCCCGGCGTCGGGGGCCTCGGCCGCCGGCACGGGTGCCACGGGCAGCGCGGGAGCGATCCTCGAGACCGCCAAGCAGTATCTGGGGGTGCCGTACGTCTGGGGAGGGGAGAGCCTGGCCGAGGGCGGTCTCGACTGCTCGGGACTCGTCCAGCTCGTGTTCGGCGCGCACGGCATCGACCTCCCGCGGGTCGCGCGCGACCAGATGCGTCAGGGCACCGAGGTCGCGTCGCTCGCGCAGGCGCAGCCCGGCGACCTGATCGTCCAGCGGGGTGGCAAGCACATCGGCATCTACCTGGGCGACGGGCAGATGATCCACTCGCCCAAGCCCGGGCAGACGGTCGAGATCACCTCGGTCACGGACGCGTCCGTGACCACGATCCGTCGGGTGCTGGGCGCGGGGGTGGCGGCATGACCGCGGTCACGTCGTCGCTCGCGAGCGTCCTCGCGCCCGCTGCCGCGCCCGGTGCGCGCCGCGGTGCCGGGGACTCCTCGGACGCGTTCGGCCGGTCGCTCGCCGCGGCGTCGGACGAGGCCGCCGGGCCGGGGGACGCACCGACCTCCGGTGAGGGGTCGAGCGTCGTGGGCACCCTGCCCGACGGCGCCGCGCACCCGGGGCGTCCCGGCCTGCCCGGGTCCTCGGGCGGACAGGCGAGCACGCCAGTCGACGGGGGCCAGGGGTGGGGGCCGGGGGCGGACGGGACGGTGGCCGACGGTCTCGTCGGGGCCGGAGGCGCTGCGGGGTCCGGTGGCGCAGCTGGCGCTGCCGGGGCCGACGGCACCGACGGGTCCGACGGGTGGAGCGGCGTCGAGGGGGCCGGGACGCTCGACGGTCAGGCGGCCGCCGTGCTCCTGCCCGTCGTCCCCGTGCTGCCGGGACCGACCGGCACGCCGGACCAGGTCGGCACGGCGGGGAGCGCCGGCGTCCCCGGCCTTCTCGGCGCTGCGGGCGGCCACGTGGACGTCGGCGGGCCCGCCTCGTCAGGACCGGAAGAGCAGGCCAGCGCGCCCGTGCCACCGGTCGGCGGCGCGGGGGAGCCTGCGGACGGCGTCGGCCGGACGGCGGAGCAGATCGCCGGGCAGGGCGTCGCTCCGAGCGGGACCTCGACAGGGGCGACCGCGCCGGGTACCGCTCCGACCGACGCCCCGCCCCTCGGTGCCGCGACCGCTCCCACCACCGCCGGGCAGAGCTCCGGCGGGGCGGGCTCCTCGTCGGGCGGCGGGCAGCAGCACCCCGGCGCTGCCGTGACGGTGACGTCGACGGGGTCGCCGACCTCCGGAACGGCACCGGCCGCGACCGCTCCCGGCTCCGGCGCGGCTCTCCCGACCGGCGCGGCCGAGGTCGCCCCCGAGCCGACGGCGGCGCCCGGCCAGGTCGTCCCCGCGCCGGTGCCGGTGGTGCAGGCCCCGGTGAGCGGCGCCGTCGGGCAGGTCGTCCCTGCCCCCGCCACGCCCCAGGCGACGCCCACGCTCCACGCCCAGGTCTCCGGACCCGTGTTCCAGCTCCTCGACGCGGGCGACGGCGACCACGTGCTCACGTTGTCGGTGACCCCCGACAACCTGGGCCCCGTGACCGTCCGGGCCCACATCGCGGGCGGCGAGCTGCGGATCGAGCTCTTCGCCCCGCACGACGCGGGCCGCGACGCCCTGCGTGCCCTCGCGGCCGAGCTCCGCCGCGACCTCGCGGGCATCGCGCCCACGGCGTCGCTGTCGGTCTCGGACGCGAAGGAGGCACCGGCGCAGGGGACCGGCCACCAGGCCGGGTCCGGCGACGGCACCGCGGGAGACGCAGGAGCCGGCACCGCCGGTCGCCCCGGCGAGCAGCACCCGTGGCAGTCCCGCACCGGTGCACGTCCCGGTGTCCCCGGGGCGACCACCGACCAGACCATCCAGCCGACAGTGGACGACACGACGCCGGGGGCCTCCCGGCGCCTCGACGTCCTCGTCTGAGAGAGGAACGAAGTGCCGGTCCCCCCCGTCACCGGGCCCGTCTCCGCCCCCGTGGAGACCGCCCCGCGCACGCAGAACGCGCGCGCCCCCAAGCAGGAGTACGACAGCGAGCTGTTCCTCGGGCTGCTCGTGACGCAGCTCCGCAACCAGGACCCGTCCAGCTCCATGGAGACCAGCGAGATCGTCGCCCAGACGACGTCGCTGGCCATGATGGAGTCCCTCAGCGCCATGCGGACCCTCGTCGAGGACTCCGCGGTGCGGCAGCAGGAGGCGTTCGCGCTGCAGATGCGCGACGCGGCCGCCACCCTGCTCGGCAAGGAGGTGTCCTACCTCGACGCGGACGGCGTCGAGCACACGGGCATCGCCACCGCGGTGTCCTACAAGGACGCCGTCCCCACGGTGACGATCGGCGACAAGAGCATCGCGCTCGACAAGGTCTCCGGCGTCACCGGCACGGTCAGCACGGATGCCACCGACCCCCCACCCGCCACGGACGGCGCAACCGACAGCCAGGCCGGCGCAGCCGCCTGACCCGAAAGGACTCTCGTGCTCCGTTCTCTCAACACCGGAATCTCCGGTCTGCGAGCCCACCAGACCATGCTGGACGTGACGGGCAACAACATCGCCAACGTCAACACGACGGGCTTCAAGTCCTCGCGCACCCAGTTCCAGGACACGCTCTCGCAGCTCGTCGCCGCGGGTGTCGCCCCTGACCAGCAGGTCGGTGGCTCCAACCCCGCCCAGATCGGCCTCGGCGTCACGACCGCGGCGATCACGACGCAGTTCACGCAGGGTGCGTCCCAGGCCACGGGCGTCGCGACCGACCTCATGATCGACGGCGACGGGTTCTTCGTCGTCGAGAGCGGCGGCCAGCAGCTCTACACCCGCAACGGTGCGTTCGACTTCGACGCCAGCGGCCGACTGGTCAACGCAGACGGCGCGTTCGTCCGCGGCTGGACGGCGGTCAACGGGGTCGTCAACACGAGCGGCCCCCTCGGCCGTCTCACGATCCCGGTCGGCGACGTCGCCCCGCCCGAGGCCACGACGAGCGTCACGCTCGGCGGCAACCTGCCGGCCGACGCGAAGGACGGCACCAAGGTGGTGCGCGACATCGAGATCTTCGACGAGCTCGGCACGTCGACCAAGATGTCGCTCGAGTTCACCGCGACCGGCGGCACGTGGTCGGTGAGCGCGCTCGACGCCGCGACGGGGACCGTCATCGGAGGGCCGCAGGACCTGACCTTCACCGACGGCGCCCTCACGGCGGGCGGGTCGCTCACGGTCGCGGGCGTGGCCATCGACCTCGGCACCGTCACGTCCTACGCGGGGCTGTCGAACGTCGCGGTCTCGGCCAAGGACGGCGCCGCGGCCGGCTCGCTCAAGTCGTACTCGGTCTCCGGCAACGGGTCGATCATCGGCACCTACTCGAACGGCAAGACGGCCGTCCTCGGCCAGGTGGCGCTGGCGTCCTTCACCAACATGGGCGGCCTCGAGAAGGCGGGCGGCTCGACCTACGCCGCCACGCAGTACTCGGGCGAGGTCATCGTGGGCGGTGCAGGGGACCAGGGCATGGGCTCCATCACGGCCGGCTACCTGGAGATGTCGAACGTGGACCTCTCGCAGGAGTTCACGAACCTCATCGTGTCCCAGCGCGGGTTCCAGGCGAACTCGCGCGTCATCACCACCTCCGACGAGGTGCTGACCGAGCTCGTCAACCTCAAGCGTTGACGACGGCCGCGCGCGGGGCGGCGCGCGGTCACCACGGTGCCCCCGGGACGACCCGTCCCGGGGGCACCGTCATGCTCGGGGCGGCCCGGACGGTTCAGCCACCCTCGCCTTCACGAGAGCCCGACGGCTGCCGAGAGTACGGATCAGCGGGGCAGGGCCGACCGGTGCACCGCGCCGCGAAAGACCTGGCCAGACGCCCTTCGCACCCTGCGACCCGACCCGACCCGAAGGTGGAACCGTGATCGTCCTCACGCGCTTCAGCTCCGAGCGCATCGCGATCAACGCGGACCTCGTGGCCCGAGTCGAGACCAACCCGGACACCCGGGTCACGCTGATCGACGGTTCTCGATACATCGTCACCGAGTCCATGGAGGACGTGATCCGGCTGGTCGAGGAGCACAAGGCTCGCGTCCTGCTGCTCGCGCAGTCCATGACCGTCACGAACGAGCGCACGCCGCTCGGCATCGTGCCGGACCGGCCCGAGCCGGCCGCGCACGACCGGGTCCCGGTCCCCGTGACCCCGCTGCCCACCCCGAGGAAGTAGGCCCCATGGATCCCGCAACCATCATCGGCATCCTGTTCGCGTTCGGTGCGCTCGTCGCGATGGTGCTCCTCGAGGGCGCCCAGATCACGTCGATCCTGCTGCCCGCGCCGATCATCCTCGTCTTCGGGGCCAGCATCCTCGTCGCGGTCGCGTCGGGCACGGTGCGCGACGCGCTCCAGGCGGTCAAGGCGCTGCCGAGGGCCTTCATGAGCAAGCCCGCCCGCCCGGCGGACGCGATCGAGGAGGTCGTGCGCGCTGCCGAGATCGTGCAGAACGACGGCGGCCTCCTCGCGCTCGAGGCGGAGTCGCAGAAGACCGACGACCCGTTCCAGCGCAGCGCCCTGCAGTCCCTGGCCGACGGTGCCGACGCGGACCAGCTGCGCACCCTGCTCGAGGAACGGATCGAGACCAAGAGCCGCGAGGACGCGGTCGCGTACGACTTCTACAACGCGATCGGCGGGTACGCCCCGACCATCGGCATCGTCGGCACCGTCGTCTCGCTGACCCACGTCCTGGAGAACCTGTCCGACCCCGCAGAGCTCGGGCACATGATCGCCGCCGCGTTCATCGCGACCCTGTGGGGCATCCTGTCCGCGAACTTCATCTGGCTGCCCATCGGCGCCAAGCTCAAGCGCATCTCCGACCTCGAGATCCAGCGGCTCGACGTGCTGCTCGAGGGGTACATGTCGATCCAGGCGGGCGCCCGCGCCCGCGTCATCGACGAACGCCTCAAGACCATGGTCCCCGAGTGGTCGCTGCCCCCGGGCAAGGCAGCCTGATGAGCCGGCGCGGTGGGCACGGCCGGAGCAGGCGAGGCGGTGGCGGTGGCGGTGGTGGTGGAGGGCACGACACGGGCGGCAGCGGTCGCTGGATGGTGTCCTACATGGACATGGTCACCGTCATCATGTGCCTGTTCATCGTGCTGTTCGCGATCAGCTCGGTCGACCAGGACAAGTACCAGGAGCTCAAGTCGTCGCTCGCGGCGGGCTTCGGCACGATCGAGGACGCCGACGTCGTGGAGGCGGTCATCGACAACCCCGCGACCGAGCCGCCCGCCGACGTCGAGACCGACCTCGAGCGGGCCCTGGCCGAGGTCGCCGACCTGACCGGGCTGCGCGACGCGATGTCGAAGGACCTGCAGGCGTACGGCATGTCCGAGACCGTGCGGTTCGAGATCGACGAGCGCGGCCTCACCGTCCGTCTCGTGTCGGCCGACACGTTCTTCTCGCCGGGCAGCGCCGACCTCACCGAGGAGGCGGGGGCGGTGCTGGCGATCATCGGCCCCGTGCTCGCTCCGACGCCCTACGAGATCCAGGTCGAGGGGAACGCGGACTACAAGGCGACCGTGGGCTCGCGCTACCCGACGAACTGGGAGCTGTCCTCCTCGCGTGCCACCTCGGTGCTGCGCTACCTCGTCGAGCACAGCGGACTCACCGAGCACAGGATCGCGGCCGTGGGGTTCGGGTCCGCCCGCCCGCTCGCCGCGGGCACCCACGACGAGGCGCTCGCCACGAACCGGCGCGTCGACATCATGGTGCTGTCCGCCCAGCCCGAGGCCGTGCGAGCGCTGATCCCCGAGGTGCTCGGCGGCACCCTCACCGCGGCGGACGTGCCGGCGGCGGAGGCGGCGCAGCGCGCAGCCCAGGCGAGCGCGGCGGAGGCGGCGACCGCGCAGGACTGACCCACCACGGGCTCCCGCCGACGCGCAGGCTCTGCGGCGCGTGCGTGCATAGGAGACCAGCGTGAGCACGACGACACCCGTCAGGGTCCAGGGTCCCGCCGACCGGCGCAAGGTCGAGGTCTACGACTTCCGTCGTCCGACGACGCTCGTGCGTGAGCACCACCGCATCCTCGAGATGGCGTTCGAGAGCTTCGCCCGCCAGTGGGGCACGCAGCTCACGGCGCGCGTCCGGGTCGTGTCCCAGGTGAGCCTGGCCGCGGTGACCATGCGCACGTACGACGACTACGTGGCCGACCTGCCGGTCACGACCGCGGTTGTCGTGTGCGAGATCGACGGCATCAACCCGCGTGCCGTGCTGCAGTTCCCCCACACCGACGCACTCACGTGGATCGCGCACATGCTCGGCGCCGGCCCGTACATCCCGGCGATCGACCGCAAGTTCACCGACGTCGAGCGAGCGCTCGTGACCTCGCTGGTCACGGAGACGCTGCGCGACCTGCGGCACTCGATGGGGCGTCTCCTGGAGACCCCCCTCAAGATCGGGTCCATCCAGCACAACTCGCAGTTCGTGCAGGCCGCGCCGACCGCCGAGCTCATGATCGTGGCGGAGTTCAACCTGCGCGTCGGAGACGGACCGTGCACGGCCACCCTGGCGCTGCCCGCGATCGCGCTGCTCCCGCACCTCGGCGAGGCGAACCCTGCCGACGACCCGGCCGACGCCGCGGCCCGCACGCGACGACACCTCGCACGTTCCCTGGTCGACGTCACGGTCGAGCTCTCGAGCGCGGTGATGACGCCCGTCGAGGTCGTCGACCTCGCGGTCGGCGACGTCATCCGCCTGCCGCACAACCGCTCCCGCCCGCTCGACGTCATCGTCGACGGCCACGTCCTGGCGCGCGGCGCCGTCGGTTCGTCCGGCTCCCGCCTCGCCTGCCGCATCGTCACCACCGAGGAGAACTGACACATGAGCACCGCCACCACCGCCGACCGCACGGCCGTCGAGGCCGCGGCGGAGGCCGCCCGGGCACTCGTCGAGCTCGTCCCCACGAGCACGCCGCTCTCGGCCGCGATCTCCGGCGGGGCCCCGGTCGGCCCGCAGGCCGTGACCGCCGTCGTCGCCTCGTACGTCGGGGACACCGGCACCGACATGGCGCTCGCCCTCATCGACGAGTCCTCGCTCGCCGACGCGTCCGAGACCCCGACGCTCGACGTGACCGACCTCCTGCGCCCGGCGCTCGAGGCGGCTGGTGCCACGACCGGCGTCGGTGTGCTCGGCGACGTCCGCGTCTCCGACGCGACCGAGCTCTTCGAGGACGAGGAGGCCGTCGTCTTCGAGCTCTCCGCCGGGGGCGGGCCGACCGCGGGCTGGTTCGTCGTCCGCACGCGCAAGACCCTGCGCGGCCTGCCCGACGAGGCCATGACGGGCAGCAGGCTCGCGCGCATCTCCAACGTCGAGATGCGGCTCGCGGTCGTCGTCGGGCACACGCGCATGCCCGTGCGCGAGGTGCTCAACCTCGAGCCCGGCGCCGTCGTCGAGCTCGACCGCTCGGCCGGTGCGCCCGCCGACGTCCAGCTCAACGGTCGGACCATCGCCAAGGGAGAGGTCGTGGTCGTCGACGGCGGCGACTACGGCGTGCGGATCACCAAGATCCTCGACGCGGACGACTGAGCCCGTGGACGTCACCACCGTGCTGCGCGTCGCCTTCTCCTTGGCGGTCGTCATGGGGCTGCTGTGGCTGTCGTACCGGGTCGCCGACCGGAGCAGGCGCACGGCCCCCGCGGGCCGTGGCGCGCAGCTCACCGTCGTCGCCCGTCAGGGGCTGAGCCAGAAGAGCGCCGCCGTGCTCCTCGACTCGGGCGGTACCCGCTACCTGCTGGGGGTCACCGAGTCGTCGGTCACGGTGATCGACCAGGGCCCCGCGCCCGCGACGTCCGCGACGACCGGCCCCGCGACCCCCAAGCACGCGCTGCGCGGAGCGACGGCCTCGCGCGTGGGGCCGTTCAACGTGGTGAAGTCGACGACCGGGCCGCAGGTCGTGGCCGCCCCCGTGGGTGGAGCGGAGGCAGGCCCGCTCGGGGACACCGGTCCCGCCGAGCCGAGCCAGTCCTTCGACGAGGCCGTCCTCGCCGCGCACGTCTGGCTCGGCGAGACGACCGTCCCGACGGACGACGCGGCCACCGACCCGTCGGCCTCCGGTCCGGCAGGGCCCGCGCCCGCGCCCGCGGCGGCCGTGTTCGCGGTGGCGGGTGCGCCGTCGGGCGTCCCCACCGCCCTGCTCGAGCCCGCCGCGGCGCGCTCGCTCCTGGCCGTCGACACCTGGCGGCAGGCCGCGCGCGCCGTGTGGGGGCCCCGGCGATGACCCTCGACACCCCGGCGCGTCAGGGGTCGCGCCGCGTCGTGGCCCTGGCCGCGGCCGTGCTCCTCGTCGCGCTCGTCCTCGTGGCGACCGTGCTGCTCGCCCCGTCCGCGAGCGCCGCCCCGACCGACCCCACGGCGCCCACCGCCCCGGTCGACCCGACCGCTCCCGACGGGGGCAGCAGCTTCTCGGTCGAGATCAACGGTCCGAACGGCGAGCCGTCGTCGTCCCTCGTGACGCTCGTGGGCATCACGCTGCTGTCGCTGGCCCCGACGCTGCTGCTCATGATGACGTCGTTCACGAAGATCTTCGTGGTGCTGTCCCTGACGCGCAACGCGCTCGGCACGGGGACCGTGCCGCCCAACATGGTCCTCGCGGGGCTCGCGCTGTTCCTGTCGATGTTCATCATGTGGCCGGTGTTCGGCGAGATCAACGACGCCGCCGTCCAGCCCTACCTCGAGGGCACCACGACGTTCAGCCAGGCGCTCGACGCGGGCTCCGTGCCGCTGCGCGAGTTCATGCTCGCGCACACGCGCGAGGAGGACCTCGCGCTCATGACGCGCGCGGCCGACCTCGACAACCCGGCGACCATGGCCGACGTCCCGCTGACCACGCTCGTGCCGGCGTTCGTCATCTCGGAGCTGCGGGCCGCGTTCATCATCGGCTTCGTGATCTTCGTGCCGTTCCTCGTGATCGACCTGGTCGTGGCGGCGGCGCTCATGAGCATGGGCATGATGATGCTCCCGCCCACCATGATCTCGTTGCCGTTCAAGCTGTTGCTGTTCGTCCTCGTCGACGGGTGGGCGCTCATCACGACCTCGCTCATCGGCTCGTACGGGGTGGGGTGACATGGAGACCTCGGCAGTCCTCGACATCGCGACGCAGGCGATGATCCTCGCCGCGAAGCTCGCGGCCCCCGTGCTCATCACCTCGCTCGTGGTGGGGTTCTCGATCTCGCTCGTGCAGTCGGTGACCCAGATCCAGGAGGTCACGCTCTCGTTCGTGCCCAAGGCCGCGGCGGTCGCGGTCGCGCTCATCGTGTGCGGGAACTGGATGATCGGCGAGCTGGTCTCGTTCACCCACTCGATGTTCGACCTCATCCCGTCGCTGCTGGGCGGCGGCTGACGTCGGTGACGTTCGACATCGACCAGGCGTGGCTCCAGGCGACCCTGCTCGCGGGGGTCCGCCTGGCCGCGTTCATGCTGCTCGCGCCGCCGTTCTCCCACAAGGCCATCCCGCGCCAGGTGCGCGCCATCCTCGCGGTCTCGCTGGGCCTGGTGGTCTCGGGCCGGGTCGCGCCGACGTACGAACCCGTGGGCACGGCGACGTTCTTCGCCCACGTGGTCGCCGAGGCGGCGACGGGCGCCATGCTGGGCACGATGGTCATGATCGTCTTCTCGGCCGTGACCGCGGCCGGCTCGCACCTCGACCTGTTCGGGGGATTCTCGGTCGGCATGGCGTTCGACCCGCAGACGAACGTGAGCGGGTCGCAGTTCACGCGTCTGTTCGCGCTGGCCACCGTCGTCCTGATGTTCACCTCGGACGCCTACCAGCTCGTGATCCTCGGCCTCGCGCGCTCGTACGACGTGGTGCCCGTGGGGGCGTTCGCCGGGGTCCCGGCCGGGTCGTTCGTCGACGCGCTCACGGGGTCGTTCGTCGCGGGTCTCCAGATCGCCGGGCCCATCGTCGTGGTCCTCTTCCTGGCCGACGTCGGACTGGGCCTGGTCACCCGTGTCGCCCCCGCGCTCAACGCGTTCGCGCTCGGCTTCCCGCTCAAGATCTTCCTGACCCTCTCGCTCGTCGGGACGGTGCTCATCGCCCTGCCGCACGCCCTGTCCGCGCTCACGGCGCAGGCCCTGAAGCTGATGGGAGGCGTGGGCTGATGGCGGACACGTCCGAGGAGAGGACCGAGCAGGCCTCCGACCGCAAGATGAAGGAGGTCCGCGAGAAGGGCCAGCTCGGCCGGTCGCAGGACCTCACGGCCTGGGTCGGGATCGCGGTCGCGGGGGCGCTGCTGCCCCTGACGCTCGGCAACGCGGCGGGTGCCGCGACCGAGCAGGTGCTCTCGATCCGCACCGTGATCGAGAACCCCGAGCCGGCCGTCGCGGTCGTGCTCCTGCAGGAGGCCCTCGGGTCGATCCTGCCCACGATCGGCGCGCTGCTCGCGGCCGTGGCGCTCGCCGCGATCATCGGTTCGGTCGTGCAGGGCGGCCTGCACCTGAAGAAGTTCCGGGGTGAGTTCCAGCAGTTCAACCCGGTCTCCGGGTTCAAGCGGATCCTCGGCCCGCAGGCGTTGTGGAACGGCGTCAAGGCGCTGCTCAAGACGACCGTGGTCGGGGTCGTGCTGTACGTCGTGATCCAGTCGCTCATGCCCGTGCTGCTGTCCGCGGGTGGGCTGCCGGTCTCGTCGCTGCTGGAGGCAGCCGGGTCGGGGGTCAGGGCGCTGCTGCTCTGGGCGACCGCGGCGGGGATCTCGCTCGCGCTGCTCGACGTGCTCGTCGTCGCCAAGCGCAACCGCAAGAAGACGCGCATGACGAAAAAGGAGCTCAAGGACGAGCACAAGAACAGCGACGGCGACCCCATGGTGAAGTCGCAGCGCCGGTCGATGGCGCGCTCCCTGTCGCGCAACCGCATGCTCGCCGCGGTCGCTGACGCCGACGTCGTGATCGTCAACCCCACGCACGTCGCGGTCGCGATCCGCTACGAGGCGGGGAAGTCCGCACCGCGCGTCGTCGCCAAGGGCGCGGACCACCTCGCCGCGCGCATCCGCGAGAAGGCCGAGGAGGCGCGCGTGCCGATGGTCCGCGACGTCCAGCTCGCGCGCGCCCTCCACAAGGTCTGCGACGTCGGGCAGGAGGTCCCGGTCGAGCTGTACATGGCCGTCGCGCGCGTCCTCGCGTTCGTCATGGCCCTCGCACGCCGGGGGGCAGCGGTCTCCTCCGTGCCGCACCGGCTGGGCCGTCCGGCGATCGCGCCGGGGGAGTGGCCGGTCGAGGGCGCCGCGGGGGACGGCGAGGCGCGCACGGCGTGAGGCGACCGACGTGCCCGACCGACCGCGCCGCTGCCCACCGCGAGGCCGACCGCGAGGCCGACCCGCGCTGCCGTCGGCGCGACGTGCATAGGGCCTCGCGGCAGCACCTGCCACCGTTCCGAACCGGGAAGGACCAGGGTTCCGCGTGAAGAACCGCTCCCTCGCCATGATCGCCGTGCCCCTCGGCGTCGTCGGCATCGTCCTGCTGCTCGTCGTGCCGATCCCCGCGGGGATGCTCGACGTGCTCATCATCGTCAACATCCTGCTCTCGCTCGTGATCCTGCTGACGTCGATGTTCGTCACCAAGCCGCTCGACTTCTCCGTCTTCCCGTCGCTGCTGCTCGTCGCGACGCTCTTCCGGCTGGGCCTCAACGTCGCCTCGACCCGCCTCGTGCTGGGCAACGGGTACGCGGGCGAGGTCATCAGCGCGTTCGGCCACGTCGTGGTCAACGGGAACCTGGTCATCGGCATGGTCGTGTTCCTGATCCTGGTGGTCATCCAGTTCCTCGTGATCACCAAGGGCGCCGAGCGCGTCGCCGAGGTCGGGGCGCGGTTCACCCTCGACGCGATGCCCGGCAAGCAGATGGCGATCGACGCCGACCTCAACGCGGGCCTCATCTCCGAGACCGACGCCCGCGAGCGGCGTGCCGAGGTCTCCGCGGAGGCGGACTTCTACGGTGCGATGGACGGTGCCTCGAAGTTCGTGAAGGGCGACGCGATCGCGGGCGTCGTCATCACGATCATCAACCTGGTCGGCGGGATCGTCATCGGCGTCGTCATGCACGGCATGCCGATCGGGGAGTCGGTCGACACCTACTCGATCCTGACGATCGGCGACGGCCTCGTCACGCAGGTCCCGGCGCTGCTCATGGCCGTCGCGACCGGCATGATCGTGACCCGCTCCAACTCGGGCGAGGGCGACGTCGGGTCGCAGGCCTCGAGCCAGCTCGTCCAGTCGCGGCACGCCATCGCGATCGCGGGCGTCGCGTCGTTCGCCATGGCGCTCATCGAGGGCATGCCCAAGCTGCCGTTCCTGGTCCTCGGGATCGGCCTCCTCGTGGCGGCGCAGCAGATCAAGTCGCGCCAGCAGCGGGCCGAGGTCGCGCGGGCCGCGGCCGAGCAGCTCGAGAAGGGCGCGGCCGCCTCGACGGACGGTACCGAGAACCTCATCGAGCAGATGCGCGTGCACGCCCTGGAGATCCTGCTGGCCCCCGACCTCGTCGACCTGGTCACGGGCGCGCACGACGACCTCCTGGGGCGCGTGCGCGCCCTGCGGCGCAAGATCGCGATGGACCTGGGCGTCGTCGTGCCGCCCGTGCGCACGCGCGACTCGATCGAGCTCGTCGCCTCGACCTACGCCGTGCGGATCGCGGGCGTCGAGGCGGGTCGGGGCCAGGCACCCGCGGGCAAGGTCCTCGCGCTCGGGGACAACCTCGCGTCGCTGCCCGGTCAGGCCACCGTGGACCCGGTGTTCGGCATGGAGGGCAAGTGGGTGCCCGTCGAGATGCGGCACAGCGCCGAGATGGCGGGCGCCACGGTCGTCGATCGCGTCTCGGTGCTCGTGACCCACCTGTCGGCCATCATCTCGGCCAACGCCGCGCGCCTGCTCTCGCGCGAGGACGTGCGCGTGCTGACCGACGAGGTCAAGCGCACCAACCCCTCGGCGGTCGACGAGCTCACGCCGACGCTGCTGTCCCTCGCCGAGATCCAGCGCGTGCTCCAGGGGCTGCTCGAGGAACGCGTGGCCGTCAACGACCTGCCGCGCATCTACGAGGCGCTCGCGCTCGCGGCCAAGCGGTCGACCGACGCGGAGCACCTCGTCGAGTCGGCGCGCGCCGCCCTCGGGCCGGCGGTCCCGGCGCGCTACACGGTCGACGGGACCATCCGGGTCGTGACGATCGCGCCCGTGCTCGAGCAGGCCATGCTCGCGGGCAGGCAACCGGGAGGGGAGCACGGCACGGTGATCGTCGTCGACCCGGCCCGGCTCGACGCGTTCCGCACCTCGGTCGCCGACGTCGCCGAGTCCGCGCGCGCGGTCGGGCACGACGTGGTCCTGGTCTGTGCGCCGTCGCTGCGCCCGGCGATCCGTCGCCTGGTGGCGACGCAGCTCGCCGACCTGGCGGTGCTCTCGTACACCGAGGTGACCTCGGGCAACGCCCTCATCGAGACGGTCGGGGTGGTGAACGATGCCCCGGCGATTGCGGCTCGCGGGTGACACCCTGGAGGCCATCCTCGACGAGGCACGGCGCGAGCACGGCCCCGACGTGCGGATCGTGTCCGCCGAGAGGGTCATCACGGGCGGCATCAAGGGACTCTTCGGCAGGCAGCACTACGAGGCCGTGGTCGAGGTCGCGTCCCCGGCCCCGTCGCGTCCCACCGAGCACCCGGTCCGTTTCCCCGCGGCGCGCCGGGCGGGCATCGCCGCCCTGCTCGACGACGCCGACGAGGCCGACCGGCTCCAGCCGGCCCGTTCGGCACGGTCGGAGGACCTCGAGATGTCGACCGGGGGCGACGACTTCGCGGCGATGCTCGACGAGCTGATCGCCGAGACGGCCCTCCCCGAACCGGCGCGGGCCCCGAGCCAGGTGGGGCCCTCGACAGCCCCCGGCGACCTCGTCGCCCTCGTCGGCCTGGGGGGTGACGCCCTGCCGGTCGCACGCGCGATGCGCGCGCGCCTCGGCCTCCTCACGGGTTCGGCGGGCCACGCGCACGACGGCGAGTCCCACCGGGTCGTCGACCGGCGCGGTGCGACCGAGGCGCGGGCACGCGGCGTGCACGCCGGCACGGCGACCGCGGTCGCGGTGGGGGTCGCCGCGGATCTCGTGGACGGTCTCCGGGTGCTCGACGAGCTCGCGCCCGAGCAGGTGTGGGTCGTGGTCGACGCCTCGCGCAAGCACGCGGACACCGCGGCGTGGGTCGACGGCCTGCGGGCGGTCGTGCACGTGCACGCCATGGTGGTGGTCGGCAGGTCGCTGACCCGCACCCCGGAGACGGTCCAGCTCCTCGGGCTGCCCGAGGGATGGGACGCGGGCTGACCGACGGCAGGTCCGCATAGGTGCTCCCGGAAGGTCAGGACGACATGTCGTGAACGTCAGGAGGACGTCGATGCTGGTGCTGGGGCGCAAGGTGGGCGAACGGATCCTCGTCGGCGAGGACATCGTCCTGACGGTGGTCTCCGCGGGCCGCGACGGGGTGCGGATCGGGATCGAGGCGCCGCGCGACGTGCGCATCCACCGGGCGGAGATCGTCGACCAGGTGGCCGAGGGCAACCGTGCAGCCGCCGCGGGCGACGGGAGCGCCGACGAGGTGCGTGCGCTGCTCGCCCTGCGACCGGCGTCCTGAGTCCTCGACGACGTGGCGACGTACCCGCAGAGCCTCAGGAGTCCGCGGCAGCCGTGCGGCGCGACCTGGCTGCCGCCGTGCCGGGTCGTCCGCGCGCGCTAGACGCGCGGGACCGAGCTCGACCGGCCGTGCCTGCGCTCGCCGACGTTCCGACCCCGGCCTCGCGACCGGTCGTCGCGGTGACCGGCGCCGCGGTCACCGTCCCGGTCGCCCCGACCCTGGCCTCGCTGATCGTCGCGTCCGTGCCGGTCGCCGCGCCGTTCGTCGTCGTCCCGGTCGTCGTCCTCGTCGTCGCGCTCGTGCCACTCTCCGCGCCCGAGGTCGTCGTGGTCGCGCCAGCCGCCACCGTTGCCGTGCCGACCACCGTCCTGGGGGGCCTGCGAGCGACCCGGCCCGCCGCCGGGGACGGGCGCGGCGGGTGCGGCTGGAACCGCCGGCACGGCCGGCGCGACGGGGACCTGCGTGGCCGTCGGAGCCGGTGTCGGCTGCACCGCAGGAGGGGACGGGGTGGGGGACTCGACGGGTACCGGTACGACGGTGCCCTTGCCGTTGTCCTTGCCGTTGCCGACGAGGTTGTCCCACAGGCCGACGATGGGCATCGTGAGCCGGTCGACGAACGTCACGTTCGACGCGCCCGTCCCGTCGTCGGGTCGCTCCTCGGCGGGAGCGACCGCTGCGCCGACCACGATCGTGACGGTGGACAGCAGCGCCGCCGCACTCCACCGCAGGGACTTGCGGGGGGACAGGCCGTTGCCCAGGACGGCTCGGGCCTGTCGGCGGGCGTGCCGGGGAGTGCCGGCGGGCCCGGTGGGCCTGCGGGTCACGTGCTCGACCGGTACCTTCACGACATGCGCTGCAGCGGTCCCACCCACGAGGGAAGAGGTCGGGGGGACTGCCGACGGCACCCCGGCCGAGGCGAGGGCGACGGCGGCCGGCCGTGGGTCCGCAGCGGGTGGGACACCCTCCGCGGCGGTCTCACGCACCGCGAGCAGGGTCGCGCGCTGCGCCGCGAGGCGTTGCCGGTAGGGAACGACGGCGTAGGCGCCCTGGGCGGCCGAGCGGCGGACCGCTCGTGCCGACTCGGCGCGCACGGTGGGGGCCCAGCTCCGGGCGTCGACGCTACGGCGCCCCGTGGCGACGTCGCGCATCAGCGCCTGCTGGGCGGTCGTCACCGCGTCGTGCGCTGCCGCACGGTCGGCGGGAGCGACCCGGTACGTCCGCACGACGCGGCGTGCTTCGCGGGCGAGCTCACCCGCACGGGAGGCCAGGAACTCGGCGAGGGCGTGCTCGCGGGCGTGTGCGGGCAGGGCGGCGAGGGCGGAAAGTGCGTCGACCCCGAGGGGTTGACGCGCAGGAAGTGCGTCAGACATGCAGCGTTCTCTCCTGCCCACGGGCACGCAGGTCGGTACGGCCGTGGTCACGGCGATCGTGCGGTGGTGCGGGCACCCGCCGGCGCGAGGCCCTCGTGCCGTCGGTGGACGTGCCCGTGCGCAGAACCGCAGGAGACGGGAGGGCGGCCGCGCTCACGCCGACTCCAGGAGGTCGGTACCGATGCCCATCGCGTGCAGGCGGGCGGCAGCCAGCTCGCGGACCCGGTCGATGTGGGCTGCGGTGCTCCGACGGGGCAGGCCGAGGGTCCGGGAGATCCACACGACGGTGTCCTGGCCCGGGAGCGGTCCGCTGCCGTACGCCTCGGCCATCCACAGGGCGGCGACCTTGCCCCGTGTCGGGTTCTCGGCCTGAGCGGCGTCGACCACCGAGCGCACCAGGGTGGGCGCCTCGACCGGGTGCAGCACGCAGTCGTGGTCGTCCTGGACGAGCCGGGGGGAGTCGAGGGTCTCGTCGAAGGAGAGCGTGCCGGACAGGACGAGCTCGTCGGCCTCGGTGACGACCATCCCCTGACGCACGACGTCGGAGCGGTGTGCGCCGAGCCTGTCGTTGGCTGCCTGCACCGCCTCCTGCACCGTCGGGACGGTGCCGCGCAGCGCGGCGAGCTCGGCGCGGGTGCGGGCCAGCTCGCGCCGGCGCCGCTGGGCCGAGACCATGCCCGACGCGGGCGCCGTCGCGTGGTCCACGAACGAGCGGACCTTGGGGCGCGCGGTGTAGACGACGATCGCCAGGAACGAGCGCATGGTGGACAGGTACGTCGGGTCCTGCCGCGACCGCTCGAGCATCTCCCAGACGGTCTCCGTGACGATCGCCTCGACGTCCTCGAGGTGCTGGGTCACCGGCACCGAGTTGGTCCGGCACAGCCTCGCGGCGATGCGTCGCCAGTGGTCGCGGTGGCCGGCGATGAAGCTGGAGACCTCCGCGCCGTAGCGGGTGTCGTCGCCGAGCTGCACGATGCGCGCCACCTCGGAGCGCATGGCGTCGGAGGGCGCGTCGTGGTCGTCGTCGAGGAGCGGCTCCTCTGCGGCACGCAGGGAGCGCGCTGCACGCGCCCGGTCCGGGCACGTGCCGGATGGGGGCCGCACGTTCATGCCCTCAGCATGCGGCCGCTTCGCACTACTTTCACGTCTGAACACGGTTTTCACACCGGAGTTCACCCTCGCTGGTGCTATAGGTGGTGCCATGCTGGGACTTGCCGCGGCCCGGGGTCGAGAATTCACCCGCGCGGACGGCGATTCGTGTCGTCCGCCCCTTCTGTGCCGGTGCCGGTGATGGATACACTTCCGCGTCGGCGATCGCTCGCCGACCTGGGCGCGGACACGCAGACGAGCAGGAGGTGGAGCATGGGCGGCAGGACCTGCGCACCGTCCTCGACGACGAGGCACTCCTCGGGCGCACACCCGCGCGGCGCGTGCTCGCCGGGTCGGACCTGCCTCCCTGCAGGCGGTCGTCGACGACGTGCCGGGGCGAGCCGGCGATGACGACCCCGGCCCCGTGGGACGACACGACCTGGGCGGCGTGGGCCGTCGGGCTCGTCGAACCGCTGATCGATCCGTACGACCGTGTCGCCGACCTCGAGGCGATGAGAGCCCAGGCCCGCGAGCAGCGGTTGCGCGCGGTGACCCTCCTCGCGGGGGCCCTCACCGACCTGCTCGACTCGCTCCCGGACGCCGACCCCTGGCGTCACGTCGACCCCGCGGCGTTCGGGACGTACCGCGACGGGCTGGACCTCGTCCCGACCGAGGCCACCGAGATCCGCGAGGACATCGGACTCGCAGCGCTCGCGCGTCCGCTGGGCCGAGACGGCGCACAGCTCATGAGCGACGCCGAGCACGGCTGGGAGAACGTCGCGCACCGGGCCAGCGAGCTCGACGACCCGGTCCCCGTGCTGGCCCGTGTGGTCGCCTGGGCGTCCTGGCGCCGCCGCGTCTACGTCGGCGAGGACACGTACCCCGTCCTGGTCGTCTTCTCCTGGCTCCGCCGCGCGGCTCTCGTCGCGGCGGGGCGGCAGATCGACGACGGCGAGTCGCACGAGCGGACGAGGGCTGCGGCCAGGATCGTCGACGACCTCGTCTGACACGCCCGGTGTGACGGCGTCGTCACGGTCGGTCGGGACTCCCGCGGTCGTGCGGCGTCACCACCGGTCGTCGCGCGCCGACGCGGGGTCGACGTGGTCGGCCACGATGAGCCCGAGCTCGATCCCCTTCGCGAGCGCGTCCTCCCGTCGGCGGACCCCCAGCTTGCGGTAGACCGACCGGAGCTGGCTCTTGACGGTGTTGACCGAGACGGTCAGGCTCAGCGAGATTTCGGCCGCCGTGGCGTGCCGGCGCAGGCTGTCGAGCACGACGATCTCGCGGTCCGTCAGCGCCTGCGGGAAGCCCACCATCGCGGCGAACCTCTCGGGGACCGGACCTGCGGCGGCGAGCACCCGCTGCGCCGTCCTGTCCTTGCTGCGCGCGGCCAGGTCGACGAGCGCGACGAGCTCCCGCCGGGGCGGGAGCGTGAGGGCGAAGAGCAGCTGGCGGTCGTCGGCGACGGCCGCGAACTTTCCGAGCGCGTCGCACGCGTGGGACTCGTCGGTGCCGTTGACGAGGGCGGCCGCGAGGAGCAGCGAGTGCGCGACCCTCAGGCGCGGCGACGCGTCGACCGGCGGGGTGTGCTCGACCAGGACGTCCCGCGCGACCTGCCAGGACTCGGTGAGCAGCGCGAGGTGGGCGCGCAGGAGCGGGGCGTTCTCGGACGACGGGGAAGCGCCCCGGAGCGTCGCGTGCACCGCGCCCAGCCGACCACGGGCGAGGTCGAGCAGGCCGCCGGCGTAGCCGAGCTGGTCGCTGTCCCGCGCGGAGATCCGCTGCCTGCCCCGCTCCGACTCGATGTACCGGCGCAGCCGCTCCGCGCCGAGCGCCGGCTCGAACGTCAGGAGGTCGACCGAGGCCTGGGCCAGCGCGAACTGCGGTCGCGACTCGAGCGTCGAGAGGTAGGGACGCACGGCGTCCAGGTGGGCCTGCGCACCCCGTGCGTCGAACCGCTCGATGCGTACGAGCGCGTGCGCCAGGTGGTAGACGTCCTTGCTGCGCCGCGGGGTGTTCTCCTCGTGCGAGGACTCCTCGACGACGGCGAGGTCGCGGCGTGCCTCGGGCATGTTGCCGTGCACGGCGTGGGCGAGCGCACGCAGCGTCAGACCGTGCAGCGCCAGGGGCTCGCCGGGCGGGTCCCCCAACGGGTCGCCGAGGTCCTCCAGCATCGAGAGCGCCTCGCTCACCGCGCCGCCACGGAGCATCGACCGTGCGATCTCGGCGCGCAGCCGCGGCAGTTCGCGCGCCATGGAGCGTCGTTCGGTGACCCGGAGCTCGCCCAGCATGCGCCCCGCGCGGCGCGCCGGGTACAGGGCGCGCTCGGCCGAGCCGGTCGACCGCAGCGCGAGGCTCTCGAGGACCTCGAGCACGACGCGGTCGCCCGGTGCCGCGGGGCGTGGCGCCGAACGCAGCCCGGCGAGCGCTGCGTGGTAGAGCTCGATCGCCTCGTCCCGCCCGCCGGGGATCGCGTCGTAGTGCCGTGCGAGCGCTCCCGCGAGCAGGGGCCAGGGGCGCAGCTCGGCGACCGGGACGGCGCGCAGGACGTCGAGGTGCGCGATCGTGCGCTCCTCGAAGACCTGGGTCCAGTAGCGGGACACCGCGGCCGAGGCGATCGCGAGGTCGCCGGCCGTCACCGCGTGCCGGACGGCTTCGACCGGGTACCCGTGCTGGAGGTACCACCGGGCCGTCGCCGCCTCGACCACGCGGGACGCCTCGGGGTCCTCGAGCCGGCACGTCTCCAGGAGGAGGGACCGCACGACGGGGAAGAGGACGAAGACGAGACCCGTGGGGCGCCGTTCCCACGTGCCGAGTCCCCGCGCCTCGAGGTCGGACAGCAGCTCGGGCGCGTCGGGATCGAGGGTGAGCGCCACCGCGAGGTCTCCGGTCAGGATCTCCGGGACGACGCAGCGCGCGAGGAACAGCTCGAGCCGGTGCCGGGTGGGGCCCTGGAGCTGCTTGTCGACGGCCGCCCGGAGCAGCTCGGCCGCGACCTGGACATGGGCGGGGGTGCCGTGCGAGCCGGCGAGCTCGGCGGCGAGCATCGCGACCCGCAGGTAGAGGGGCTGCCCGCCCGTGCTCACGTGCGTCTGCGCCGGGTCGAGGTCCGCGCCGACCTGACGCAGCATCCGCGCGGTCTCGTCGAGCGTGAGCGGGAGCTGGTCGGCCGTGATCACGGTGCGGGTCAGCTCGAGGCCGACGACGGGCGCCTCGAGCATCGAGCTCGTGGTCGTCGCGAGCGCGAACGACAGGTTCGGGCAGGTGCGCAGCAGCCCGAGGACGTCCTGGTGGACCTCGGCGTCCCGGACGTTCTGGTAGTCGTCGACGACGACGAGCACCTCGCCCGGGACCGTGAGGAACGCCTCGGCGAGCCGTGCCGTCAGCGCCGCGGTCGTCAGCTCGTCGAGACCGGTCGTGGTCTCCGAGCGCAGCAGGCCGGCCTGGGTGGCCCGACGGGCGACGGTGCGCCAGAGCTCGGTCCGGGTCGCGCCGGGGCTCGTCGAGATCCAGACCCCGTCCGCCCCCCGTCGTCGCGCCCACTCGGCGAGGAGGGACGTCTTCCCACCGCCGGACGGGCCACGGACCACGCGCAGGGCCGCATCGGCGTCGAGCCGGTCGACGAGCCGTTCACGCACGAGCTCGAGGTGGGGTGGTCGCGGAGCGCCGTGCAGTCTGCCGGGGGTCGTGCTCACTACCGGCATCCTGCCTCCCGCCCTCTCCTGGTGAGGTGCCTGGGCAGCCTGCCGTCGGCTGCGTCGCCTCTGGCACTGGAGCCGGCACCGCGCCGCTCTCCGGAGTGCCACTTTATGTGACGGTGAGCGTTTTCGCGGGGTAGGCGGTCCGCGACACACCCCGGAGCTCGGTGCGCGCGGCCGCATCGGAGGGACGGCCGGCAATCACGCCCGCGTGGGGTCAGCCGCGGGGGAGCGGCCCTCCCTGCTGGTCCACGAGGGGGAGCAGCCGCTCCAGCACGTCACCCGTCCGCAACCCGTCGTGCTCGAACTCGTTCGTGACGAGCGCCTGCACGTTGCCCACCCGGGAGGCCGTGTCGAGCGACAGGTGGGCGTCGACGAACATGTCGTCGTAGTAGACCGCGGCCGCGACCGGGACCTCGTTGGCCGCGAGCGCGTCGAGGTCGTACAGCGCGGTCCAGTCCTCGCGCCGCGCCAGCTCCTCGGCCGCGCCGCGGAAGTCCCGCAGGCCCGCGATCTCCTCGAACATCCAGGGGTAGATCATCTCGCCCGTGAAGAGCAGCGGGCGGGCGTCGGGGGCGAACTGCGGGTGCTCGGCACGTACGCGCTCGGCGGCCCAGCCGGTCGCCCCGCGACCCGAGGCGTAGATCGACTCGTGCAGCACCGCGTACAGCGGGTTCGTCCGGTAGGACGTGAGGTCCCGGACCTCGCTGAGGAACGTGTCGCTCAGGTCGTCGTCACCGTGGTCGAACGCCTCGTCGAGCAGCCAGTGCACGCGCTCGAAGCCCGGCTTCATGCCGAAGTCCATGCCGAGCGTCTGGAGCCGGCGCACCGACAGCGTGTCACCGTCGGGCAGCGTGACGTCACCCACCGCGATCCTGTCCGCGACACGCCCCAGGAGCGCGACGTCGTCGGGGTAGCGTGCCGCGAAACGGGCGTTCTTGGCCGCGGTGCGCGGGTACGTGCGGCGGTAGACCTCGGTCGCGTCGGCCTCGAGGCCCGCGAGGCCGCCCGTGACGTAGCAGGCCGCGAGGCCCTCGGGGGCGCGCGAGAGGTACGTGAGCGTGAGGAACCCGCCGTAGCTCTGGCCGAGGGACTCCCAGCGGCGACCGCCGAACAGGGTGCGCCGCAGGTGCTCGGCGTCCGCCACGATCGAGTCCGCGCGGAAGTGCGTGAGGTGCTCGGCCTGCGCGGCGGCGTCGCCGAGCCCCGCGAGCGCGCGCCCGCGCACGGCCGAGCTGCGGCCCGTGCCGCGCTGGTCGAGCAGGATCACCCGGTGCGTCGCGAGCATGGTCCCGACCCATCCCTCGGGGCCGGTCGGCCGCGGGCCCTTGCCGCCCGGGCCGCCCTGGAGGAAGACGAGCAACGGCAGGTCCTCGCGCCGCCGGACCGGGTCGACGAGCTCACGCGCGAAGATCGTGATCCGGCGCGGGTCCCGCTCGTCGAACCAGTCGAGGGGGACCTCGACCTCGTGGTCGGTCACGTGCATCCCGGGGAGGGTGTAGCTCACGGAGGTCATGGTGACGAGCCTAGCCACGAATGCCCCTGGACATGTCAGGACCAGCGTGACCTCGAGGTCACGCTGGTCCTGACAGGCGGTGGAGGCGAGAAGGGCTACTTCTCGACGTCCTCGTCGACCCAGTCGAGGGTCTTGCTCACGGCCTTCTTCCAGTTGCGGTAGAGGCGCTCGCGCTCGTCCTCGTCCATCGACGGGGTCCAGCGCTTGTCCTCGGCCCAGTTGGCGATGACGTCCTGCTCGCCCTGCCAGAACCCGACCGCGATGCCCGCGGCGTACGCGGCGCCGAGCGCAGTCGTCTCCGCGACCTTGGGCCGCACGACGTCCACGCCGAGCTGGTCCGCCTGGAACTGCATGAGCAGCTCGTTCTGGACCATGCCGCCGTCGACGCGCAGCTCGGTGAGGTCGACGCCCGAGTCCGCGTTCATGGCGTCCAGGACCTCACGGGTCTGGAACGCGACGGCCTCGAGCGCGGCGCGCGCGATGTGGTTCTTGTTGACGTAGCGCGTGAGGCCCACGAGGGCGCCACGGGCGTCGGAGCGCCAGTGCGGCGCGAACAGGCCCGAGAACGCGGGCACGAAGTACGCGCCACCGTTGTCGTCGACCTTGCGGGCGAGCCACTCGACGTCGGGCGCGTCGGAGAACATGCCCAGGTTGTCGCGCAGCCACTGGATGAGCGAGCCCGTCACGGCGATCGAGCCCTCGAGCGCGTAGCGGGCCGGCTGGTCGCCGATCTTGTAGCAGACCGTGGTCAGCAGGCCGTTCTTCGAGGCCACCTTCTCGGTGCCCGTGTTGAGCAGCATGAAGTTGCCCGTGCCGTACGTGTTCTTGGCCTGGCCGACCTCGAAGCACGCCTGGCCGAACGTCGCGGCCTGCTGGTCGCCCAGGATGCCCGCGATCGGGACCCCGGGGAGGAGCCCGCCGGGGCGCCCGTTCCCGTAGACCTCGGAGGACGACTTGATCTCGGGGAGCATCGAGAGCGGGATGCCCATGTCGGCCGCGATGTCCTCGCGCCACGACAGGGTGTCGAGGTCCATGAGCATGGTGCGCGACGCGTTCGTCACGTCGGTGACGTGCACCCCGCCGTCGACGCCGCCCGTCATGTTCCACAGGACCCAGGTGTCGGTGTTGCCGAACACGAGGTCGCCGGCGTCGGCCGCCTCGCGGGCGCCCTCGACGTTGTCGAGGATCCACTTGACCTTGGGGCCGGAGAAGTAGGTCGCGAGCGGCAGGCCCACGATCGCCTTGTACTTCTCGGGTCCCGCGTCGCCGCCGAGCTCGTCGACGATCTTCTGCGTGCGGGTGTCCTGCCAGACGATCGCGTTGTAGACGGGCTTGCCCGTCCTGCGGTTCCACACGACCGCGGTCTCGCGCTGGTTGGTGATGCCGACCGCGGCGATGTCGGTGTACGTGACGTTGGCGCGGGTCAGGGCCAGGCCGACGGCCTCGCGGACGTTGTTCCAGATCTGCTCGGGGTTGTGCTCGACCCAGCCGGCCCGCGGGAAGATCTGCTCGTGCTCGAGCTGGCCGGAGGAGACGATCTCCCCGGAGTGGTTGAAGACGATGGCCCGGGAGCTGGTGGTTCCCTGGTCGATGGCGAGAACGTAGTCGGCCATGGTGTGTCAGTCCTTCACGTCGGTGTGCTTGAGAGCGGGTGCCGCGCGGTGCGCGGCCGGGTGCGAGGGTGGCGTCGAGGCCCGCGAAGAGGCCCGACGGCGGGTGGTCGTGTGACCGGGGCGGGTCGCCCCGTCCCGGTCACACGGTGTGTCAGGAGCAGGCGCCCGGGGTCAGCCCCAGGCCTTGCCGAGGAGGCCGGCGAGCACGCCGCCGACGAGCGGGCCCGCGACCGGGACCCACGAGTAGGCCCAGTCGCTCGACCCCTTGCCCTTGATGGGCAGCAGGGCGTGGGCGATGCGCGGACCGAGGTCACGAGCAGGGTTGATGGCGTACCCGGTGGGACCACCGAGGGAGGCGCCGATACCGACCACGACCAGCGCGACCGCGAGCGGGCCGAGCCCCGAGGGGGTGTTGCCGGACGCGACGACGAAGAACACGAGCACGAACGTCGCGATGACCTCGGTGATGAAGTTCCAGCCGTACGAGCGGAGCTCGGGGCCCGTCGAGAAGACCGCGAGCTTGGTGGCGGGGGGCGCCTCCTCGTCGAAGTGCTTCTTGTACGCGATGAACGCGAGCACGGCACCGATGATCGCGCCGATCATCTGCGCGCCGAAGTAGATGAACATGTTGCCCACGGTGGGCTCGATCGTGGCGGTGAGGATCCCTTCGGGGCCCGTCACCGAGTAGAACGGGCGGTCCGCGGTGAAGAGACCGATGGTGACCGCGGGGTTGAGGTGCGCCCCGGACTTGTACGCGACGTAGACGCCGGTGAAGACGGCGAGGCCCCATCCGAAGTTGATGAGGAGCCAGCCGCCGTTGAAGCCCTTGGTCTTGGGGAGGATCACGTTGGCTACGACGCCGGCACCCAGCAGGATCAGGGTCGCGGTGCCGAGTATCTCGGACCAGAAGGCGTTGAGGATGAGTGTGTCCATCAGATTCTCTCTTTCTTGGTGGACTTCGTTGTCGCAACCACCCCGACGCATCCGTGCGGCGGGGCCCCGGCGTGCGTCGCACTGCGCGCATCCGTGAGGTTGAGGGGTGCCGGTCCGGCTCCACCTCGCGCGAGTCGAGGCGGAGCCGGGGCCGGGCTATGAAGTTGTTCTCGGGGGAGCCGGCGCGGCTCCCGGGGCAGGTGCGTCGGTCGCGGTGGTCAGGCTCCGGAGAGGGGCTTGAGCGGGGCGACGTCGTCGGCGGCGAGGCGCGTGCGCTCGGCCGTGGCGTCGTCGGGCTCCTGCTCCGCCGCCTCCTCCGCGGCGGCGCGCGCGGTGTAGGACGCGATCTCCGCGGCCTTGCGCTCGTCGTCCCACCCGAGGAGCGGTGCCGCGATGTCGGCGATCTCCGGGAGGGCGCCGATCCCGCGGTCGAGCACCTCGTAGTTGAGCCGCGTACGGTGCAGCAGCAGGTCCTCGAGGTGCAGGGCTCCCTCGTGGGTCACGCCGTAGCTGATCTCGGCCCGCAGGTAGGCGGGCGCGTGCTCGAGCGGCCGTGCGAGCGTGGGGTCTGCCTCGCACAGGGCGACGATGTCGCGCAGGTTGGAGCCGTAGCGGTGCAGGAGGTGGTCGACCATCTGCGGGGTCCAGCCGAACTTCGAGGCCCACGGGCGGGCCTGGCGGCGGACGGCACCCAGACCGACGGCGCCGACCAGCGGGATCTTGTCCGTGATCGAGGGCAGTGCCGCGGAGCGCTGGCCGATCGCGAAGTCGACCGCGTCCTTGGCCATGACCCGATAGGTCGTGAGCTTGCCGCCCGCGATGACCGTGAGGCCGGGCGTCGGGGAGGCCGTGGTGTGCTCGCGCGAGACCTTGGCCGAGCTCGTGCCCTCCTTGGTCCCGGGCTGGAGCAGCGGACGCAGGCCTGCGTAGGTGCCGATGATGTCGTCGCGTGTCAGGGGCTGGGCGAGGACCGCGTTGGCGTGCTCGAGGATGTAGTCGATGTCGGCGGCCGTCGCCACCGGGTGCGTGAGGTCCTGCTCCCAGGGGGTGTCGGTCGTGCCGATGACCCAGTAGCGGGACCACGGGATGATGAACAGGACCGACTTCTCGGTCTGCAGGATCAGTCCGACCTGGCCCTTGATGCGCTCGCGCGGGACGACGATGTGCACGCCCTTGGAGGCGAGGACGCGCAGTCCGCCCTCGGAGCCCGCGAGCGACTCGGTGTCCTCGGTCCACACGCCCGTCGCGTTGATGACGGCGCGGGCACGGACCGTGATGCGCTTGCCCGTCTCGAGGTCCTCGAGGATCGCGCCGTTGACCGCTCCGGTCGACCCCTTGGTCAGCTCGACCACCTGGGTGCGGGACGCGGCGTGCGCGCCGTAGGACGTCGCGGTGCGGACGAGCGTCGAGACCAGGCGCGCGTCGTCGACCGAGGCGTCCCAGTACTGGACGGCGCCGATCGCGGCGTCGTGCGCGAGGTCGGGGAACTTGCGCTCCATCTGCTTGCGCGAGAGGTGGCGGTGCAGGGGCAGGGCGCGCTTGCCGGGAGCCATGCTCGCGAGCGTGTCGTACAGCGCGATGCCGGCACCGACGTAGGCCCGCTCCCACACACGGTGCTCGAGCGGGTAGAGGAAGGGGACCGGGCGCACGAGGTGCGGCGCGAGGTCCTTGATGAGGAGGTCGCGCTCGGTCAGGGCCTCGTGGACGAGGTGGAAGTCGAGCATCTGGAGGTAGCGCAGACCTCCGTGGACCAGCTTGCTCGATCGGCTCGACGTGCCGGACGCCCAGTCCTGGCCCTCGACGATCGCGGTCGAGAGCCCGCGGGTCACGGCGTCGAGGGCGATCCCCGCCCCGGTCACGCCGCCGCCGATCACGAGGACGTCGAGCTCCTGGTCCGCGCTCGTGCTCGCCTCGAGCGCGTTGAGCGCCCGCTGGCGAGACTCTGCGGTGAGTCTGCTGGAAGTCATCCGATGGCCTTCTCTCGTCGTCGATCTGGTGCGTCATCGGCGGGGTCCCGTGAAGGACTCCCTCCTGTGACGTTCCCACGGCTCCGCGTCCCGCGCTAGCGGTGCGTGGCGGGACCCAGGAGGGCACCGTGCCGCGGTACAGCGCTGTCGGAACGGCGCTGCACGTATTAACGTCAACATGTCAGGAACGAACGCGCAAGCGCAGTGCACAAACGTGCAGCCGGGGCGGTACCAGTGGCAGGAGACCAGCAGATGGCCGATCGGGAGCAGGACGTCCTCCGGGCAGCCTCGATGTACTACCTCCAGGACATGAAGATGGAGGCCATCGCCAAGCACCTGCGCACCTCGCGCTCGACCGTCTCGCGTCTGGTCAAGAGAGCGCGTGAGACGGGTCTGGTGGAGATCACGCTCCGGCCTACCCAGAGCAGGGCCCCCGGGCTCGGGGCGCACATCTCCGCCACCTACGGCATCGACGCCTACGTCGTCCCCGTCCCGGACTCGACCCAGCAGGTCGACCGGCTCGACCAGGTGGCTCTCACGACCGCCCGCCTGCTCGGGTCGTGGTTCGACTCCGACATGATCCTGGGGATCGCGTGGGGCACCACGCTCGCGGCCGTCTCGCGACACCTGAGCCGCAAGCCGACGCGGGGCTCGGCCGTCGTGCAGCTCAACGGGGCGGCCAACACCCGTACGTCGGGGGTGCACTACGCGGGCGACCTCATCGCGGGGTTCGGCGAGGCGTTCGACGCGCACGTGCACCATTTCCCAGTGCCCGCGTTCTTCGACTACGCCGAGACCAAGCGGGCGATGTGGCGCGAGCGGTCGGTCCGGCGGGTGCTCGACGTCCAGCGACGGGCCGACGTCGCGCTGTTCTCGGTGGGGGCCGTCTCGGGCGGCGTGCCGAGCCACGTGTACTCGGCGGGCTACCTGGAGGCCGAGGACATCGCGGTCCTGGACGCCGAGGGCGTGGTCGGCGACGTGTGCACGGTCTTCCTGCGCGCCGACGGGACCTACAAGGACATCGCGCTCAACGAGCGGGCCACCGGTCCCGGGCCCGACGAGCTCAAGCGCATCCCGCAGCGCATCTGCGCGGTCGCGGGGGACAACAAGGTCGCCCCGCTGCGGGCAGCGCTGCGCGCGGGGGTCGTGACGCACCTCGTCGTCGACGAGATCACCGCCTCGCACCTGATCGAGCAGGAGACGGGGAGGATCGCGGTCGCACGGACACGGCTCGAAGGTATGCAGTCCGGTGCATGAGTACGCACCCGGCGTCGAGGAGGCGTAGATTGTCCGCGTGACGAGCAGCCCCACGCCCACCCTGACGCTCCGCCCCGCCCTGCCGGCCGACGTGCGCGCGATCCGATCGCTCGTCGAGCCGTACGCCGAGGAACGCATCCTGCTGGCCAAGGAGATGGTCGGCTACTACGAGGCGGTCCAGGAGTTCGTGGTCGCCGACGTCGGCGGACCGGACGCGCCCGAGGTCGTCGGGTGCGGCGCGCTGCACGTCATGTGGGACGACCTGGCCGAGATCCGCACGCTCGCGGTGGACCGCGCGTGGCTCGGCACCGGGGTCGGGCACCGCCTCGTGGTCGAGCTCCTCGACCGCGCGAGGGCTCTGGGCCTGAAGCGGGTCTTCTGCCTGACGTTCGAGGTCGACTTCTTCCGCGCGCACGGGTTCGAGGCGATCGAGGGCACCCCCGTCTCGCCCGACGTGTACGCCGAGCTCCTGCGCTCGCACGACGACGGCGTGGCCGAGTTCCTCGACCTCGCCCGGGTCAAGCCCAACACCCTCGGCAACACCCGGATGCTGATCACCCTCTGATCACCCTCTGATCACCCTCCGAACGCCCGCGCGGGCCGCGCCTCAGGCCGGCAGCCGGTAGACGTCGCCGTCCTGCTCGAGCAGCCCGTCCTCGACCAGGCTCGCGACGCACCGCCCGAGCTGGGCCGCGTCGGGCCACAGCCCCGCGACCACCTCGCGGTGCACCGGACCGTCCGCCCCGCGCAGCGCGGCCATGACCCGGCCCCGCGCCTGCCGGTCGGTGCCCTCCCAGGCCTGGGTCCGGCGTCGGGCACCGTGCTCATCCGGCGGGCTGCCCGCGGCGCGCCACGCGCAGCGGTCCGCGACCGGGCACGCCTCGCAGCGCGGCGAGCGCGCCGTGCACACCAGCGCGCCCAGCTCCATCGAGGCCGCGGCCCACAGCGCGGCGTCGGCGTCCTCGGCGGGAGCGACCTGCATCGCGAGCCGGCGCTCGGCCGCGGTGTAGGACGGTGCGGGAAGCGCCGTCCCCGACACGGCGCGCGCCAGGACCCGTCGCACGTTCGTGTCGACGACGACGGCCCGCCGCCCGTGCGCGAAGGCCGAGACGGCCGCGGCCGTGTACTCCCCGACGCCAGGCAGCGCGAGCAGCGCGTCGGCGTCCTGCGGGACGCGGCCCGCGTGACGCTCGACGACCGCCCGCGCGCAGTCCTGCAGGCGCAGCGCCCGGCGTGGGTAGCCGAGGCGCCCCCAGGCGCGCAGCACGTCGGCCGTCGAGGCTGCGGCCAGGTCCGCGGGCTCGGGCCACCGCTCCATCCAGGCGCGCCACGCGGGCTCGACCCGCACCACGGGCGTCTGCTGCAGCATGACCTCGCTGACCAGGACGCCCCAGGGCGAGCAGTCGTCGTGACGCCACGGCAGGTCGCGGGCGTTCGCCACGAACCACCGCCCGACGGCGTCGCGCAGGTCCGCGTGCGGGTCCGGGCCGGCGAGGGTCGTCAGGGGCGTGCGGGGGCCGGTCGAGCGGGTGGCGGCCGCAGGAGCGGACGTGGCGGGGGAGGGCGACGAGGGCGACATTGTCCGACCATTCTCACCGACGCGCGCGATCCGGTCGTCACCACGATGACCGTCGCGCGGTGTGGCAGCGCCGGAAGGGCGCCCGAGGGGACGTACCGTTGCCCCAGCGCAGGAAGCACCCGCGCCGACCGTCGAACGGAGCAGCACGTGAGCACGCCGCAGGGCACCCGGCCACCGACCGGGCCGACCCCGGGCCAGGGGCGACCCGCGGGCTCCGGCGCGGCGGCGTCGGGCAGACCCACGTCCAGGACCCTGCGGGTCCGCCGGGTCATGGCGCTCGTCCTGCTCGCCGTGATCGTCGTCGGAGTCGTGATGCTGGTCAAGGCCGCGATCGCGTTCGGGGCGGGCCTGCTCGCCGACGAACCGCAGGGCAAGGTCGCACCGCCCGCGCCCCAGGAGGTCACGGCGACCGGGTACAAGGCCTGCAAGGCCAAGGACGTGACGCTCTCGCTCACGGTCTCCAAGACCCAGTACGCGGTCGGCGAGCAGCCCTCCTTCACCACGACCCTCACGCACGTGGGACCCCGACCCTGCCTGATCGACGCCTCGTCCGCCGTCCAGGAGATCACGATCACGTCGGGCACCGACCGCATCTGGTCGTCGGCCGACTGCCCGGCCCCGTCGAAGGACCTGCTCATGGCACCGGGCGACGTGTGGCCCGAGACCCTCACGTGGAACAGGGACCGCTCGGCTCCCGGGTGCCCGACCGGTCTGCCCGCGACACAGGCGGGGAGCTACAGCGCCGTCGCGGCGTCGAACGAGGCCGAGGGGCTGACGAGCCCGGCCGTGCCGTTCACGCTCGTGGCTCCTGCACCCCCGCCCGAGGCACCCGCGAGCGAGGCCCCCACCGAGGGCGAGCCGCCGACGGACGGGACCGCTCAGGCCCCCGCGGAGGGCGCGGAACCTCCCGCAGGCGGAGCGACGGCCCCCGACGACGGGACCGGCACACCGGCGGGCGACGCGCCGCCGCAGGGCTGACGGCTCGCTGAACGACCGCTCACGGCTCGGCGCCTCGGGCCTCGCCCGAGCTGTGCGCTCGGGAAGGGCTAGACGTACCGCTCGAGGATGCTCGACTCGGCGAGGCGCGACAGGCCCTCGCGCACCGCGCGCGCCCGCTGCTCGCCCACGCCGTCCACGGCCATGAGGTCGTCGATGCTCGCGGCCAGGAGCTTCTGCAGCCCGCCGAAGTGGGAGACCAGGCGGTCGATGATCGTGCCGGGCAGGCGGGGGACCTTGGACAGGAGCCGGTAGCCGTGCGGGGCGACCGCGGCGTCGAGAGCCTCTCCGCCGCCGGGGAGGTCGAGGACCCGGCCGATGAGCGTGAGGTCGAGGAGCTGCGTCGAGTCGAGGGCTCCGAGCGCGTTCTTGACGTCCGCGAGCGAGCGGTCCTTGCGGCCGAGCTCGACGTAGTCGCGGATGACGGACTCGCGGTCCGAGCCGATCCCGCCGATGAGCTCGTCGAGCTGGAGCGCGAGCAGGCGGCCGTCCGTGCCGAGCTCGACGACGTAGCCCGCGATCTCCTCGGAGATGCGGCCGACCATCTCGAGGCGCTGCACCACGGCGCACACGTCCCGGACCGTGACGAGGTCCTCGATCTCGAGGGCCGAGAGCGTGCCGCTGACCTCGTCGAGGCGGGCACGGTAGCGCTCGAGCGTCGCGAGGGCCTGGTTGGCGCGCGACAGGATGGTGTCCGAGTCCTCCAGCACGTAGCGCTGGCCGCCCACGTAGAGCGCGACGATCCGCATGGACTGGCTCACCGAGATCACGGGGAACCCGCACTGCTTGGCGACGCGCTCGGCCGTGCGGTGACGCGTGCCGGACTCGGTGGTCTCGATCGTCGCGTCCGGCAGGAGCTGGACCGCGGCGCGCAGGATGCGGTTGGCGTCCCGGTCGAGGACCACGGCGCCGTCCATCTTGGAGAGCTCGCGCAGACGGGTCGCGGAGAAGCCGACGTCCAGGACGAAGCCACCCGAGCACATGGTCTCGACGACCTTGTCGAGGCCGAGGACGATCAGTGCGCCCGTCCGGCCCCGCAGGATGCGCTCGAGGCCGTCACGGAGCTCGGTGCCCGGAGCCACTGCTGCGAGGGTCTCCCGGAGCATGTCATCAGGGTGCACGGGGGAGTTGGCCACGTGGGCATCCTACGCTGCCGGGCCGTCCCAGGGGTGGGAAAACGCCCTCCGTGGGACATCCGCAGGTCACGATGGCGCAACGGTTCTCACTCGTCGAACCGGGTGCGCTCCTGCTGCGGCGGGAGGTGGCCACCCCGGGCGAGCTCGACGGCCTCGCCGAGGTGCTGCGCAGGTAGCACGGTCATGCCCGGAGGGGGCTTGGGCGAGGACCCGCGAGGCACCACCGCCCGCGTGAAACCGAGGCGCGCGGCCTCGCCCAGACGCCGGTCCAGGCCCGAGACCGGGCGGATGTCGCCCGCGAGCCCGACCTCGCCGATCGCGATGGTCCCGGGCGGCATCACCTGGTCCTCGCGTGCCGAGAAGGTCGCGAGCGCGATCGCCAGGTCCGCGGCGGGCTCGGTGACGCGGGCACCGCCGATCGTCGAGACGTACACGTCCTGGTCGACGAGCCGGACCCCGGCGTGCCGGTGCATCACCGCGAGGATCATCGCGAGCCGGCTCGAGTCGACGCCGCTCGTGGTGCGTCGTGGGTTGGTCAGCGAGCTGGGCACCACGAGCGACTGGATCTCGAGCGCGAGGGGGCGGCGCCCCTCGAGCGTCACGGTGATGAACGTGCCGGGCGCCCCGGCCCCCGCGTGCGACATGAAGAGCCCGCTGGGGTCCGCGAGGCCCACGATCCCGGTCTCCGAGAGGTCGAAGCAACCGACCTCGTCGGTCGGCCCGTAGCGGTTCTTGACGGCCCGCACGAGGCGCAGTCGCGAGTGCCGGTCGCCCTCGAACTGGCACACGACGTCGACGAGGTGCTCGAGCGTGCGCGGTCCGGCGACCGACCCGTCCTTGGTCACGTGCCCCACGAGGATGACGGGCAGGTCCCGCTCCTTGGCCGCGGCGATGAGCGCTGCGGCGACCTCGCGGACCTGGCTCACGCCTCCGGGCGAGCCGTCGACCTGTGCCGAGGCGATCGTCTGGACCGAGTCGACGACGAGCAGCGCCGGGTCGGTGGCCTCGATGTGCCCGAGCACGGTCGCGAGGTCCGTCTCGGCCGCGAGCAGCAACCCCGGGGCCAGCGCCCCGACGCGCTCGGCGCGCAGCCTGACCTGCCCGGCGGACTCCTCGCCCGTGACGTACAGGACGGTGCGGGGCCGGGGCGCGGGACGTCCGGCGTCGTCCGGGGTGGTGGCCTTGTCGCTCACGCCCGCCGCGACGTTGCTCGCGACCTTGAGCAGCAGCGTCGACTTGCCCACGCCCGGCTCGCCCGCGAGCAGCACCACGGCCCCCGGGACCAGGCCCCCGCCCAGCACGCGGTCGAACTCGGCGACGCCCGTGGGCGTGGCGCGCGCGGTCTCGACGTCGATCTCCCCGATGGGACGCGCCGGGTTGCGGGTCGGGGCGACGGCCGCGGTGCGTGGCCCGGCGCTCGCCGCGGCCTCCTCCGTGACGGTGCCCCACTCCTGGCACTCGCCGCAGCGACCGACCCACTTGGCGGTGGTCCAGCCGCACTCGCTGCACCGGTAGGCGGGCTTTGCCGGGCGCTTGCTGGTGGCGCGCGAGGCGGAGGTCGATGTGGTCACGCGGTCACGCTAGCCGCCGGCACCCACACGTCCCCGCTCCCACCGGCTTCCCACCACCCGCGTCCCTCGGCCGAGGGGCGCGGGTGGTGCGTGCCGGTGCGTGCCGGCCGTCCCGATGGCGCAGCACGCGGCGCGTGCCCATCATGAACCCATGCGCAGGCTCCGGAAGGACAGCCCGTGGTGGACCGTCATCACCACGCTCGGCTCGCTCGCGGCGTGCCTGCTCCTCTACTACGGCGTGCCGCTCGGGGACTCCGACCGCGAGTGGGTGCAGATCCTGCTGTTCGCGGTCGGCTTCGTGGGGCTCTGCTACCTCATCAGGTTCCAGGTGCGCCGCCAGCTCCGCGCCGGGCGGGAGCCGAGCGTTCGGGTCCAGTCGGTCGTCGGGCTCCTCTCCCCGATCATCGTGTTCTTCTCGCTCGCCTACTACCTCCTGGCCATCCACAGCGACGCCGAGTTCGTGGGGATCGAGACCCGGACCGACGCGCTGTACTTCACGGTCGTCACGCTCGGGACCGTCGGGTTCGGGGACGTCCATCCGGTGGGGCAGGCGGCGCGCGTCATCACGATGGTCCAGATCCTGTTCGACCTGGCGGTCATCGGTGTGCTGGTCGCGGTCGCGACGCAACGGCTGAAAGAGCGTGCGGAGCTGCACCATCCGCATCCCCCCGGCGGGAATTGACCCGCGCGGGTCTGCGCGGCCTGCGTGGACCGGGGGCGCGTGCGCACTAGTCTGGCGCGGTCACAGCGTCGCCACGAGGAGAGTGCAATGAGCCAGCAGACGGGACGCCCGCGTCAGTCCACCCCGGCCGGGCCGGGGTTGCGGGACAGTCGCCACCACCGGGCTCGCTCGTCGGCCGTCTTCGCCCGACGGCGCCTGGTCGCCCTGGTCCTCCTGCTCGCTCTGGTAGGTGCCGTCGTCGCCCTCCTCGCCTTCGTGTGGCCCGGGTTCGCCGCGAGCGGCGGGGCCGAGGAGCCGGACGAGGTCACGGTGACCGCGCCGCCCGCGACCCCGACGATCGCACCGGTCGAGCGCACCGCGACGACCGAGCTGGCCAAGGCTCTCCCGGCGAGCGTGCTCCAGTTCGCGCTCCGCTCCGAGGCGCCGACCGAGGCGTACGTCGACGCGGGGGCGATCGAGGGTCACGAGCTGACCTACGCGGACGCCGAGGGCGACGGGGCGACCAGCGTCACGGTGCTCGCGGGCCAGTGGGGCACCGACGACGAGGCGACGGCCGCGTACGACGAGCTGCTCGCGACGGCCGTCGCGGCCGGCGGTGCGGCCACGTCGACGGGGGACGTCGAGGTCGACGGTGAACCTGCCGGCGCCTACGCGGTCACCCCGGTCGCTCCCGTCGACGGCGCGGCTGCGACGGCGACGGTCACGTGGCGCAACGGCACGGTCGTCCTGCAGGCGACGGGGCCCGCCGACGAGATCGAGACGTTCTACACGGCGTTCCCCCTCTAGTCTGCGACGAGGGGCACCGAGGGAACGGTGGCCCTCCGGTGCTCGTCGTCGGTCTCGCCCCTTCGGCAGGCCCGCAGCGGTCGACCGGGACGCACGACGAGGAAGCAGGAGACGACCATGTCCACTTCGAGCACGACGACCCACCAGGCAGAGCCTGCCGGCCTCACCCCGCGGCTCGCGGTCCTCGGGACCGGTGTCATGGGGGAGACGGTTCTCGCGGGGGCGCTGCGCGCCGGCTGGTCGGCGTCCGACGTGGTCGCGACCGTGCGACGCCCCGAGCGCGGCGAGGAGCTGCGCGAGCGTCATGGCGTGACCACGACGACCGACAACACCGAGGCCGTGCGCGGCGCGGGGCTGGTCGTGGTCGCCGTCAAGCCCAAGGACGTGGCCGCCCTGCTCGCGCAGGTCTCGGAGCACCTGGGCCAGGGTGCGGTCGTGGTGAGCGTCGTCGTCGGGCTCCGGGCGCGCTTCTACGAGGACAGGCTCCCGGCCGGGACGTCGGTCGTGCGCGTCATGCCCAACACGCCGTCGGTGATCGGCGCCGGGGTCAGCGCGGTCAGCGGCGGGTCGGCGGCGAGCGAGGACGACGTGCGCCTCGTCGAGCGGCTCCTGAGCGAGACGGGCCTCGTGGTGCGGGTCGCGGAGAAGGACCAGGACGCGGTCGGTGCGCTGTCGGGCTCCGGGCCCGCCTACGTCTTCTACGTCGTGGACGCGCTCGCCGAGGCCGGCGTGCTGCTCGGCCTGACACGGTCCGTGGCGCTCGAGCTCGCGACGGCGACCGTGCTGGGCTCGGCCAGGATGCTCGACGAGACGGGCGAGCACCCCGTGATCCTGCGCGAGAAGGTCTCCTCGCCCGGCGGGACCACGGTCGCGGCCCTACGGGCGCTCGACGAGGGCGGGGTCCGGGCCTCGTTCCTGTCCGCGCTCGAGGCGGCGCGCGACCGGTCCCAGGAGCTGGCTGCGGCCCTCGAGGAACGGTCGTGACCGGAGAGCCGGGGCGTGCTCGGCCCCCGGCGATGTCCGACGTCGCGGAGCTCGCCGGGGTCTCGCACCAGACGGTGTCCCGGGTCCTCAACGACCACCCGAGCGTGCGGCCGCAGACCCGCGATCGGGTCATGGACGCGATCGCGACGCTCGGCTACCGGCGCAACAGCGCGGCGCGCGCGCTTGCCACGGCGCGCTCGGGGACGATCGGCGTCGTGACGACGGGCTCGGCGCTGTACGGGCCGACGAGCACGCTCATCGCGGTCGAGGGCGCGGCGCGCGAGGAGGGCTACTTCGTGTCGGTCGCGACGATCCGCAGCTACGACGCCACGACCATGCACACGGTCCTCGAGCACTTCATGGCGCAGGGGGTCGAGGGGATCGTCGTCATCGCGCCCCAGACCGACGTCGCCGCCGCGGTGGACTCGTTCCGCGCGCCGGTGCCCGTCATCCTCATCGCGGCGCGCGAGCCGGGGGAGGTGTCGACCGTCGAGGATCGGGTCGGTGCAGCGAGCATCCTGCCCATCGCGGTGGATCAGCGCCTCGGAGCGCGACTGGCCACCGAGCACCTGCTGGACATGGGGCACCGCACGGTCGTGCACCTCAGTGGCCCTCTCGACTGGTTCGACGCGCGCGAGCGGGCCACGGGCTGGAACGACGCCCTCGCTGCGCGGGCGGTCCCGGAGGAGGAGCGGGAGATGATCCGGTGCACGTGGTCGTCAGACGCAGGGTACGAGGTCGGGCGGGGCCTGGCCGGGCGTGTCCTGGCCGGGGACGGGCCGAGCGCGGTCTTCGCGGGGAACGATCACCTGGCTCTCGGTGTCCTGCAAGCGTTCTGGGAGGCGGGGGTCGTGGTGCCGCGCGACGTGTCGGTCGTGGGGTTCGACGACGTCGAGGGGGCGGCGCACTTCATCCCGCCGCTCACGACGGTCCGCCAGCCCTTCGCCGAGCTGGGACGCCGGTGCATGGCGCTGCTGCTCGACGCCTTCGCGGGTGTGACGCCCGAGTCGACGCAGATCCCCCCGATCCTCGTGGTGCGGTCGAGCTCGGGGCCTGCCCTGACGGGAGCGGCCTCTGCATAACGGTCCGGTCTCGGACCGGGCAGGTTCTTGACACGTTCGGATGTGAGCGCTAACAATTGTCTCGTTCGGCACTAAGTTAGCGCTCACATCCTTGCGAGGTCGCAAGGGAGAACGACTGGAGACACACCAATGGCGGTGGAGCAGGCAGTGCAGCCCCCCTCGTACGTGATCGGCGTCGACTACGGGACGCTCTCGGGACGAGCGGTCGTGGTGCGCGTGAGCGACGGGGCCGAGATGGGCAGCGGGGTGCACGAGTACTCCCACGCCGTCATGGACACCGCGCTCGTCGCAGGACCCTTCGAGGGCACCGCCGGCCTGCCCCTCCCGCCCGAGTGGGCCCTGCAGGTGCCCTCCGACTACGTCGACGTCCTGCGCACCGCCGTCCCGGCCGCGCTGGTCGCGGCGGGGGTCGATCCCGTCGACGTGATCGGCATCGCGACCGACTTCACGGCCTGCACCATGGTCCCCACGACCGCCGACGGGACCCCGCTGTGCGAGCTCGAGCGGTTCGCGGACCGTCCCCACGCCTACGTCAAGCTGTGGAAGCACCACGCGGCCCAGGCACAGGCCGACCGCATCAACATCCTGGCGCACGAGCGTGGCGAGCAGTGGATCTCACGCTACGGCGGCCTGATCTCGTCGGAGTGGGAGTTCGCCAAGGGGCTCCAGCTCCTCGAGGAGGACCCCGAGGTCTACGCCGCGACCGACCACTGGGTCGAGGCCGCCGACTGGATCGTGTGGCAGCTCGGCGGCGTCTATGTGCGCAACGCGTGCACCGCAGGCTACAAGGGCATCTACCAGGACGGCCGCTACCCCTCGACCGAGTTCCTCGAGGCGCTCAACCCCGAGTTCGCGGGGTTCGTGGCCGACAAGCTCGAGCACACGATCGGTCGGCTCGGCGAGGTCGCGGGCACGCTCACGGCCAAGGCGGCGGCCTGGACCGGACTGCCCGAGGGCATCGCGGTCGCGGTCGGCAACGTCGACGCGCACGTCACGGCTCCGGCCGCGCAGGCCGTCGAGCCCGGGCAGATGACCGCGATCATGGGCACGTCCACGTGCCACGTCATGAACGGCGAAGAGCTGCGCGAGGTGCCCGGCATGTGCGGGGTCGTCGACGGCGGGATCGTCTCGGGCCTGTGGGGCTACGAGGCGGGGCAGAGCGGCGTCGGGGACATCTTCGGCTGGTTCGTCGACACCGCGGTCCCCGGCTCGTACGCGCAGGCGGCGGCGGACCGTGACCAGTCGGTGCACGAGTACCTCACCGATCTCGCGGCCGGCCAGGAGATCGGCGAGCACGGCCTCGTCGCGCTCGACTGGCACTCGGGCAACCGTTCGGTCCTGGTCGACCACGAGCTGTCGGGCCTGCTCGTCGGGCAGACGCTCGCGACCCGACCTGAGGACACCTACCGCGCGCTCCTGGAGGCCACGGCGTTCGGGACCCGGACCATCGTCGAGGAGTTCCAGCGCGCCGGCGTCCCGGTCGTCGAGCTGGTCGTCGCGGGCGGGCTGCTTAAGAACCGCCTGCTCATGCAGATCTACGCGGACGTGACGCGACTGCCGCTCAGCACGATCGACTCCGAGCAGGGGCCGGCGCTCGGGTCGGCGATCCACGCGGCCGTCGCCGCGGGCGCCTACCCCGACGTGCGCGCCGCCGCCCAGGTCATGGGACGGCGCACGGTCGCGGCCTACCTCCCGATCGAGGAGAACGCGGTGCGCTACGACGAGCTGTTCGCGCTCTACTCCGGGCTGCACGACCACTTCGGACGGCTCGAGACCCCCGGTGCCGACCCGGTCATGCACCGCCTCAAGGCGATCCGCCGCGAGGCGCGCTCGCTGCGCGCGGGCGTGGCGCCGTCGGGTACCGGCACGCGGGGCGTCGCTCTCGAGGGGGTCCCCGCATGAGCGCCACCACCAGCGCGACGGCGGAGCTCGCCCCCGCGGTCCGCGCGGCGGTCGAGGCCTCGCGCGAGCGGGTCGCGGCCCTGCACCGCGAGCTGACCCGCTACGAGCTCGTCGTCTGGACCGCAGGGAACGTCTCCGAGCGCGTCGAGGGTGCCGACCTGTTCGTCATCAAGCCGTCCGGCGTCGCGTACGACGACCTGACTCCCGGGTCGATGGTCGTGTGCGACCTCGACGGGAACCTGGTCGAGGGGACGCGCGCACCGTCGTCGGACACCGCGGCGCACGCGTACGTCTACCGGCACATGTCGCACGTCGGGGGGGTCGTGCACACGCACTCGACGTACGCGACCGCCTGGGCCGCGCGCGCCGAGCCCGTGCCGTGCGTCCTGACGATGATGGCCGACGAGTTCGGCGGCGAGATCCCCGTAGGACCCTTCGCGCTGATCGGCGACGACTCGATCGGCAAAGGCATCGTCGACACGCTCCGCACCTCGCGGAGCCCCGCCGTCCTGATGCGCAACCACGGCCCCTTCACGATCGGCAAGGACGCGCGCGGCGCGGTCAAGGCCGCCGTGATGTGCGAGGAGGTCGCGCGGACCGTGCACGTCGCGCGCCAGCTCGGCGAGCCGCTGCCCATCGCGCAGGGCGACGTCGACTCGCTCCACGACCGCTACCAGAACGTGTACGGCCAGGCGCCCGCGGGCGGTTGACCCCGGGCCCCGCCCACCCCACGACCAGAACCACCGCGTGCTATTTCAGTGAGGAAACGACGCACATGAAGAACCCCTTCGACACCAGGGAGATCTGGTTCCTGACCGGGAGCCAGGATCTCTACGGCGAGGAGACCCTCCGCCAGGTCGCAGCGCAGTCCCAGGAGATCGCGGCGGCGATCGACGCGTCGAGCGACGTCCCGGTCCGCATCGTCTGGAAGCCCGTGCTCAAGGACTCGGACGCGATCCGACGGGCCGCGCTCGACGCCAACGCGGACGACGCGTGCGTGGGGCTCGTCGTGTGGATGCACACGTTCTCCCCGGCGAAGATGTGGATCCGCGGGCTCGAGGCCCTCGGCACCCCGCTGCTCCACCTGCACACGCAGGCCAACGTCGAGCTGCCGTGGTCCGACATCGACATGGACTTCATGAACCTCAACCAGGCCGCCCACGGCGACCGCGAGTTCGGGTACATCCAGTCGCGGCTCGGAGTCTCGCGCAAGACCGTCGTGGGTCACGTGAGCAACCCGGACGTCACCGCGAGGATCGGGACCTGGGCGCGCGCCGCGACGGCCTGGGCCGAGGTGGGCTCGCTGCGGCTCGCCCGGTTCGGCGACAACATGCGCGGCGTGGCCGTGACCGAGGGCGACAAGACCGAGGCCGAGGTCCGGTTCGGCGTCTCCGTCAACACGTGGGGCGTCAACGACCTCGTCGAACGGGTCGACGCGGTCGACGAGAGCGACGTCGACATCCTCGTCAAGGAGTACGTCGGGATGTACGACGTGGCCCCCGAGCTGCTCCCCGGTGCGGAGAGGCACGCGTCGCTGCGCTACGGGGCACGCATCGAGCTGGGGCTGCGCTCCTTCCTCGAGGAGGGCGGGTTCGGCGCCTTCACGACGAACTTCGAGGACCTGGGTGGGCTGCGCCAGCTCCCTGGGCTCGCCGTCCAGCGCCTCATGGCTGACGGCTACGGGTTCGGCGCGGAGGGGGACTGGAAGACCGCGCTGCTCGTTCGCGCCGCGAAGGTCATGGGCCACGGGCTGCCCGGCGGGGCCTCGCTCATGGAGGACTACACCTACGACATGGTGCCCGGTGCCGAGCGGATCCTCGGGGCGCACATGCTCGAGGTCTGCCCGAGCCTCACGACGGCGCGGCCCCGCCTCGAGGTGCACGCGCTGGGGATCGGGGGCCGCGAGGACCCCGTGCGGCTCGTGTTCGACACCGACGCGGGTCCCGCTCTCGTCGTCGCCCTGAGCGACATGCGCGAGCGGTTCCGCCTCGTGGCCAACGTGATCGAGGTCGTGGCGCCGGAGCACGACCTGCCCAGGCTGCCCGTGGCACGTGCCCTGTGGGAGCCCGCGCCGAGCTTCGCGGTCTCGGCCGAGGCGTGGCTCACCGCGGGAGGCGCGCACCACACCGTCATGACCACGGCCCTGGGGCTCGAGGCTTTCGAGGACTTCGCCCAGATCGCCGGCACGGAGCTCGCCGTGATCGACGAGTCCACGACCACCCGGTCCTTCGCGCGAGAGCTGCGATGGAACCAGGCGTACTACCGGCTCGCGCAGGGCTTCTGAGGACGGACCTGCTCGTAGACCGGACGCAGTGCGGGGGGACCCGGGCGATGGGGAACACTTACCGCCCGGTAGCCCCGGTAGGCCGAGCGCTCGTGTGAGCGCTCACCACGCACGACCGACCATCCCATCGACTGACAGGGCTCAGGCCCGCAAGAACCGTTCGACGCCCACGGCGGGCGCAGCGGGACATCTCAAGGAGGAGATCATGTTCAACAAGACCACGGCACGCGTGCGGTTCACCGGGATCCTCGCAGGCGCAGCGGTCCTCGCGCTCGCGGCCTGCAGCGGCGGCAGCACCGACTCGGCCGACGGCACCGCCGGAGCGGGCGGAGGCGGCGAGAACATCCGCGTCGGCTTCTCCCAGCTCGGCGCGGAGAGCGGCTGGCGCACCGCCAACACCGAGTCGGTCAAGGCCAACCTCACGGCCGAGAACGGCATCGACCTGACGTTCGTCGACGCGCAGCAGAAGCAGGAGAACCAGATCAAGGCCCTCCGCGACTTCATCGACCAGGACGTCGACGTCATCGCGTTCTCCCCGGTCATCGAGACCGGATGGGACGAGGTCCTCCAGGAGATCAAGGACGCCGAGATCCCCGTCGTCCTCGTGGACCGCACGGTCGACACCACGGTCGAGGACCCGTTCGTCACCTGGATCGGCGCCGACTTCACGGCAGAGGGAGTCACCGCGGGCGAGTGGGTCGCGGAGAACGCACCCGACGCCAAGGTCTTCGAGCTCCAGGGCACCATGGGCTCGGGCGCCCAGACCAACCGTCAGGAAGGCTTCCGCTCGGTCGTCGAGGACCAGATCGTCGGCGAGGCGACCGGCAACTTCACGCGCGCCGAGGGCAAGGCGGCCACCGAGGCAGCACTCCAGGCATACCCCGACATGAACCTCATCTTCGCCCACAACGACGACATGGGCCTCGGCGCCATCGAGGCCATCGAGGCCGCGGGCAAGGTCCCGGGCAAGGACATCCAGATCGTCACGGTCGACGGGGTCAAGGACGGCCTGACCGCTCTCCTCGACGGCAAGTTCAACTTCGTGGTCGAGTGCAACCCGGCCTTCGGCGACCAGCTCCTCGAGCTCATCAAGCAGGTCGCGGCCGGCGAGGACGTGGAGAAGGAGACCATCGTCGTCGACCAGGCGTTCGACCAGACCATCACGCAGGACGTCATCGACGCCCGCTCGTTCTGACGCGCAGCACCTGACGGCCCGCCCGGTCGCCGCCCTCCTCGGCGCGGCGACCGGGGCGGGCGCACACACCGCGCGGCAGGGACGAGCCCTCGTCCCTGCCGGCCGGTGCCTGAGCTCCATCCCCTTCCCCAGGACGGAAGAACACATGTCAACGACGACCGCCGCGTACGCGGCGCCCGTGGTGGAGATGACCGGGATCACCATCGAGTTCCCGGGCGTCAAGGCTCTCGACGGCGTCGACCTCACCCTCCGCCCCGGCGAGGTCCACGCCCTCATGGGTGAGAACGGCGCCGGCAAGTCCACCCTCATCAAGGCCCTCACGGGGGTCTACCAGATCGACGCGGGCCGCATCGTGGTCTCGGGTGCCGAGCACCGGTTCACGCGGACCCGCGACTCCCAGGACGCGGGCATCAGCACCGTGTACCAGGAGGTCAACCTCTGCTCGAACCTCTCGGTCGCCGAGAACATCATGCTCGGGCACGAGATCCGGTTCGGTCCCTTCATCAACTGGCCCGCGACGCGCCGCAAGGCCCGCGAGCACCTCGCCCTCCTCAACCTGGACATCGACCCCTTGTCGGCTCTGTCCTCCCACTCGATCGCCGTGCAGCAGCTCTGCGCGATCGCGCGGGCCATGGTCGTCGACGCGAAGGTCCTGATCCTCGACGAGCCCACCTCGAGCCTCGACAAGGCCGAGGTCGCCGAGCTCTTCGACGTGATCCGCTCGCTGCGGGACAAGGGCGTCGCGATCCTCTTCGTGTCGCACTTCCTCGACCAGATCTACGAGATCACCGACCGCCTGACGATCCTGCGCAACGGACGCCTCATCTCCGAGCACCTCACGAAGGAGCTTCCGCGCATGGAGCTCATCTCCGCGATGATCGGCAGGTCCGGTGAGGCCCTGGCCGACGTCGAGGAGCGCGCGCACCGCGTCGCCTCCGAGCACGACGAGGAGCCTCTGCTCCGGGCCGTCGCGCTGGGACGCGACGGCTCGGTCGAACCGTTCGACCTCGACGTGCACGCGGGCGAGATCGTCGGCGTCGCGGGCCTGCTCGGCTCGGGCCGCACGGAGGTCGCCCGCCTCCTCTACGGCGCCGACAGGGCGGGCAGCGGAAAGCTGACCTTCGACGGCGCGACGCGAGGCGCGGCCCCCCTGACCTCGATCAAGCGAGGCGTCGCGTTCTCCTCGGAGGACCGCAAGAAGGAGGGCATCATCGGTGACCTCACGGTCCGCGAGAACATCGCCCTCGCGATGCAGGCGAGCCGCGGGCCGTGGCGCCCCATCCCGGCCAAGGAGCTGGACGCGGTCGTCGACCGCTACATGAAGGCGCTCAACGTCTACCCGGCGAACCCGAACATGCTCATCAAGAACTTGTCGGGCGGCAACCAGCAGAAGGTACTCCTGGCCCGCTGGCTCGCGACCGCACCGCGCCTCATCATCCTCGACGAGCCCACGCGTGGCATCGACGTGGGGGCCAAGGCCGAGATCCAGCGGCTCGTCGCCGAGCTGGCAGGTGACGGGATGGGCGTGGTCTTCATCTCGTCCGAGCTCGACGAGGTGCTGCGCCTGAGCCAGCGCGTCGTCGTCATGCGTGACCGCCAGAAGATCGGCGAGATCACCAACGGCCCGGACGTCACGTCCACCACGATCCTCGAGACGATCGCAGCGAGCGGGAGCGCATCATGAGCACGACCACCACGACTCCGACGACGCCGTCGGCGTCGCCGCCCGTGTCCGGCGGTCCCGCACCGCGGGGCGCCCAGGGCGCGCTGCGCCGCGTGACGCACCACCACCTGTTCTGGCCTGTCGTCGCGCTCGTCGTCATGCTCCTCGCGTGCGGCCTGCGCAGCCCCGGTTTCCTCGACGTGACGATCATGGACGGCCACCTGTTCGGCCAGCTGATCGACATCATGCGGGCGAGCGCGACCCCGCTCCTGCTCGGCATCGGCATGTGCCTCGTGATCGCGACGGGCGGTATCGACCTCTCGGTGGGCGCCGTCATGGCGATCTCGCTCGCGGTGTCGCTGACCTACATCGACGCGAGCGGCACGGGTGGGACGGTCGGCACGGCCCTGACCGCGGTCGCGATCGGCCTCCTGGTCGCCGCGGTGATCGGTGCGTTCAACGGCTTCCTGGTCACGGTCCTGGGCATCCAGCCGTTCATCGCGACCATGATCCTCATGGTCGCGGGTCGGGGCATCGCGATGCTCATCACCAAGGGCCAGATCACCACGACCACGAGCCCGCCCTTCAAGTCGATCGGCTCGGGCTTCGTCCTGGGCATCCCGACCCCCGTGGTCATCGCCGCGGTCGTGTTCGCCCTGGTCGCGCTGCTGGTGCGTCGGACGGCCCTCGGCATGCTGGTCGAGTCCATCGGCATCAACCGCGAGGCCAGCCGCCTCGCGGGCGTCCAGTCGCGCAACATCACGTGGTTCGTCTACCTGCTGTGCGGCCTCCTGGCCGGGCTCGCGGGGATCGTCTACGGCGCGCCGACGATGGCGGCCGACGCCAACAACATCGGCCTCATGAAGGAGCTCGACGCGATCATGGTCGTCGTCCTGGGCGGCACCAAGCTCGACGGCGGCAAGTTCAGCCTCGCGGGCGTGGTCGTCGGGGCGCTGCTCCTGTCGACGCTCGAGCGGGCCGTGGTCATCTTCCACATCAGCTCGCAGATCACGCCGCTGTTCAAGGCGCTCGTGCTGATCGTCGTGTGCATCGCGGCGTCCGAGCGTCTGCGCTCGCTCCTCACGTCCCGACGACCGAGGAAGCGACCCACCCTGGGCGCGGGCACGGCGACGACGAGTGTGAAGGGGGTCGCAGCATGAGCACCGTCCAGACGGCGCCCCGGGCGTCCAAGAATCCCCAGGAGGGCAAGGGGCCGCGCGGAGGCCACGACACGGGCTTCGTCGCCCGCCTCATGACCAACCCCGTGGTCCGCAGGCTCTCGGACCGCCGGCTCCTGCCCGTCACGGGCACGCTCGTGGCCCTCGCGGTCATCCTGATCGTGGGGCAGGTCCGTTACAGCACGGACCGCCGCGACTTCCTGAGCATGCGGCTCTTCTCCAACCTGCTCGTCGACAACTCGTACCTGATCGTCCTGGCGATCGGCATGACGTTCGTGATCATCACGGGTGGGATCGACCTGTCGGTCGGTGCCGTGGTCGCCCTCGTCGGCCTGGTCGTTGCCAAGCTCCTGATCGCGGGAGCGCCGCTCCCCGTGGTCCTGATCCTGGGCGTGCTGATCGGCACGACGTTCGGCCTGCTGATCGGCGTGATGGTCCAGTACTTCGACATACAACCCTTCATCGCCTCGCTCGCCGCGATGTTCCTCGCGCGCGGCCTGGCCAACGTCGTGAGCGTCCAGTCGCTCGCGATCAAGGACGAGGGCTTTGCGGCCCTGGCCTCGTGGAAGATCAAGTTCGGCGAGGGTCGTGAGGCCTGGAGCATCAACCTGAGCATGGTCGTCGCGTTCGTGGTCCTGCTGATCGCGATCTACCTGCTGCACTACACGCGCTTCGGCCGCACGGTCTACGGGCTGGGCACGGGTGACAACGGCACGGCCGTGAACCTCATGGGTCTCAAGGGCAGCTCGACCAAGGTGTGGGTCTACGTGATCAGCGGCACGTGTGCCGGGATCGCGGGCATCCTGTTCGCCCTCTACACCAAGTCGGGCTTCAACCTCACGGGCATCGGCATGGAGCTCGACGCGATCGCGGCGGTCGTGATCGGTGGCGCGCTCCTGACGGGCGGCGGCGGGTTCGTCCTGGGGTCGGTCGCGGGCGTGCTCGTCTACGGGCTGATCCAGGTGCTCATCGCCCGCGAGGGCCTGGACTCCTGGTGGACCAAGGTCTTCATCGGCGTGGTCCTGCTCGCGTTCGTCCTGCTGCAGCGGGCCATGACGTTCCGTCAGGGACGGGGGGCCGCCACCTAGCCCCCCCAGCACCACCGCCTCGCGCGCGTCGGCCATGGAGCCGGGCCCCGTGCGAGGCGTCACAGCGCGGACCGTCGAGGGTGACGGGCCGAGAAGGACCCGGAGGCCACCCCCTCCCGGTCGAGCAGGTCCCGGCTGGTACCCGGGACGGGCTCGGACGACCGGGAGGGCATGGCTGCCGGGCGCACCCCGTACAGCAATGGAGCGCACGGGATACACCCGGCATCGCTCCCTTCCTCGTCGCAGCAAGGTTGGAGCAACGTGATCATCTCTGATTCCCCTGCCCGCAGCACAACCCGAGGCCGGACGTCCCGTCCGTCCCGCAGCCGGACGGCGCGACCGTGGGCGGCCGCCGTGGGGGTCCTCGCACTGGGGGCGACGACCGCCCTCGCGGTCACCCCGGCGGCCTTCGCGGCCACCGAGCCGGTCCTTCCGCCGGGCGCCTGGGTCGACCAGTTCGACACGGCCGAGCTCGGCTCGGCCTGGGACGTCGTCAACCCGGTCCCGTCGGCGTGGTCGCTCGCGACGACGCCCGGGTCGTTGACCCTGACGTCCCAGACGGGCGACACCTACCAGGAGGCGAACACCGCGAAGAACGTCTTCATGGTGGACGTCCCCGTGGGCGACTTCACGGTCGTGACCAAGGTGTCGGCCCCGGTCGGCAAGGTCTACCAGGGCGCGGGCCTCATCGCGTGGAAGGACATGGACAACTACGTCCGTGCAGGTCTGACGTACGTGGGCAGCCTGTCGCCCTCGGCGCGCGCGATCGAGCTCGACAACGAGACGGGCGGGAAGTTCACGGCCGCGTCGTTCACCGACCGTGCGGGCTCGACGGGCGAGACGCTGCGCATGCAGCGCACCGGTGACACGCTCGCGGTGTCCTACTGGGACGCCACCGCGGGGGACTGGAAGCCCGCGGGCTCGACGACGGTCACGTTCGACGTCACCCAGGTCGGCCTCTACGCCCTCGCGGCGCAGGACGGTTCGACGCACGCCGCGACGTTCGACTACGTCGCGGTCGACGCGGCCGAGGGCCAGGACGTCGTCCCGACGGGCACGTTCTCGCTCGACGGCCCGGCCGACCACAAGCACCTCGTCCTGACGGACACGGGCCTGTCGTTCGTCGCGCAACGCCCGGCGTCGCCGCTGGGCCTGGTGGCCACGGCGGTCGCCGGCGGGCCCGACGGCGCCGCGACGCTCGCGCAGGCGGGCACCGGTCTGCCGGTGGTCGTCGCGAGCGACGGGCGGATCACGCTCGGGGCCGCCGACGCCGCCCCGGCCCAGGTGCGGCTGACCGACGTGGGCGGCGGCAAGCTCGCGCTGCGCGTGCCGGGCGCCGCTGCCGGGGAGTTCGCGGGGGTGCGCGCCGCGGACGGAGCCCTGGTGCTCGGCGCCGAGGACGCGGCCGTCAGGCTCACGCTCACCGCGCTGTCGTCGGCCGAGCACACGCTCGCGATCGACGCCGCGGGCGAGACCGTCGAGATGAGCGACGACCTGTACGGCATCTTCTACGAGGACATCAACTACGCCGCGGACGGCGGGCTGTACGCCGAGCTCGTGCGCAACCGCTCGTTCGAGTTCAACTCGTCGGACAACTCGTCCTTCACGGGGCTCACGGCCTGGGAGCGGGTCGACCGCAACGGCGGCACCGCGACCACGACGGTGGTGACCGACGCGCAGCGCCTCAACGACAGCAACCGCTACTACCTCCGGCTCGACGCGACCGCGGCCGGCGCGGGCGTGCGCAACGCGGGCTTCAACACGGGCCTCTTCCTCGAGAAGGGCCAGAAGTACGACTTCTCGGTGTGGGCGCGCTCCGCCGTCGGGCAGGACCTGACCGTGCAGGTGGAGGACGCCGCGGCGGGGACCACCTACGCGACCGGGAAGGTGACCGTCGCCGGCACCGACACCTGGAAGAAGTACTCGGTGACCCTCACCGCGACCGAGACCACCTCGGCCGGGCGCCTCGCGGTCCTCGCGGGGGCCGCAGGCACCGTGCGCCTCGACATGGTCTCGCTCATGCCGCAGGACACCTGGGTCGGGCCGGTCAACGGCAAGACCCACCTGCGCAAGGACCTCGCCGAGAAGATCGACGCCATGAACCCGCAGTTCCTGCGGTTCCCGGGCGGCTGCGTGACCAACGCGGGCACGTTCGACACCTACCTCGAGAGCAACGGCACCGACCGTCGGCGCACGTACCAGTGGAAGGAGACCATCGGGCCGGTCGAGGAGCGGGCCACGAACTGGAACTTCTGGGGCTACAACCAGTCGTACGGGATCGGGTACTACGAGTACTTCACGTTCGCCGAGGACCTCGGCGCGACGCCCCTGCCCGTCCTGTCGGTCGGCGCCAACGGCTGCGGCAGCACCATCCCCGAGATGAAGGACGACGTCCGGATCCAGCGCTGGGTCCAGGACACGCTCGACCTCGTCGAGTTCGCCAACGGTGACGTCACGACCGAGTGGGGCGCGGTGCGCGCCGAGCTAGGCCACCCCGAGCCGTTCGGCCTGAAGTACCTCGGACTCGGCAACGAGGAGAACACCAAGACGTTCGAGGCGAACTTCCCGAAGTTCAAGGACGCCGTGCGCGCCGCGTACCCCGACGTCCAGATCATCTCGAACTCGGGTCCGGACGACACGGGCCAGCGGTTCGACGAGCTCTGGGAGTTCAACCGTGCGCAGGAGGTCGACCTGGTCGACGAGCACTACTACAACGACCCGAGCTGGTTCCTCGAGAACGCCGACCGCTACGACGACTACGACCGCGAGGGCCCGCACGTGTTCCTCGGCGAGTACGCGTCGCGCGGCAACACGTTCTTCAACGCGCTGTCCGAGGCCGCCTTCATGACGGGCCTCGAGCGCAACTCCGACGTCGTCGAGCTCGCGTCGTACGCGCCGCTGCTCTCCAACGAGTCGTACGTGCAGTGGTCGCCCGACGCGATCTGGTTCGACAACGACGAGTCGTGGGGCACGCCCAACTACTACGTCCAGGAGCTGTTCGCGAACAACGTGGGTGACGAGGTCGTCCCGTCGGTGCACACGGCAGGCACGGGCGACGCGGCCGGTCTTCTGGACGGGGGTGTCTTCCTGTCCACGTGGTCGACCAGCGCGTCGTACGACAACGTCGTGGTCACCGACAACGCGAGCGGCGACGTCCTGTTCCAGGACGGGTTCGACGACGCCACCCAGTGGTCTCCCGTGACCGGGACGTGGGCCGCGCAGGACGGCGTCTACACGCAGTCCTCGACGTCCGTGACCGACGCGCGCTCGATCGTCACGGGCGCGTACGCCAAGGACTGGAAGAACTACACGCTCGAGCTCGACGCCCGCAAGATCGCCGGGTCCGAGGGGTTCCTGGTGGGCTTCGCCGCGGGCGGCCCGGACGACTACTACTGGTGGAACATCGGCGGCTGGAACAACACCCGTTCGGTCCTCCAGCGGGCCGACGGCGGCAGCGCCGCCGAGATCGCCGCGGTCGAGAACAAGAGCGTCGAGACGGGCCAGGGCTACAAGGTCAAGGTCGTGGTCCAGGGCAGCACCATCGAGCTCTACCTGGACGGCCAGCTCCAGATCTCGTACGAGCAGCCCGCCGCGAAGTCGCTCTACCAGGTCGTCACGCGCGACGAGGAGTCCGGCGACCTCGTGGTCAAGGTCGTCAACCCGACCGCGACCGCGGCGGACACGGCCGTGACGGTCGCGGGCCAGGAGATCGCGGCCCAGGCCACGGTCACCGAGATGGTCGGCGCGCCCACGGACACCAACACCAAGGCGAACCCGCGGGCGATCGTGCCCGTCGAGCGGACCTGGGGCGGGGCGTCCAACGCGTTCGACTACACGTTCCCGGCCTACTCGGTCACGTTCCTGCGCCTGCAGGCGGCCGGCACCGAGGCCGAGCCCGTGGACCTCGCGGTCACGGCCAAGGCGCAGTGCGTCGCGGGCCGCGCGAACCTCTCGGTGCGTGCGGTCAACGGCGAGGACGAAGCCGTGACCGTGGCGTTCACGACGCCGTTCGGGACCAAGACGTTCGCGTCGGTCGGACCCGGCAAGAGCGCGTCGCAGTCGTTCAACTCGCGCGCGGTCTCGGTCCTTGCGGGGACCGCGACGGTCGTGGGCACGATCGGCACGGGGCCGGGGGCCCGCTCGACCACGTTCGACGTCGAGTACCCGGCCACGACCTGCGGCTGACGGCCGCACCAGCTCCGCCGGGGTCGCGGGACCACCTCGCGGACCCGGCGTGACCCCTCCGGTCCACCCGGGCCGGTGACAGCACGAGCACGACCTGCAGTACCTGCACCACCCGCACCACAAGGACGCGGGGGACCGTCGGGGCCGGCCCGCCCCCCCCCCCCCCCCCCGGGCCCCCAGCAGGGGGCGCTCAACGACGAGACGGCGAGAGGCCACGAACCACATGACCACCCGACACGACCCGGCGCAGACCACGCCCTCGGCCCGACGGAGGGCCCCCCGCGGGGCGAGAGACGTCCTCGGGGGCGCGCTGAGCATCGCTCTGCTCGCCCCGATGGCCCTGGCAGGACCGGCGGCGGCCCTGGCCCCGGCCCCCGCACGCCCGACGACGGCGCTCGCCCCGGCGGTGCCGGCCGCCACCGAGACGAGTGCCACAGAGGCCCCCACCCCCACGGCCGACGGCCTGAAGCTCTGGTACAAGCTCGACGAGCTGAGCGGCACGGTCGCCCACGACGCCTCGGGCTCGGGCCGTGACGGCACGCTCGTCGGCGGCGGAGACTGGACCGACGGGCAGGGGCTCACGTTCGGCGGCTCGAGCTACGTGGACCTCCCCGACGACCTCCTGGCCGGCTACTCGGCCGTGACGGTCAGCGCCGACGTGTGGATCGACTCGTCGCTGAGCGGCAACTACTTCTTCTACAACCTGGGCAACACGGCCGTGGGCTCACCGCAGTCGGGCAGCGGCTACCTCTTCTCCTCGGGCAACGCGAACTACCGCGCGTCCGTCTCGAACGCCGCGTGGGGTGCCGAGCAGAACACGGCCAAGTCGCCGTCCGCGGCCCTCGCGCGTGGCGTCTGGAAGACCGTCACCTACACGCAGGGCGCCGGCACGGGGCGCCTCTACGAGGACGGCGCGCAGGTCGGCGTCAACACGGCCGTGACCCACACGCCGGGCTCGATCGGCAACGGGAAGACGACCGCCAACTACCTCGGCAAGTCCGCCTATGCGGCCGACAACCTCTTCAAGGGGCGCATCAAGGACTTCCGCCTCTACGACCGCGCGCTCACGGCCGCCGAGGTCGCCGACCTCAGCACCGCGAACGCCGCGGCGTCGCTCTCCGCCGACGTCAGCGCCCTGTCCCTCGGGGACACGAGCGCCGTGGCCAAGAACCTCACGCTGCCCGCGAAGGGCACGGGCGGCTCGACCGTCACCTGGGCGACCTCGGACGCGAGCGTCGTGACGTCGTCGGGCGTCATCACCCAGCCCGTCGGTCAGGCGCACACCGCGACACTGACCGCGACGCTCTCGCTGCGCGGCCAGAGCGCCACCAGGACGTTCGACGTCACCGTGGTGCCCGGCACGGGCGACCAGGGCGTCGTCGACGCCGCGGCCGCCGCGCTCGAGGTCAAGAACCTCGACGACGTCCGCGGCAACCTCACGCTGCCGACCACGGGATCCGAGGGCACCACGGTCACCTGGGCGACCACGGCCCCCACGGTCGTCACGCCGTCGGGCGAGGTCACGCGCCCCGCGCACGGCCAGGCCGACCAGACGGTCACGCTGACCGCGACCGTGAGCAAGGGGCAGGCCACGGCCACGCGGGCGTTCGCCGCGACGGTCCCCGCGCTCCCCGAGCAGCAGGACTTCGCGGGCTACCTGTTCTCCTACTTCATCGGTGAGGGCTACGCGACCGGCGAGCAGGTCTACTTCGGCCTGAGCAAGGGCAACGACCCGCTCAGGTACCGCAACCTCAACGACAACCAGCCCGTGCTGACGTCGAGCCTGGGGGAGCAGGGGCTGCGCGACCCGTTCGTCATCCGTTCGCCCGAGGGCGACAAGTTCTACCAGATCGCGACCGACCTCAAGATCCACGGCAACGGCAACTGGGACGCGTCCCAGCGCACGGGCTCCAAGTCGATCATGGTCTGGGAGTCGACCGACCTGGTGAGCTGGACCGACCAGCGCCTCGTCCAGGTCTCCCCGGAGACCGCGGGCAACACGTGGGCCCCGGAGGCGTACTACGACGAGACGATCGGCGCCTACGTCGTGTTCTGGGCCTCCAAGCTCTACGAGGAGGACGACCCGGGCCACACGGCCAACACCTACAACCGCATGATGTACACCACGACCCGCGACTTCTACACGTTCACCGAGCCGCAGGTGTGGGTCGACCCGGGCTACTCGGTCATCGACTCGACCGTGATCGAGCACGACGGCGAGTTCTACCGCTTCACCAAGGACGAGCGGAACAACACGTCCACGACGCCGTGCTCCAAGTTCGTGCTGGGCGAGAAGGCGAGCGAGCTGCGCTCGCTGAGCTACGACTTCATCACCGACTGCATCGGCAAGGCCAACTCGCTCGGCGGCGGCATCAACCAGGGCGAGGGCCCGACCATCTTCAAGTCGAACACCGAGGAGAAGTGGTACCTGTTCATCGACGAGTTCGGCGGCCGCGGCTACGTGCCCTTCGAGACGACCGACCTCAACGCCGACGAGTGGAAGATGTCCACGGGCTACGAGATGCCCTCGCGACCGCGCCACGGCACGGTCCTGCCCGTGACGCAGACCGAGTACGACGCGCTGCTCAAGGGCTACCAGCCCGACGCGTTCGTCGAGTCGGCGCAGGACGTCACGGCCGTCGTGAGCGTCGGTGACGCACCGGTCCTGCCGGCCACGGTCGCCACACGCACCGCAGCCGGCACGACCACGCAGACCGCGGTCACGTGGGACGCGATCGACCCCGCGAGCTACGCGCAGGCCGGGACCTTCGAGGTCACGGGCTCGCTCGGCGCCGGCGTGAGCGTGCGTGCCAAGGCTGTCGTGACCGTGGTCGAGGGCGACGTCCCCGTCACGGGCCTGACGGTCTCGCCCACCTCGACGCAGGTCACGGTCGGCGCGGCACGCTCGCTCACCGCGACCGTGACCCCGGCTAACGCCACGGCCCGCACCGTCACCTGGACGAGCGCCGACCCGTCGGTCGCGACCGTCGTCTCCAACGGGCCCTCCGCGGGCACCGTGCGCGGCGTCGCGGCGGGCAGCACGACCGTGACCGCCACGACGGCCGACGGTGCGCGCACCGCGACCGTCGCGATCGACGTGACGAAGGAGATCCCCGGTCTGGTGGTCCAGTACCGCCTGGACGAGACGAGCGGCACGCAGGCCGTGAACTCGGCGCCGAGCAGCGCCGTCGGGCCCGCGACCGTCGTGGGCGGGGCTGCGCGCAACGGCGCGGACGGCGTGCGTCTCGACGGGGTCGACGACCACGTCAGGCTGCCCGACGACGTGCTCAAGGGGCTGACGGAGATCACCGTCTCGCTCGACGTGCGCATCGACACCGCCCAGTCCACGCCCTACTTCATCTACGGCCTGGGCAACACGAGCGGGTCGAGCGGCAACGGCTACCTCTTCACGACGGGGGACGCGTACCGCACGGCCATCGCCTCGGGGAACTACACGACCGAGCAGAACACGACCAAGGGCTCGAACCTCGCCCGCGGCGTGTGGAAGCACCTGACGTACACGCAGTCGGGCACCACGGGCACGCTCTACGAGGACGGGATCCAGGTCGCGAGGAACACCGACGTCACCACGACCCCCGGATCGATCGGGAACGGCACCACGGTCGCGAACTACATCGGCCGCTCGCTCTACTCGGGCGACAAGTACCTCAAGGGCGACGTCCGCGACTTCCGCGTCTACGACCACGCCCTGAGCGCCGACGAGGTCAAGGACCTCGGTCAGGACCACTCGGCCGTCACGGGGGCCGAGCTCGCCGAGCTCAAGGTCGCCGCGATCGTCGACGGCGGGTCCAGCACGGTCACGCTCCCCGTGGTGCCCGGCACCGACCGCTCCGCGCTCGCGCCTCGCCTGGTCGTGTCCGACCGTGCGACCGTGACGCCCGCCAACGGCTCGGTGCAGGACCTCACGCAGCCCGTGACCTACACCGTGACCGGCCCCGACGGGGTCGCGCGCACGTGGACCGTCCAGGCCAAGGAGATGCGCAGCCCGGTCCTGCCGGGCCTGTACGCGGACCCGAACATCGCGGTCTTCGACGGGGTCTACTACATCTACGCGACCACGGACGGCACCCCCGGCTGGGGCGGCAAGGACTTCTACGTGTGGAAGTCGACCGACCTCGCGAGCTGGGAGCGCTCGGCCGAGCCGTTCCTCACGCTCGACGGCGCCGCGGGCGACGTCCCCTGGGCCACGGGCAACGCGTGGGCGCCGACCATCATCGAGCGCGACGGGAAGTACTACTTCTACTTCTCGGGCCACAACCCGACCTACGACCGCAAGACGATCGGTGTCGCGGTCGCGGACAGCCCCGAGGGGCCCTTCACCGCGCAGCCGACGGCCATGATCACCAACGGGGAGGCCGTCACGACGGGGCAGGCGATCGACCCAGCGGCGTTCGAGGACCCGCAGACCGGCACGTTCTACCTGTTCTGGGGCAACGGCAGCAACGCGCCGCTGTACGCCGAGCTGAACGACGACATGGTCTCGGTCAAGCAGGACACCATCACGAAGTTCGGTGGTCTGACGAACTTCCGCGAGGGCCTGTTCCTCAACTACCGCGAGGGGACCTACCACCTGACCTACTCGATCGACGACACGGGCTCGGAGAACTACCGGGTCGGGTACGCGACGTCGACGAGCATCGACGGGCCGTGGACCTACCGCGGCGTGATCCTCGAGAAGGACGTGTCCCAGGGCATCCTCGGGACCGGCCACAGCTCGATCGTCCAGGTCCCCGGGACCGACGAGTGGTACATCGCGTACCACCGCTTCGCGATCCCCGGCGGCGACGGGAACCACCGCGAGACGACCATCGACCGGCTCACGTTCGGTGAGGACGGCCTCATCCAGAAGGTCGTCCCGACGCTCGAGAGCGTGCCGCCGCTCGACGTGACCGAGCCCGCCCAGGTCGAGGTCGACGTCACGGTCGCGCCCAAGTGCGTGGCCGGCAAGGCCGCGCTCACGGTGCTCGTACGGAACACCGAGGAGGTGCCCGTCGACGTGGTCGTGACCACGCCGCTCGGGACCAAGACCTTCCTCCAGGTCGCGCCGGGCAGGCTCGCGTCGCAGACGTTCTCGGCCCGCGCGGCGACGCTCGCGGCCGGGAAGGTCACGGTCACGGCCCAGGCCGTGCTCGACGGCGCCCCGGTCACCACGGCCTACGACGTCACCTACGCACCGACCAGCTGCGGCTGACCCACCTGGCTCCCGCCGAGAAGTGAGTAGATGCCCCAGATGTGGGCTCAAGAGGGGCATCTACTCACTTCTCGGCGAGGGTCCCGCCCGCACCACGAACCGAAGGAGCACATCGTGAGAAGAACCAGGGGACGTCTCGTTGCAGCGAGCGTCGCCGTCGCCCTGAGCACCGGGCTGACGACCACCGCCGTGGCAGCCGCTGATCCGGCCCTGCCCGAGGCCGGGCTCGTCGCCTGGTACAAGCTCGACGAGGCGAGCGGCACGTCGGCCGCGAACTCCGCGCCGGGCTCTACGTTCGGGGCGGCCACGGTCGTCGGGGCCGCGCGCAGCGCGAACGGCATCACGCTCGACGGGACCGACGACCACGTCCGGCTCCCCGACAGCTTGCTCAAGAACCTGACCTCGGTCACGGTCGACCTCGACGTCCTGGTCGACACGGCCCAGGCCACGCCCTACTTCATCTGGGGCATGGGCAACACGAGCGGCTCGAACGGCAACGGCTACCTGTTCACCACGGGCAACGCCTACCGGACCGGGATCGCGTCCGGCAACTGGTCGACCGAGCAGAACACGACCAAGGGCACCAACCTCGCGCGCGGGGTGTGGAAGCACCTGACCTACACGCAGACCGGCACGACCGGGACCCTCTACGAGGACGGAGTCCAGGTCGCGCAGAACACCGCGGTCACCACGACCCCCGGCTCGATCGGCGCCGGGACGACGACCGCCAACTACATCGGCCGCTCGCTCTACTCGGGCGACAAGTACCTCAAGGGCCAGGTCCGCGACTTCCGCGTCTACGACCGGGCGCTGCCCGCCAACGACGTCACGGCCCTCGCGCAGAAGACCTCGGCAGCGGCCGCAGGAGCCGACGCCGCCGCCCTCGACCTGGGCGACACGAGCGCCGTCACGAGCAACCTCACGCTCCCGGTCACGGGCGCGCAGGGCTCGACCATCGCGTGGACGACCTCGCACGCGGACGTCGTGACGTCGTCGGGCAAGGTCACCCAGCCCGCCGCCGGCCGGTCGGCCGCGAGCGTGACCCTGACGGCCTCGGTCACGCGCGGCGCCGTGACGCTCCCGCGGGCCTTCACCGTGGTCGTCCCCCCGGCCCTCGACGACGCCCAGGCGGCCGCCTGGGACGCGCAGCACGCCGTCGTGACCAACATCGCCGACGTCCGCGGCAACCTCACGCTCCCGACCAAGGGTGCGCAGGGCTCGACCCTGACGTGGACGTCCTCGGCGCCCGGCACCGTGAGCGACACGGGAGTGGTGCACCGCCCCGTGCACGGCGCGGGCGACACCGAGGTGACGCTCACGGTCACCGCGACCAAGGGCACCGCGACCTCGACCCAGCCCCGCACCGCGACGGTCCGCCAGGCCCCCGAGGCCCAGGAGCCCGCGGCGTACTTCTTCCCCTACTTCAAGGGCGAGAGCACGGCCGACGGTGAGGAGATCTACTTCGCCGCGAGCCAGGGCAACGACCCGCTCAAGTGGCAGGAGCTGAACGACGACAAGACCGTCCTGCGCTCGGGCCTGGGGGAGAAGGGTCTGCGCGACCCGTTCGTCATCCGCTCGCCCGAGGGCGACAAGTTCTTCCTCGTCGCGACCGACCTCAAGATCTACGGCGGCAACAACTTCGGCAACGCGCAGGAGCGCGGCTCGCTGAGCCTCATGGTCTGGGAGTCGACCGACCTCGTGAGCTGGTCCGACCAGCGCATGGTCAAGGTCTCGAGCGACTACGCGGGCAACACCTGGGCCCCCGAGGCGTTCTACGACGAGGCCGCGGGCGAGTACGTCGTGTACTGGGCCTCGGCTCTCTACCCGACGACCGACAGCAGCGACCGCAAGATCGCCACGAGCTACCAGCGCATGATGTACGCCACGACGCGTGACTTCGTGACCTTCAGCGAGCCGCGGATCTGGGTCGACAACAAGCGCGGCACGGGCCTCGGCATCATCGACGCCTCGGTGACCAGGGTGGGCGACACGTACTACCGCTTCATCAAGGACGAGAAGTACATGACGGTCCGGAGCGAGAAGTCCACGGACCTGCGCGCCACGAGCTGGGACCTCATCACCGAGAACATCGGCGTGGGGCAGCCCAACGGCTACGGCGGCACCTTCACGGCGGGCGAGGGACCCACGGTCTTCAAGTCCAACACCGAGGAGAAGTGGTACGTCTTCATGGACCAGCCCAGTTACCACGGCGGCAAGGGCTACGTCCCGTTCGAGTCGACGGACCTCGACTCGGGGGTCTGGACCAAGTCCGAGCCCGCGACGCTGCCTGTGAGCCCTCGCCACGGCACGGTGCTCCCGGTCACGCAGGCCGAGTACGACCGCCTGCTCGCGCACTACCAGCCCGACGCGTTCGTGGCCTCGGCCGCCCCCGTCACGGTCACGACGGCCGCGGGCACCGCGCCCGTGCTGCCGGCCACGGTCGCCGCGACGTACGGCGACGGTGCGACCAAGGACCTCGCGGTCACGTGGGACGCGGTCGACCCCGGGTCCTGGGCGCAGGCCGGCACGTTCGCGGTCAGCGGGTCGTTCGGTCCGTCGATCACGACGCGGGCCGCCGCAACGGTCACCGTGACGGCCCCCGTCGACCCCGAGCCCGACCCCGACCTCGCGGTCGAGGTCTCGGCCACGGCGAAGTGCGTGGCGGGCAAGGTCGCCGTGTCGGTGCGTGCGGTCAACCGTGAGGACGTGCCGGTCGACCTCAAGGCGACCTCGCCGTTCGGGTCCAAGACGTTCACCGGCGTGGCTCCCGGCAGGTCGGCGTCCCAGGCGTTCGCGACGCGCGAGGGCTCGGTCGAGGAGGGGGTCGTCACGATCACCGCGAGCACGACGGGCGCCTCGCCCGTGACCGCGACGATCGAGGCCTCGTACCCGGCCCTCGCGTGCGGTTGATGCGCTGACCCGACGGCAGCCGTGGGGCGAGGAGTCCTGCCTCGCCCCACGGTCCGCCCCGGCCGCGCGACGGAGCGCCGGGAGCGGACCGGGCGTCGCCGTCCCCCGGGTGCTCGACGACACGGGTTGATCGTGATTCCGCGAGAGTCGTCGCGACTCGCGTCGCCGCCCAGGGCGGCGCACCCGGGAGCGCGGGCGTGCCGCGCCGTCGGGCACAATCGGGGCATGAGCGCTGGTGCGGTGAGGCGGGGGCGTCGACCCGCGGGGGAGGACACCCGGGCGGCGATCGTGGCCGCGGCGCGCGAGGAGTTCGCCGCCAAGGGCTTCGACGCGGTCAGCATGCGCGGCGTGGCCCGGGCGGCCGGGGTGGATCCCGGTCTCGTCCGGCACTACTTCGACGGCAAGGGCGAGCTGTTCGCGGCCTCGCTCGTCCCCGCAGGAGCGGACCCGCAGGCGCTCGCGGGCCGGTTCGCGCAGGGCGGGCTGGACGGGCTGGGGGAGCGGCTGGCCCGCACGGTCCTCGCGGTGTGGGACGCCCCGGACGGCCAGGTCCAGCTGCGGCTCGTGCTGTCCGGGATGCTGTCGGCGGACGAGCACGTCCAGGAGCTGCCGCGCTACCTCCAGCGGACGGTGTTCGACCAGGTCGCGGCCCTCCTGCCGCGGGCCGTCGCGGCCCGGCGCGTGAGCCTCGTGGCGAGCCAGGTGCTCGGGGTGCTGGTCGCGCGTCACCTGCTGCGCCTCGAGCCCGTGGCGTCGATGCCGGCGGACGAGCTCGCGCTCTCGATCGCTCCGACGCTCCAGCGCTTCCTCGAGGGTGCGGACGAGGGTCTTGTGCCGGGTCCGCACGAGGAGCACAATTCCTCACATGGGGAATAACGGGCCCGTCATCAGCGTCCAGGGGCTGCGCGTCGACCGCGGCGGGACCACGGTGCTGCACGCGCTCGACCTCACGGTGCCCGAGCGGCAGGTCGTCGGGCTCCTCGGGCCCAGCGGCAGCGGCAAGACCACGCTCCTGCGCACGCTCGTCGGTGTCCAGGTGGTCACGGCCGGGACCGTGCACGTGCTCGGGCGGCCCGCGGGGCACCCCACGCTGCGCCACCAGGTCGGCTACGTGACCCAGTCGCCCAGCGTCTACGCCGACCTCAGCGTGACCGAGAACCTGCGCTACTTCGCGTCGATCCTCGGGGTGGGTCCCCGCGACGTCTCTCGCGTGATCGACGCGGTGGACCTCGCACGGCACGCTCGCCGCCGGGTCGGCACGCTGTCGGGCGGCGAGCGCTCGCGCGTCTCGCTCGCGGCCGCGCTCCTGGGCGAGCCGCGGCTGCTCGTGCTCGACGAGCCGACCGTCGGTCTCGACCCCGTCCTGCGCCGTGACCTGTGGGACCTGTTCGCCCGGCTGCGCGACGCCGGGACGTCGTTGCTCGTGTCGTCGCACGTCATGGACGAGGCGACCCGGTGCGACCGGCTCCTGCTGCTGCGCGACGGTCGCCTGCTCGCGGACGACACCCTCCCCGGGCTCCTGGAGCGCACGGGTGCCCACGACGTCGAGCACGCGTTCCTGCGCCTCGTCGAGGACACGTCCGTGCCCGACGGCGCCGCGCCCGCCAGGAGTCCGCGCCACCTCGGAGGGGAGTCGTCGTGAGCACGCCCGACGCACGCGGCTCGGCCACCCTCTCGACGGGCACGTCGACCCACCAGGGAGCCGCGCCCGACCGGCGGGCCCCGCGTGCGGCCAGCCCGCGCCTGACCCTCGCGACCGCAGGCAGGGTCCTGCGCCAGGTCCGCCACGACCCGCGGACCATCGCCCTGCTCGTCGTGCTGCCGTGCGTGCTGCTGGGTCTCATCGCCTGGATGTTCGACGGCACGCCCGTGCTCGACCAGTTCGGCCCGATCCTCGTGGGCCTGTTCCCCATGATCATCATGTTCCTCGTCACGAGCGTCACGACGCTGCGCGAGCGTCAGTCCGGGACGCTCGAGCGCCTCATGACCATGCCGATCGGCAAGGGCGACTTCGTGGGCGGGTACGCCCTGGCGTTCGCGCTGCTCGCGACCGTGCAGGCCCTCGTCGTCGTGGCGTTCGCCGTGTGGGTCTGCGGCATGGAGGTGTCCGGACCGGTGTGGGTCGTCGTGCTCGTCGCGGTGCTCGACGCGATCCTGGGCTCGTGCCTCGGGCTCGCGGCCTCGGCGCTGGCGCGCTCGGAGTTCCAGGCGGTCCAGCTCATGCCCGTGATCCTGTTCCCGCAGCTCATCACGTGCGGGCTGCTCATGCCCCGCGACGAGATGCCCGCGGTGCTCGAGGCGATCAGCCGCGTGCTGCCCCTGACGTACGGCGTCTCGGCGCTGCAGGACGTCGCAGCCGGCGGGACCTTCGCGGACGTGAGCGGCGCCGTCGCCGTCATCGTCGCGTTCATCGTCGGAGCGATCGTGCTGGGGACCCTGACCTTGCGGCGCCGCACGGTCTAGCAGACGACTTCTCACCCGCTCCCACCTTCCGACGGGGCCGACCCCCGTGGGAGGATCAGCGCGCTCGGGGGCGGAAAGCGACAAAGGAGTACGTACGTGCGAATCGTGGACCCACGGGCAGGCTCCCGCCCGCTCGGCGGTGCGGCAGCGGCCTCGCTGCTGCTCGGCGGCCTGCTGCTCGGCACCGGACCCGCTGCGGCGAGCGCGGGGTCGCTCACCGGTGACCGCGACCCGCAGGGCGTCGGCCTCCAGGTCGACGTCTCAGGGGTCACCAGCCAGTCGCAGGTCGAGGCCGACGCGCAGGGCGCGGTGCCAGGCGGCGCGCTGGGCGTCCGCGGCTCGGGGCTGGTCCCGCTCACGCCCTACGACGTCCACCTCCACTCCGCCTACGCGGCACCCGTCCGGCTCGCCACCGCGATCTCCCTCGCCGACGGCACGTTCGGGCTCTCGGCCCTCCTGCCCGGCTCGGTGCAGCCAGGGACGCACTTCGTGCGCGTGACCGACCCCGGGACCGGGGGCTACCTCGACACGGCGCCCTTCGAGATCGGGGCGCCTGCCGAGCCCGGCGGGAGCGCGGGCGGCGCAGAGCCGGGCACCGGGGCGGGACCCGTGGTGGGCGGCGCCGACGACGGAGGCCTGGCGGCGACCGGCCCGCTCGACGCCGAGCCGGTCGCTGTCGGGAAGGTGCACCTCGAGGCGGACGACGCAGCAGGCCTGGCGTTCACCGGGGCGGCCGTCGTGGGGGCGCTCGCCGCTGCGGGAGCACTCGTCGTCGCGGGCGTCGTCGCGCTCACGGGAGCCCGACGCCGGCGACGCGCGCGCACGACCTGAGCGACGCCGTCGGGCCCGGGCGCCTGCGCGAGCCACCTCGGCGGGCCCTCAGGGGCGGGCCGCGAACCGTTCCAGCAGCTCGGCGTGCCCCGAGACGATGAGCAGGTCGTTCGCCGAGATGCGCGTGCTGGGCTCGGCGTACACGAAGTCCTGCCCCGGGGACTTCACGCCGATGATCGTCACGCCGTACCGTTCGCGGACCTTCGTCTGCTCGATCGTGAAGCCCTGCGTCTCCTTCGGGGGGCGCATCTTGACGATCGTGAAACCGTCCTCGACCTCGATGTAGTCGAGCAGCTTGCCCGAGACCAGGTGTGCGACCCGACTGCCCGCGTCGGCCTCCGGGAAGACGACGTGGTGCGCGCCGATGCGCTGCAGGATGCGCCCGTGCTCGGCCGAGATGGCCTTGGCCCAGATCTGCGGGGTCCCGAGGTCCACGAGGTTGCCCGTGATGAGCACGCTCGCCTCGAGCGACGTGCCCACGCCGACCACCGCGACGGGGAAGTCGCGCGCGCCGAGCTGCTCGAGGGCGGTCGGGTTCGAGGCGTCGGCCTCGACGAGGGGGATCTGGCCCGACCACTGCGCGATGAGCTCGGGGGAGCGCTCGACCGCGAGCACGTCCTGCCCGAGCCGGTCGAGCGTCGCCGCGATCGCGGACCCGAACCGGCCGAGGCCGATCACGAGCACGCCCGCGTTCTTCTCGGGGGCCTTCTTGTCGGGCACCTTGGGGGCCTTTCGTCGAGAGGGGTACTGGAGGCTGGGGTAGGTACTGGGGTCTCTGAGGGGTTCTGAGCGACCTGTGCGGCGGCCGGCCCGGGCCGGTCAGCCGATGATGGGGCGTTCCTCGGGATAGCGGATGACGCGGCGCCGGTCGCGCAGCGCGAGCGCTGCCGCCAGTGTCATGGTCCCGGTACGGCCGATGAACATCAACACGACGAGCACGTACTTGCCGGCCGTCGGCAGGTCGGCGGTCACGCCCGTCGACAGGCCCACGGTCGCGAACGCGGAGATGGTCTCGAAGAGGATCACGTCGAGCGTCCAGCCCGTGATCTCCAGGAGCAGGAGGCTCGCGACGAGCACGGCCGTGGCGCCGATGAACGACACGGCGACCGCGAGCCGCAGGGTCTCGCGCGGGACGCGACGTCCGAAGGCCTCCAGGTCGCGGTCCCCGCGGGCTTCCGAGACGATCGCGAGCAGCATGACAGCGAGCGTCGTGACCTTGATGCCGCCTGCGGTCGACGCGCTGCCGCCACCGACGAACATGAGCGCGTCGGTGATGAGCCAGCTCGACTCGTGCATGCCGTTGATGTCGATCGTCGAGAAGCCCGCCGACCGCGGCATGACCCCGGCGAAGAGCGAGGCGAGGACCTTCTCGTTGAGGCTCAGCGGCCCCAGGGTCTTCTCGTTGGTCCACTCGAACGCCGCGAACAGGACCACGGCCACGACGACCAGGACCGCGCTCGTCGTCAGCGTCAGCTTGGTGTGCAGGCTCCACCGCGAGGCGCGCCTGCGGTTGCGCATGATGTTGAGGATGACGGGGAAGCCGAGCGACCCGATGAAGACGCCGACGATGATCGGCATGAGCAGCATCCAGTCGCCCACGTAGGGCGTCAGGCCCTCGGCCGTCGGGATGAAGCCCGCGTTGTTGAACGCCGAGATCCCGTAGAACAACCCGTGCCAGGCCGCCTCCCCGAACGTCTCCTCGAGCACGATGAAGCGCGGCAGGAGCAGGAGCGCGATGGTCAGCTCGATGGTGGTCGACGTGATGATGACGACCCGGACGAGCGAGCCGACCTCGCCGAGCCGCGTCGTCTTGGTCTCCGAGGCGGTGAGCAGCTTCTGCGTGAGGCCGATGCGTCGCGAGACGGCCATGCCGAGGATCGAGGCGAGCGTCATGACGCCCAGGCCGCCGATCTTGATCCCCACGAGGATCACGACCTGCCCGTAGGTGGACCAGTACGTCCCGGTCGGGACGACCACGAGGCCCGTGACGCACACGGCCGACGTCGCCGTGAACAGCGCGTCGATGAACGGCGCCGATCTCCCGGACGTCGTGGCCCACGGCGCCATGAGGAGCAGCGTGAAGAGGGAGATCACGGCCGCGAAGACCGTCACCGCGAGGCGGGCAGGGGAGTGTCGGGCGAGGCGGTCGACCAGCTCGCGACCTGCGAAGAAACGCCCGGAGACGCCCTGGGCCATCGGTCCTCCGTCTCCCTGTCCGTGCGTCCTCGTCCGGGTGGACGGGTGGTGCCGGGGCCCCTGCGGGACCGAACCGGTCGCCGTGCGTGCCGATGTGTCGCCCAACTCTGCCACAGGACGGCCGGTGCCCACCGGCTGAACCGCGGGGCGCCGTCGGGCCGTGCGGGGGATACCGTGTTCCCTGCCCGCCACCGACCACCGGACCGAGGAGCGCACGTGAACGAGCCAGGCGCCGTGCCGTTCGCCGCGCAGGTCGTGTGGAGCCCGGACCTCCTGGGCTACGACTTCGGGCACGGGCACCCCATGTCCCCGACGCGGCTCGACCTGACGATGCGCCTCGTGCGCGCGCTGGGCCTGCTCGACGCGCCGGGCGTGGAGGTCGTCGGCACGTCGCCCGCGTCCGACGAGGTGCTCGCCCTGGTCCACGACCCGGCCTACGTCGCCGCGGTCCACGAGGCCTCGGAGCACGGCGTCGAGAACCCGGCCCTGGGGCTGGGTACCGAGGACGACCCCGTCTTCGCGGGCATGCACGAGGCCGCGGCCCGCATCCTGTCCGGCTCGTACGAGGCCGCCGGGGCCGTGTGGTCGGGGCGGGCGCTGCACGCCGTCAACATCGCCGGCGGCATGCACCACGCCCAGCGCGGGGCGGCGTCGGGCTTCTGCATCTACAACGACGCCGCGGCCGCGGTCCGCCGGTTGCTCGACGACGGGGCCGAGCGCGTCGCGTACGTCGACCTCGACGCGCACCACGGCGACGGGGTCGAGCAGGCGTTCTGGGACGACCCGCGGGTCCTGACCGTCTCGGTGCACCAGAGCGGCGCGACGCTGTTCCCCGGCACGGGGCACGCCACCGACACGGGCGGCCCCCGGGCCGCGGGGACGGCCGTCAACGTGGCCCTGCCGCGCCGCACCGACGGCTCGCGCTGGCTGCGGGCCGTCGACGCCGTGGTCCCGGCCGTCCTGCGGGCCTTCGAGCCGCAGGTCCTCGTGTCCCAGCACGGGTGCGACGCGCACGGTCACGACCCGCTGAGCGACCTCGACGTGAGCGTCGACGCGCAGCGTGCCGCCGTGCACTGGATCCACGAGCTCGCGCACGAGCTCGCCGGGGGGCGCTGGGTCGCCCTGGGCGGCGGGGGCTACTCGGTCACGTCGGTCGTCCCGTACGCGTGGTCGAACGTCGTGGCCGAGGTCGTGCACGCGCCCGTGGCCCCCTCGACGCCCGTACCGGGGGCGTGGCGGGACCACATCAGTGCGGTCGCGCACCGTGAGACCCCCGCGTTCATGGGCGACGGCGACGTCGAGTTCAGCGCGTGGGGCAAGGGGTACGACCCCGAGGACGAGGTGGACCGCGCCGTGGTCGCGACCCGCAAGGCGGTCTTCCCGCTGCTGGGGCTGGACGCACACTTCGACTGACCCGAGCGCCTACGGCAAGCGCCGGACCGTGCGGCCCGACGACGTCACCCGGCGTCGATTTCGGGCCACCCGCCGGGAGCAGGTAGTCTAGGAGACGGACTTTTTCTCGTGTTGGTCGGTTCCCGATCAGCCGTGGACCACCATGATCGGGGCGATCCCGATCGCACACCGATCCAGCATTGTGAGGACCCATGGGCTCCGTCATCAAGAAGCGCCGCAAGCGTATGGCCAAGAAGAAGCACCGCAAGCTGCTTCGCAAGACGCGCCACCAGCGTCGCAACAAGAAGTAGCAGCTCTGCGCGGTCACGCGCATGCTGTCGCGAGAGCCCGGTCCCCGCAGGGGTCCGGGCTCTTCGCATGCCTGGACCGATCCCGCCGTGCGCGCCCGGGCCGGGCGCCAGGGCCGGTCAGAGTCCTGCGCGGCCCTTGATCGAGCGCCGGATGGAGCGCAGCACGAGCCCGAGGACCCACGCGGCCCCGGCCCAGCTCGCGGTCTTGAGCCCCCGCCCCGCGACCCGACGGCGCCTGCCGCGGAACTCGCGGATGGGCCAGCCCACGTCCTTGGCGTGACGGCGCAGGCGCGTGTCCGGGTTGATGGCGCACGGGTGCCCCACGGACTGCATCATGGTCACGTCGTTGAGCGAGTCCCCGTAGGCGTACGACGACGCCAGGTCGATCCCGTGGAGCTCGGCGAGCTCGCGCACACCTGCCGCCTTGGCCCGTCCGTGCATCATGTCGCCCACGAGGCGACCCGTGTAGAGGCCCTCCTCGTGCTCGGCGACCGTACCGAGGGCCCCGGTGGCGCCGAGGCGGCGGGCGATGAGCTGCCCGATCTCGAGCGGGGTCGCGGACACGAGCCACACCTGGTGGCCGGCCGCGATGTGCTCGTCGAGGAGCTTCTGGGTGCCGGGGAAGATGCGCAGCGACAGGACCTGGTCGTAGACCTCCTCGCCGATCGCGACGACCTCCGCGACCGAGCGGCCCGCGACGAGGTCCAGGGCCCGGCTGCGCACCTGGTCGATCTGGCGCTTGTTCTCGCCGAGGAGGAGGTAGCGGGCCTGGTGGAGGGCGAACGTCACGAGGTCCGGCGTGGAGAAGAAGCCTCGCTGGTACAGCGCGCGGGCGAGGTGGAACGAGCTGGCGCCGCGGATGATCGTGTTGTCGACGTCGAAGAAGGCTGCCGTGGGATGGGTGGACCCAGGAGCAGACGTCGGCATGGCGTCCACTCTATCGGCGCTCGCAGACCCTCGCCGACGGCGTTCACCGGGCACGGCCGCCGGGGGGTCGGCGGAAGGGGGTGTCCGAGATGCGTAGGCTGAGGTCGTGAGCCCCGCAGATCCCGCCGCAGGACAGGTTCCTGAGACCGCCGCCGGACGTGACGCAGACCAGGTCGTGAGCGCGCCCGTGCGCGTCGTGCTCTACGGCCGCGTCGGGTGCCACCTGTGCGAGGAGGCCCGCGAGGTGGTGGGCTCCGTGTGCGCGGACCAGGGGGTGGGCTGGACCGAGGTCGACGTGGACTCCGACCCGTCGGGCGCGCTCGCGGCACAGTACGGTGACTACGTCCCGGTCGTGACCGTGGACGGCGTCCAGCAGGGGTTCTGGCAGGTCGACCGAGCGAGGCTCGCCCGGGCGCTCTCGCGGGGGCGCGCCACTGGCTGACGTTCCGCCGCGGGCGCCGAGCCTGGGATGATCCGAGACAGCAGGACAGCGAGATCGTCAACGATGACGACGACATGACGAAGCATGGGTGGTTCGGGTGGCAGAGACCCTGGGTGATACCGGCATTCCTGGCGCGACCGTGGCGCGCCTCCCCGCGTACCTGCGCGCGCTGCGCGACCTCGAGGGGCGCGGCGTCGAGACGACCTCGTCGACCGAGCTCGCGGAGCTCGCGGGCGTCGGGTCCGCGCAGCTGCGCAAGGACCTGTCCTTCCTGGGGTCGTACGGCACCCGCGGGGTGGGATACGTCGTCGACTCGCTCGCGACGTACATCACGTCCGCGCTGGGGGTCGAGGACGAGCACCGGATCGCGATCGTCGGCATCGGCTCCCTGGGGCACGCCCTCGCGAACTACTCGGGCTACGGCACGCGAGGGTTCGAGGTCGCGGCGTTGCTGGACGCCTCGCCGCACGTCGTCGGCACCGAGGCCGCGGGGCTCGTGATCGAGCACGTCGACGCGCTCGAGGAGGTCTTCGCCCGCGAGAACGTGACGATCGTCGTCCTGGCGACCCCGGCGCACGTGGCGCAGGACGTCGCGGAGAGGGTCGTCGCCGCGGGGGTGCGGGAGATCCTGAACTTCGCACCGCGCGCGCTCCAGCTTCCCGAGGACGTGATCGTGCGGTCGGTCGACGTCGGGAGCGAGCTGCAGATCCTGGCGTTCCACGCGCAGGCCAGGGCGCTCGCGAACCGGGGCCGGGGCGAGGAGGGCCGAGGGGCCGAGAGCGAGGGCGCCTAGGGGCGTCCGGACAGCGCAGGAGCCGGCGACCCGTCACGGGTCGCCGGCTCCTGGCACACCGGGCCGCGTCAGGACGCGGGGGCCGGTCGGGGGCGAGAGGCTCAGGCCTGCTTGATCGCCGAGAGGTCGAGCGCGATCTTGATCTTGTCGCCGACGAGCACGCCACCGGCCTCGAGGGCCACGTTCCAGGTCAGGCCGAACTCCTTGCGGGAGATCTCGGTCTCGGCCTCGAACCCGGCGCGCGAGTTGCCGTAGGCGTCGACTGCGGTGCCCGTGAACTCGGTCTCGAGCTTGACCGGCTTGGTCACGCCGTTGATCGTCAGGTCGCCCGCGATGACGAAGTCGTCGTCGTCGGCCTCGACGGCGGTCGAGACGAAGTTCCAGGTGGGGTTCTTCTCGGCGTCCCAGAAGTCGGCCGACTGGAGGTGGCCGTCGCGCCCTGCGTCGCCGGTGTTGACGGACTTGGCGTCGATCGCCGCGACGACGTTGGACGACTCGACGTCGTCGCCGATGTTCAGCGTGCCCTCGGCGATCGCGAGCGAGCCGCGGACCTTGGAGATGCCTGCGTGGCGGACCGTGAAGGTCGCCTGCGAGTGCGAGGGGTCGATGGCGTAGGTGCCTGCGGTCAGTCCGGCGGGAAGGGTCGTGGCCATGGGTGCTCTCCTGTGGAAGTCGTGGTGCGTATGCGTCAGGCGCGCCGTCCGACGCGCCATTAGTTGAAGATTCAACTTCATACGAACGCATCAACGCAAGCCCCCACCCCTCTATTCCCTGGTGGGCGGACCAGTTCTCGGATGGGAGACTGGGACGGTTGTTCGGACGGTGGGGGCGTGGCGGATGAAGGCGGAGATGACGGTTCAGCAGGACAGGCGCGCGGACGCGCCGCACGACGCACCCTGGCTCGACGAGGGACAGCAGCACTCGTGGCGCCAGTACCTCGACGGCACGGCGCGGTTCGTCGAAGCTCTCGGCAGGGACCACGAGGAGCACTCGGCCCTCACGCTCGGCGAGTACGAGCTGCTCGTACGGCTCTCGGAGGCCGGCGACCACACCATGCGCATGTCCGCACTGGCCGACGGGCTCGCCCGGTCCCGGTCCCGCGTCACGCACACCGTGCACCGCATGGAGCAGCGCGGCCTCGTCCGCCGCTCCGCGAGCGAGACCGACCGTCGCGGGGTGAACTGCGTCATGACCGACGCGGGGTACGCCGAGCTCGTCGCCTCGGCGCCGGGGCACGTCCGTGCGGTGCGCCGCTTCATGGTCGACGTCCTGACCCCCGAGCAGCTCCGCAACCTCGGCGAGGCCATGGCGGCGATCGCCGAGGCCTGCCGCCTCGCGGAGGAGCCCGAGCCGCGCTAGGCGCACGGGCTCGGGCGCGCGGGCGCTGTGTCCGGGAGCACGCCGCCTGCGTGCACCGTGCGGGCAGAACTTTGGGACACTGGTCCCCATGGTCGCAACCACGGTCCACCTCATGCGTCACGGTGAAGTCTTCAACCCGGACGGCATCCTCTACGGTCGAATCCCCGGGTACCACCTCTCGGAGCTCGGGCACACCATGGCGCGTCGCGTCGCGGGGCACCTGTCGGGCAAGCCCGCCGAGGGTGCGCCCGCGCTGCCCGACGACGTCACGCCCGAACCCTTCGACGTCGCCCTGGTCATCGCCTCCCCGCTCCAGCGGGCGCAGGAGACCGCGACGCCCGTCGCCGAGGCCTTCGGGCTGCCGCTCGGGACGGACGAGCGCCTCATCGAGGCAGGCAACCACTTCGAGGGGATGAAGTTCGGCGTCGGCGACGGCTCGCTGCGCCACCCCGGCCACTGGCCCTACCTGTGGAACCCGATGCGTCCGTCGTGGGGCGAGCCGTACAAGCAGCAGGTCGCGCGCATGCACGCCGCGATCCACGACGCCCGCGCCCAGGCCGAGGGGCGCGAGGTCGTGCTCGTGAGCCACCAGCTCCCCATCTGGATCTCCCGCCTGGCCTTCGAGGGCAAGCGCCTGTGGCACGACCCGCGCAACCGCCAGTGCTCGCTCGCGTCGCTCACGTCGCTGCGCTTCGACGGCGACCGTCTCGTCGGCATCCACTACACCGAGCCGGTCGCGGACCTGCTGCCCGGGGCTGCGAAGGTCTCGGGCGCGTGACGCACCAGCCGCTTCTCAGGTTGTGCCCAGGCAGGTGGGAGACAGTGCTGCCATGATCCGCCCCTTCCGTGCCCGGCCAGGTCGCGCCCGCGCGACCTCCGGGATCGTCGCGCTCGTCTCGCTCGGCCTGGTCCTGTCCGCCTGCTCCCAGGAGTCGGGGGCCACGAGCCCCGACGACGTCGTGGGCCAGGGCTACGTCTCGGGCGACGGCTCGGTCAAGACCTGGGAGGTCTCCGACCGCGACGAGCCCGTGGTCCTGACCGGCACGGACTTCGAGGGCGGCGCGGTCGACACCTCGCAGTGGTTGGGCGACGTGGTCGTCATCAACACCTGGTACGCCGCGTGCGCGCCCTGCCGGGCCGAGGCGCCGGACCTGGTCGCGCTCGCGAACGACCGCGGCCCCGAGGGCGTGCACCTGCTCGGCATCAACAGCACCGACGACGCCGGTGCGGCGCTCGCGTTCGAGCGCACGTTCGAGGTGCCGTACCCCTCGATCGAGGACACGCGCGGCGAGGCCATCGCGACGCTCGAGGGCTCGGTCCCGCTGCAGGCCGTCCCGACGACGGTCGTGCTCGATCGCGAGGGCCGGGTCGCCGCGCGCGTCATCGGCCGCGCCGAGGGCTCGACGCTCGGAGCCATCGTCGACGACCTCCTCGCCGAGAGCGTCTGACGCATGGGTCCCCTCTCGTTCGCCGGCGACGTCGGCAGCACGTTCGCCACGACCGCGTTCAGCGGCTCGATGCTCCTGGCCGTGCCCGTCGCGATCCTCGCGGGGCTCGTGTCGTTCGCGTCTCCGTGCGTCCTGCCGCTCGTCCCCGGCTACGTCGGGTACGTGAGCGGGCTCGCGGCGGCCAACGCCGGGACCGGCACCCGTGCGGGTGGCGGAGGCACCGCCCTGAAGACGGCCCGGACCACCGGGCGATGGCGCGTCGTGACCGGCGTGGGGCTGTTCGTCGCGGGCTTCACGCTCGTGTTCGTGCTGCTCATGGTCGCCGCGGGCGCCATCGGGGTCCACGTCAAGGAGTGGGAGGGCGTCATCACGCGCGTCCTCGGGGTCGTCGTGATCCTCATGGGCTTCGCGTTCATGGGCGCCATGCCGTTCCTCCAGCGCGACCGCCGCCTGCACCTGAGCCCCACCGCCGGACTCTGGGGCGCCCCGCTGCTCGGCATCGTGTTCGGGCTCGGCTGGGCGCCCTGCATCGGCCCGACCCTCACGGCCGTCGTGGCGCTCTCGCTCGACGAGGCCACCGTGGGACGGGGGGCGATCCTCGGGATCGCCTACAGCCTGGGCCTGGGCATCCCATTCCTGCTCATCGGGATCGGGCTCGAGCGCTCCAAGAAGGCCGTGGCGTTCCTCCGTCGCCACCGCGTCGCGATCATGCGCATCGGCGGCGGCATGCTCATCCTCATCGGCCTGGCCCTCGTGACGGGCGTCTGGGGCACCTGGACCGCGCGCCTCAGCGGGCTCATCACCGGCTTCGAGACGGTGATCTGATGAGCGACAAGGACCTGTACCGCCCCGAGGGCATCGACGACGCGTTCAGCCACCCCGAGCCCGACGCGGGCCGGACCGACGGCGAGACGACCCCGCCGACGGGAGCGGCGCCGTCGGGCCGGAAGGGGCGCGCGACGCCCACCGGCACCGACGCCTCCGGCGGACCTGCCCCGCAGCTCCCCGCGCTCGGCCTGCGCGGCACGCTGCGCTGGACGTGGCGCCAGGTGACCAGCATGCGCGTCGCGCTCATGCTGCTCATGCTGCTCGCCGTCGCCGCCGTCCCCGGCTCGGTGCTGCCGCAGCGCCCCCAGGACCCGGCCGCCGTCCTCACCTACCTCCAGGACAACCCCGGCACCGGCGAGTGGCTCGACCGGCTCGGGTTCTTCGACGTCTACGCGTCGGTGTGGTTCTCCGCGATCTACATCCTGCTGTTCGTCTCGCTCGTGGGCTGCATCCTGCCGCGCACCAAGGCGCACCTCCAGGCCGTGCGCAACCGCCCACCCCGCACCCCCCGCAGGTTCGACCGCTTCCCGGCCAAGGCCGAGACGACCAGCACCGCGACGCCCGACGAGGTCGTGGACGCGGCGGTCAAGCACCTGCGTGGTCGGCTGCGCTGGCTGCCGACGTTCCGCGTCGACGTCGGGACCGAGCCCGCCGACCCGGCCCGGGGGCTGCCCGAGCGGCGGACCGTGGCCGCAGAGCGCGGCTACCTGCGCGAGACCGGGAACCTCGTCTTCCACCTGTCGCTCCTCGGGCTGCTCGTGGCCGTCGCCACGGGCCAGCTCCTGCACTTCCGCGGCCAGGCGATCATCACCGAGGGGCGCGGGTTCGCGAACGCGGTCGTCGACTACGACACGTTCGAGAACGGCTCGCTGTTCAGCCCGTCCTCGCTCGTCCCGTTCTCGATGACGCTCGACTCGTTCGACGCGCAGTTCGCGATGGACGCCGTGGCGTTCGCGCAGTCGCGCGACTTCACGGCCCACGTCACGGTGCGCGACCCCGACGGCACGTCCCAGCAGGAGCAGATCAAGGTCAACCACCCCATCGTGGCCGGCGGCGCCAAGATCTACCTCCAGGGCAACGGCTACGCGCCCGAGATCACGATCCACGACGCCGAGGGCCAGGTCGCGTTCGCCGGCCGCGTGCCCTTCCTGCCCGAGGACACCATGTACACCTCGCGCGGTGTCGTGAAGGTCCCGGACACCTCGGCCGGTCTCGACCAGATCGGGCTGGTCGGGTACTTCCTGCCCACGGCCGAGGTCGACGAGGTCGGCGCGCGCTCTACCTTCCCGCAACCGATCAACCCCCTGCTGGTGCTCGAGGTCTACCGGGGCGACCTGGGTCTCGACGAAGGCCTGCCGCAGAACGTGTACCGCCTCAACACGGACACGCTCACGCCCTCGGTCGACGCCGAGGGGGAACGCGTGAGGGTGCTCGTCGCCCCGGGCGAGACCGTCGAGCTGCCCGACGGACTGGGCACCATCACGCTCGCCGAGGGCGAGGTCCCGCGCTACGTCGCGCTCGACCTGCGCCACGACCCCGCGCTCGTCTGGATCCTCGTCTTCGCGCTCGGTGCGCTCGGAGGGCTCGCCGTCTCGCTCTTCACGCCGCGCCGTCGCGTCTGGCTGCGCGTGTGGAGCGAGGAGACGCCCGACGGCGCGTCGTCCGCACGGCGTACCGTCGTGAGTGTCGCGGGCCTCGCCCGCGGTGACGACGCGGGCCTCCAGGGCGAGGTCGACCGCGTGGTGGAGTCGCTGCCCGGCGCCCCGCCCACGACCGACCCACCCGCCGAGCGCCCCGCTGCGCCACGCACCCCGTCCTCCCCCCGCTCGACCGGTCAGGCTCGCACCGACCGACCACGAAAGGCTGACCGATGACCGTTGCCGACCTGAGCTCCGACCTGGTGTGGGCGGCCGCGACCGCCCTCACGGTCGCGTTCGTCGCGTTCGCGATCGACCTGTCCAGGCTGGGCGCCAAGGAGCCGCTCCCGGCGGAGGTCGATACCACCGCCGCCGAGGGGGACGCCTCGGTCGCCGTGGCCCTCGCCACCCCCGCCAAGCCGGTCTCGCGCAAGGCCGCCGGCATCGGCATCTCGACGGGCTGGCTGGGCACCGCCCTGCTGCTCGCCGCGATCGTGACCCGGGGCATCGCGGCGGGCCGTGCGCCCTGGGCCAACATGTACGAGTTCACGCTCGTCGGCGCGTTCGTCGCGATGGCGGTCTTCCTCGGCGTGAGCCTGCGCCGCGACGTGCGGTTCCTCGGGGCGTTCGTCACGGGGCTCGCGGTGCTGTTCCTCGTGGTCGCGCAGAACTCGTTCTTCCTCGACGCCACGGGCGTGCAGCCCGCACTCCAGTCCTACTGGCTCGTGATCCACGTGGGGGTCGCGATCATCGCCACGGGCATCTTCACGGTCGCGTTCGTCATGTCCTCGATCCAGCTCCTGCGCGACTCCCGCGAGAACGGCAACGGCTTCCTGGGGCACCCGGCCTGGCGGTGGCTCGACACGACGCCCCGGCCCGCGCAGCTCGAAGCCCTGAGCTTCCGCCTCAACGCGGTCGCTTTCGTGCTGTGGACCTTCACGATCATCGGCGGAGCGATCTGGGCCGAGCACGCCTGGGGCCGCTACTGGGGCTGGGACCCCAAGGAGGTCTGGAGCTTCGTCGTGTGGGTCGTGTACGCGGCCTACCTGCACGCCCGGACCACGCGCGGCTGGTCGGGGCGTCGCGCGGCGTACTTCGTGCTCGTCGGCTACGCGTGCGTGCTCTTCAACTTCACGGGCGTCAACCTGATCTTCAACGGCAAGCACTCGTACTCGGGCATCACGACGCAGGAGTGAGCGGCACCTCCTGGGCGGTCCGCACCCGACCTTCACCGCACGTCGACAGGTTCCCGGTGCGACGTCCCCCGGCCGGGACCGCGGAACCGCTAGCGTGACCCCTCGTGAGACAAGCACGAGGGGGACGCAAGGCGTCCGGCACGGACCACGAGACGGGCGGCGGCGACATGCCGGCAGGCGGCGGGCAGGGGGAGCGCCACGTCCGGTCGCGGCGTGAGCATCGCGTCCTGAGGGTCGTCGGCCTCGTCACGACGGCGGTCCTCGCGTTCGGGGTCTCGGGGGCGACCGCGGTGCTCGTCAAGACGTTGGGGAACGTCGACCAGGTCGACAACAAGGGGCTCGTCGCCCCGGAGGCCGACCGCCCACCGGCCCCGGTGCCCGACCCCGAGGACCCGCTCGCGGGGCTGCCCGTCAACCTCGTGCTGATCGGGTCGGACGACCGGTCCGGGGCGAACGCAGCGATCGGCGGAGCCGAGGACGGCATGCGCTCGGACACCACGATGCTCCTGCACGTCTCGGCCGACCGCTCGCGCGTCGAGCTCGTCTCGGTCCCGCGCGACCTGCGGATCGCCATCCCGTCGTGCACGGTCACGGGAGGTGGGACGACGCGGGCGTCGTCCCAGGCGACGTTCAACGAGGCGTTCTCCCGGGGCTGGGTCGGGGGCAAGGACCTCGCGTCGGCGGCGACGTGCACGCAGATGACCGTCGAGAAGATGTCGGGCGTGCGGACGGACGGCTTCCTGGTCGTGGACTTCGCTGGCTTCCAGACCATGGTCGACGCCCTCGACGGGGTGCCGATGTGCATCCCCGAGGACATGGACGACAAGGAGTCGAACCTTCACCTCAGCGCGGGGACGCAGACCCTGACCGGAGCCCAGGCGCTCGCGCTCGCTCGCGCCCGGCACGGCCTGAGCGACGGGTCCGACACCTATCGGATGGGCCGGCAGCAGGCGTTGCTCGCGGCGATGACGAGGTCCGTCCTGTCGCAGAACGTCCTCACGGACCTGCCGAACCTGCTCCAGTTCCTGGACGCCGCGACCAGCTCGCTGTCGATCAGCGGGGGAGTCGACCTCAAGGGCCTCGCGTTCTCGCTGAGGTCGGTGCGGCCCGACGCCGTGACGTTCCTGACGATCCCGTCGGGTCCCCAGCCGAGCAACGTCAACCGCGTGATCCTGACGCCGGCCGCCGCCGACGTCTGGGCGAGGCTCGCGGCGGACCAGCCGGTCGTCCCCGAGCCGGAGGCCGAACCCGTGGCACCCACGCCCACGACGCCCCAGGAGCCCAGCACGCCGAACGGAGCCGACCCGGTCCCGCCGGCCCCGACGACCCCCGAGCCGGCGGCGCCGGTCGACCCGCTGGCCGACCGCAAGCCTGGTGAGGCGATCACCTCGGCCGACGCCCAGGCCGCGTGCTGAGCGTGCACGGCGCCCGTCGGCAGGCGCGGCGCAGGTCGCCGCTGCCAGGAGGCCTGCGAGACGTGGTCTAGGCGGGGTCGCCGCTGCCCGACGACGGCGTGCCGGGTGCCCCGTCCGTCTCGCCGGGCGAGGTGTCGCGCGGGCCGTCGTCGTCCGAGGTCCCGCGGGGGGAACCAGAGGGGCCTCCCGGGGTGGGGCCCGCCGTCGGGCCGGGGTCCGTGCCCTCGCCGCGTGCCTCGCGGCGGCGCTGCTGCTCGAGCTTCCACAGGAAGTCCGGGTCGTCGTCCGGGGCTACCGGGGCCGCCGGGCGTCGACGTGCCCCAGGACGGGCCCGGCCCGGCGCAGGCGAGCCGCCCGCGGTCGCGTGCCGGGCGCGCTGCGTGCGCGAGACGAGGATCCAGGCGAGCGGCCCGACGAAGGGCAGGAAGATGATCATCACGATCCACAGGCCCTTGGGGATCCCGCTCCGGTCGTTCTCGTCGCTCGTGGCACAGTCGGAGAGGGCGTAGACCGCGAGGCCTACGGCGAGCAGGGTCAGCAGGACGCGGGACATGACCCCAGCCTATGCGTCCTGGCAACCCGGAGGCACGGGAGGGCACGGTTCGGCGCACCCAGGTAAGGCACCTACCCTGGACGGGTGCCTATGGTCATCTACTCCGCGCTGCGCCTGGCGATCTTCGCGGTCCTCTTCGTCGTCCTGTACGCCCTGAACCTGGGTCACTGGGTCGTGTGCGCGGTCATCGCGGCCGTCCTGGCGTTCCTGGTCTCCTACCTCGCGCTGCGCGGCCCGCGCGAGCGTGCCGCCCAGTACCTCGCCGACCGCGCCGCGCGGCGCAGGGTAACGGGCGAGAAGTTCTCGCGGGAGATCGAGGACGACGCGGCGTTCGAGGACGCTGCCGTCGAGTCCGCCGGGTCCACGGCCTCGGCCACCCCGGCCGAGGCGCCCGCGGACCGACCGGGGCGCACCCCGGCCACGGACGCCTAGAGCGCGAGCCCCAGGCCCAGCAGCACCCCGTACCCGAGCTCGAACATCCCCGTGCCCGCGAGGACGGGGACGAGGAGCGGGCCACGCGCCCCGGCGACCACGGGCAGGGTCAGCAGCACCGCGGGCAGCAGCAGGAGCAGCACGAGCAGCGACCACGGCGCGGCGAACGCGCACACCACGCCCAGCAGGAGCGGGACCCAGATCATGGCGACGTACGCGCGCCGGGCCCGGAAGTCGCCGAGGCGCACCGCGACGGTGCGCTTGCCCGCGAGCACGTCCGTGGGGATGTCGCGCACGTTGTTGATCATCAGCAGCGCGCACGCGAGGAGGCCCACGGCCACGGCCCCGACCCCCGCGACCCACGTCACGCGGTCGGCCTGCGTGTACGTGGTGCCGAGGACCGCCACGAGCCCGAAGAACACGAACACGCCGACCTCCCCGAGGCCCCGGTACCCGTACGGGTTCTTGCCGCCCGTGTAGAACCACGCCGCGACGATCGCGAGCGCCCCGACGGCCAGGAGCCACCAGTGCCCCGTGAGGGCGACGAGACCCAGTCCCAGCACGGCGGCGACCCCGAAGCACGCGAACGCGGCGTTGCGCACCTGGGACGCGAGGGCCGCCCCCGAGGCCGTGAGCCGCATGGGCCCGACGCGGTCGACGTCCGTCCCACGGACCCCGTCCGAGTAGTCGTTCGCGTAGTTCACGCCGACCTGGAGCGCGAGCGCGACGCCCAGCGCCAGGAGCGCGGGCCAGAACGCGAAGGAGTCGACCTGGGCGGCAGCGCCCGAGCCGACGAGGACGGGTGCGGCCGCCGCGGGGAGGGTCCGCAGGCGGGCGCCTGCGACCCATTCGGCAGAGGTGGCCATGGTGCTCCGTTCAGTGGGTGCGTGGTGCGGTGCGGACGGCGAGCTCGGTCACGGCCGTCCGGTCGATCTTGCCCGGCCCCCGGCGGGGCAGGGCCGACACGACGAGCAGGTCGCGTGGGGCGGCGGGCGGTCCCAGCGTAGTCGCGACCGCGTGGCGCGCCCGGGCCAGCAGCTCCCCGTCCGCCGACGGGGAGCGTCGCTCGCCGGTCGTCGTCTCGACCACGGCGACGACGCGCTGCCCCCACTCGGCGTCCGGGACGCCGACGACGCTGACCTCGCCCAGCCCGTCGGTGCCTGCGAGCGCCGCGGCGAGCACGGCCTCGACCGCTGCCGGCGCCACGTTGACCCCACCCGTGACGATCACGTCGTCCGCCCGCCCGAGCACCGTCAGGACGCCGTCCGGGGCGAGAGCGCCCAGGTCGCTCGTGCGCAGCCACCGTGTCCCGTCGGGGTCGGTGCGGAAGGTCGCGGCCGTGAGCGCCTCGTCGCCCAGGTACCCCGTGGCGAGCACGGGTCCCGAGATCTCGACGACGCCCGCGGTGTCGGGCCCGAGCTCGTGCCCGGACGCCCCGTCCACGACCCGCACCCGGACGCCCTCGAGCGCGACGCCGTCGTACACGCAGCCGCCGCTCGTCTCGGTCATGCCGTAGGTGGTGACGACCGTGGCGCCCGCCTCGCGCGCTCGCGCGAGGAGCACGGGCGACGCCGCGGCGCCGCCGAGGAGGATCGCGTCGAACGAGCGCAGCGCGGCGAGCGCGGGCTCGCTCCCCGGTCCCGGGTGCAGGAGGCGGTGGAGCTGGGTCGGGACGAGCGACACGTACCGACGGCCTGCGTCCATGCGGGCCGCGGCGGCGGCGAAGCCCGCGGCGGTGAACGGGGCGTCGAGGTCGGCGGCGACGAGCCGCGTCCCGGCGACGACCGACCGCAGGACGACCTGGAGCCCGGCCACGTGCGTGGGGGGCAGGGTCAGGAGCCACTGCCCGTCCCCACCGAGGCGCTGGTGCGTCGAGCGCGCGGAGGCGACCAGCGCGTCCGCGCCGAGCGCGACCTCGCGGGGCAGCCCGGTCGAGCCAGAGGTCTGCAGCACGAGCGCCGTCCCCGCCGGGAGGGGGCCCGAGAACGCGAGCGGGGAGGGTGCGACGGCCGGTCCGCGCCCGGCGAGGGCGTCGGCCACCGCGGCCCGCAGGTCGGCGACGTCAGCAGGTGCGGTTCCCTCGGCGCGTGGCATCCCTCCAGCGTAGATCGAGCCGTAGGGTGACGGGGAACTAGCGGGATCGACGAGCGTGAGGGTACGGATGGACAAGGTGAGGATGTCGCGGGTCGGATGGGCCACGACGGTGGTGGCAGGTCTGCTGGTGCTCTCCGCCTGTGGCGGGGGCGCGCCGACGGACGCCACGACGAAGGTCGTCCCGTCCGCTGTCGACGCGGCCAAGGCCTCTCCGCCCGCGCCCGTCGTGCCCGTCGTGTGGCCGCTCACGGGAGTCGCCACGGAGACCGTGGACGCACGCCCGGCGGTGGCGGTGAAGATCGAGAACCTTCCTGCGGCCCGCCCCCAGACCGGGCTGGACCAGGCCGACATGGTCTGGGAGGAGGTGGTCGAGGGCGGGATCACCCGGTTCGTCGCGGTCTTCCACTCCCAGGTCCCGGAGACCGTCGGTCCCATCCGGTCCGTGCGACCCATGGACCCGTCGATCTTCGGCCCGACCGCGGGCGTCCTCGTCTACAGCGGTGGGCAGCCGCCCTTCGTCGCGGCGGTCGGTGAGGCGGGCCTGCAGTCGATCGTCCACGACGAGGGCGACGGCGGCTTCTTCCTCAAGAAGGGCAAGAGAGCCCCGCACAACCTGTACGGCACCATGGCCGACTTCTTCTCGCAGGCAGAAGGGGACCGCACGGCCCCGCCCGAGCAGTTCCGGCACACGCGGACCCCGGGGCAGGGTACGGCCACGGTGGCCGGGGCGCCCTTCGCGCTCCTCGACGTCAAGCTGACCCACTCGAGCCGGGCGCAGTGGCAGTGGGGGACCGCGGAGAACGCCTTCCTGCGGAGCGAGGGCACGACCCCCGCGGTCTCGTCCGAGGGGGCGCGCCTCGCTGCGGCGAACGTGGTCGTGCTGAGCGTCGAGATGGTCAACACCACGTTCGTGGACCCGGCGGGAACTCCCGTGCCGGAGACCAAGCTCGTCGGCACGGGGGAGGGGCTCGTGGCGAGCGGCGGCAAGCAGGTCGCGGTGACGTGGTCCAAGGACGCGGTCGAGGCGCCACTGGTCCTCACGGGGCCCGACGGCGCCCCCGTCCTCCTTGAGCAGGGCACGACCTGGGTCGAGCTCGTCCCGCGCGGGTCCGGGAGCTACGCGGTCAGCTGACCGTCGTCAGGCGCTCGTCCCGGCCGGGGCGAGACACCCAGGCGTCCAGGACGTCCTCGAGGGCCAGCAGCCGGTCGAACCCTCCCCCTGCGACGAAGTGCCCGCCGCCCTCGACGACCGTGAGCTCGGCGTCGAGGACCCGCGCGAGGGCCTCGGTGTGGCCCCGGGGGACGACCGGGTCGTCGTCGGCGACCACGACGTGCCGCCGTGCGGTGCGGGCCGCGATGCCGGCCGGGTCGAGCGGACGCTCGACGAAACGGTCGACCTCGGGGATCCCCGGGACCTCGTCGACGAACCCGGCGACCAGGGCGAGCCCACCGAGCCGCCAGTCGTCCTGCCGGGCTCCGAGGTGCTGGAGGATGGTGACGCAGCCCAGGCTGTGCCCCACGAGCACGGTCCCCTCGTCGAGGGGGCCGATCACTCCGGCGAGGGTCACGAGCCACACGTCGAGGTCGGGCGCCTGCGAGTGCGGCAGGTCGGGGACGACGACCTCGAGGCCCTGGGCCGCGTAGCGGTCGCGGACCGCCCCGAACCAGTGGTTGTCGGCCGTGGCGCCCAGACCGTGCACCACCACGACCCTGGTCACCGGTGGGAGCGTGTCGAGGGACTGTGCGGCGGAGCGGTCGGACGCCGCGGCGTCGTCGAGAACGGTCATGCCGGAACCGTATCGCCCCGCGCGAGGGGCGTGCGGGCGGTCGCCACGGGTCGCGCCGTGAGAGGCGCCCGAAGCCCCGCCCACCCCTCATCCCCACGGGGGAGGACGCGCTCACCCCTGAGGCTGACGGCGCACCGGTGAGGTCGAGACGCTGGGCCGATGCGGCGACCGCGGGGTCCGCGGGAACGTAGAGGCATGGCAACGATGAACCCCACCCAGAGCCCGTTCGAGCCCGCGCCCACGGTCACCCCGTTCCCGCCCTCGATCGCCCCCACCCGCCCTGCCCTGCGCGCCGAGGAGCCGGACGACGACGAGACCGGCGCACGCCCGGCCGCGTCGATCGGGCCGGTCGTCGTCTCGATCGTCCTGCTGTTCGGCCTGGCCGTCGCGGTGGCCTTCGCGGGGCGCGGGATCGTCGAGATGCTCAGCGGCTTCGCCGCCGGTTCCTGACCGGTCCGCCAGCCGACCCGTCGGGACCTGGCCCGTCAGAAGTAGTACGGGAACTCGTCCCACTGCGGGTCCCGGCGCTCGAGGAACGCGTCACGTCCCTCGACCGCCTCGTCGGTCATGTACGCCAGTCGGGTGGCCTCGCCGGCGAAGACCTGCTGACCCGCAAGACCGTCGTCCGCGAGGTTGAACGCGAACTTGAGCATGCGGATCGCCTGCGGAGACTTGGTCGCGATGATCCGCGCGTACTCGAGCGCGAGCGGTTCGAGGTCCGCGTGGTCCGCGACCTCGTTGACCGCGCCCCACTCGTACGCGTCCTGGGCCGAGTACTCGCGGGCGAGGAAGAACACCTCGCGCGCGCGCTTCTGGCCCACCTGCCGGGCGAAGAGCGCCGAGCCGTAGCCCGCGTCGAACGAACCCACGTTGGCGTCGGTCTGCTTGAAGCGGGCGTGCTCGCGGCTCGCGATCGACAGGTCCGCGACCACGTGCAGCGAGTGCCCGCCGCCCGCGGCCCAGCCGTTGACGACCGCGATCACGACCTTGGGCATGGTCCGGATGAGGCGTTGCACCTCGAGGATGTGCAACCGCCCCGCCTTGGCAGGGTCGATCGCGTCGGCCGTCTGGGCGTCCTCGCTCGTCGTGTACCGGTACCCGTCACGGCCACGGATGCGTTGGTCGCCGCCCGAGCAGAACGCCCAGCCGCCGTCCTTGGCCGAGGGGCCGTTGCCCGTGAGGAGGACGGTGCCGACGTCGGACGTCATGCGCGCGTGGTCGAGCACCCGGTAGAGCTCGTCCACGGTGTGGGGACGGAACGCGTTGCGGACCTCGGGCCGGTGGAAGGCGACACGGACGACGGGCAGGTCGCGCTCGTGCGCCACGCCGTCGCGCGTGCCGCGTTCGACACCACGGTGGTAGGTGATGTCGGTGAGCCCCTCGAAGCCGGCGACGGTGCGCCATGCCTGGGGGTCGAACGTCTCGGACACCTGTGCGGGGATGCTGCTCACGACCGTCACCCTAGCCGCCCGTGGCGGTAGGTGAGCGGCGCGCCGGACCGGGCGCCGGACCGCGTGGCGGGGACCGCGCGGGCCCGGACCCGGGCGTCGTGGCCCGTCCTCGTGCCCTACGGTGTGGGGGTGGGGACCTTGGAGGTCTTGACGGCAATGCGTGCGGTCGTGTAATTCGGTGAAGCCCTTTCTGTGTTCAAGATCATGTCGCTGGTCCTCGTCGTGGCGGGATCGACGGCCTCGTACCGTCCCGGAGGAAGTCACTGATGGCGCCAGAGTCCGAGAAGCACGTCCCCCGCAGGCAGGCCCGAGGCACGCAGCGCCGCGACCTCATCGTGTCGGCCGCGGCCGAGCTGATCCTGCGTGACGGTCCCTCGAGCGTGACGCACCGGTCCGTGGCCGCGCAGGCCGACGTCCCGCTCGCCGCGACGACCTACTACTTCTCGGGTCTCGACGACCTCCTCGCGGCGGCGGGGCAGCGCATCGTCCGGGACTGGGCGGAGCGCGCGCAGGCGATCGGCCATGCGGTCGCGGACGCCGTCACCGACGGCGGGGTCGACGCGCTCAGCACGCGGTCACGGGCCCTCCTGCTCGTCGACGCCGTGCTCCCGCCCGGGGACCACGGGGAGCTCCTGGGCTTCTACGAGCACGTGGTCAGCGCGGGGCGCAGCCCGGTCCTCGCCTCGGCGTTCGCGCAGGGCAGGGGAGAGCTCGACGTCGTGGTCGACGCACTGCTCGCCCAGCTCGGCCTGCGCTTCTCCGCGGTCCTGCTGATCGCGGTCGTCGACGGCGCCGCGGTCACCGCGCTGTGCGAGGGGCGCAACGTCCGCGACCTCGCGGTCGACTGCGTCACGGAGCTCCTCGGCACCTCCTGACGCGGGGGCTGCGCGGCCTCGGCGCGGTCGCGGAGATAGCCTGTGACCGTGCCTCCCACGTCCCCCTCGAGCCGGACCCCTCGTCTCGTCGCCTGGTCCACGCCCCTGCGCACCCGCTTCCGCGGGCTCGACGTCCGGGACGGTCTGCTGGTGCGGGGCGAGGCGGGCTGGGCCGAGTTCTCGCCCTTCTGGGAGTACGACGACGCCGAGTCGGGGGCGTGGCTGCGTGCCGCGCGGGAGGCGGCGGACCTCGGCTGGCCGGCGCCCGTCCGGGCGAGCGTGCCGGTCAACGTCACGGTCCCCGCGACGGACCCACGGCGCGCGCACGACATCGTGACGTCGTCGGACGGGTGCCGGACCGCCAAGGTCAAGGTCGCCCAGCGCGACGCCGCCGGCGTCGTCGAGTCCGTCGACCGGGAGATCGCGCGCCTTGAGGCGGTGCGGGACGCCCTGGGGCCGGGGGGCCGGATCCGGGTCGACGCGAACGGTGGCTGGGAGCTCGACGAGGCCCTGCGGAGACTGCCGCTGCTGGACCGCGCGGCCGGCGGCCTCGAGTACGTCGAGCAGCCGTGCGCGAGCGTCGCGGACCTCGCGACGGTGCGACGTGCGACGTCGGTCCTGGTGGCGGCCGACGAGTCGATCCGCCGCGCCGAGGACCCGTTCGAGGTGCTGCGGGCCGAGGCCGCGGACGTCGTGGTGCTCAAGGTCCAGCCGCTCGGCGGGGTCCGGGCGTGCCTCGACCTGGCCGAGCGGGTCGGTCTGCCCGTGGTGGTCTCGTCGGCGCTCGAGTCCTCGGTCGGGCTCGCGGCGGGGCTGGCGCTCGCTGCCGCGCTGCCCGAGCTGCCCTTCGCGTGCGGCCTCGCGACGTCCCAGCTCCTGGCCCACGACGTGGTCGACGAGCCGTTGCTCCCTGTGGGCGGCGAGATCGCGGTGCGGCGTCCCGAGCCGTCGGCCGCCGCACTGGCGCTCGCGCGCGCGGAGCCGGCCACGGCCGAGCGCTGGGCCGAGCGGTACCGGCGCGTGGGTGCCCTCCTCGACGGAGCAGCGGCATGAGCGCCGCCGCGGTGCCCGCCGTGCCAGCCGGTTCCCCGGTGCTGCCGCCGGCCGTCGCCGCGGCGCGCGAGATCGTCGCGGGCCTGGTCGCGGACGGGGTGCGCGACGTCGTCGTGTCGCCGGGGTCCCGCAGCGCGGCGCTCGCCTACGCGCTCGCCGCGGCCGACGCGGCGGGCCTGCTGACGCTGCACGTGCGGATCGACGAGCGGGCCGCAGCCTTCCTGGCCCTGGGGCTCTCGCGCGGGTCGCAGGCCGAGGGACCGGGCGGCCTGCGCCCCGTCGCCGTGGTCACGACGTCGGGCACCGCTGCCGCCAACCTGCACCCCGCGGTGCTCGAGGCCCATCACGCGGGGGTCCCGCTCGTGCTGCTCACGGCCGACCGGCCGCACGAGCTGCGCGGCACGGGGGCGAACCAGACGACCGACCAGGTCGGCCTGTACGGGACCGCCGTGCGCCAGTCGGCCGACGTCCCGGCTCCTGACGGGCGTCCGGGCGAGCTGCGCGACCTGCGTGCGCTCCTGGTGCGGGCGCTCGTCGCGGCCCGCGGGACCCGGTCCCGGTACCCCGGGCCGGTGCACGTCAACGTGGCGTTCCGCGAGCCCCTCGTGCCGCCCGCACCGCTGGGAGCGCTGCCGTCCGCTGCCCACGAGGCCGGGGTCTCGCCCGACCGGGCCCTCGTGGCGGGCGCGCGCGACGACGTCGGGCCGTGGCCGCTCGACCCCGCCCCGGCGACCGTGCTCGTCGCGGGCGATGGTGCCGGCGCGGACGCCCGGCGGCTCGCCGAGGCGCGGGGCTGGCCCCTGCTCGCCGAGGCGTCGTCCGGGGCGGCCGCGGGCAGCCACGCGGTCGCCGCGCACCGGCTCGTGCTGGGGAGCCTCGGTCACGGGGTCGAGCGCGTCGTCGTCCTGGGACGCCCCACGCTCTCGCGCCCGGTCCAGCAGCTCCTCGCGCGCGAGGACGTCGAGGTGCTCGTCGTCGCGCCCGGAGGAGGGCCCTGGCCCGACGCGGCACGCTCGGCGAGCGCGATCCTGCCCGGCGTCCCGGACGCGTGGTGGTCGGGGCCGACGGGTGACCGGACGTGGCTCGACGCGTGGCGCGGTGCGGGGCAGGCGGCCCGGAAGGTCGTCGCCGACCGGGTGTCCGCCCCCGGCCCGACGACGCCGCTCGCCGTCGCCGCGGCGGTCGCCGAGGCCTCGGGCCCCGACGACGTGCTCGTGGTCGGGTCGAGCAACCCGGTGCGGGACCTCGACCTCGTCGTCGACTGGGACGTGTCGCCGCTCGTGCTCGCCAACCGCGGGCTCGCGGGCATCGACGGGATGCTCTCGACCGCGACGGGCGTCGCGCTCGCCGCGGCGCGTGCCGGACGGCGCACGCGCGCCCTCGTGGGCGACCTCACGTTCCTGCACGACGTGGGCGGGCTCCTGCGCGGACCGCACGAGCCGGCCGCCGACCTCCAGGTCGTCGTGGTCAACGACGACGGCGGGTCGATCTTCGCGACCCTCGAGTACGGGGCGCTCGCCGAGGACGCCCCCGAGACGGCGACCGCGTTCGAGCGCGTGTTCTCGACCCCGCACGGGGCGGACCTCGCCGCACTGTGCGCGGGGTACGGCGTCCGGCACCGGCTCGTCACGGACACCGCGGCCCTGCGGGCGGAGCTCGCGCGCCCGTCCCACGGTGTCGAGGTCGTCGAGGTGCGGGTCGAACGTGCGGGGCGCCGCGCGGAGGGCGCATCCCTCGCGGCCGACGTGGGCGCCGCGGTCGCGCGGAGCCTCCCGCGGGGGCGCGAGGGCCAGGACGCCGCAGGTCGGGACGCCTGAGAACCCTCCCAGGAGTCGTCCGGAACTCGCAGCGAACTCACAGGATCGTTCAAGCGACGTTCCAGCGCCGGGGTGTGAAGTAGTCCTCAGAACGAACGAGGAGGGAACACCCCATGACCGAGAACACCCCGCAGGTCCCCGAGCACCAGGCTCCGCGCGACGGCGACACCCAGCGCATCGAGGCGCAGCCCACGCAGCAGCTTCCCGTCACCCCGACGGCCCCTGCCGCCCCCGCGCCGCAGGCCCCCGCGCAGCAGCACTTCGCGGCCCCGCACCCGGCGCCCGTGCCCGCGCCGCCCGCGCAGCACGCACCGCAGCAGCCGCAGCACGCCCCCTACGGCGCGCAGGCTCCCTACGGGGCGCAGGCTCAGCACGGCGCCCCGACGAGCACCCCGTACTCCGCGGCCGGCATGCCGCCCGCGCCGGTGGCGCCCGAGCAGCCCCAGGTCGCGACCAGGAAGAGCAAGACCTGGATCCCCGTGGTCGGCGCGGCCGCCGCGGCCGCCGTCCTCGCGAGCGCCGGCACCGCCGGTCTGCTCGGCGTGCTCGACGGCAACGGCTCGTCGCCCAGCTCGCTGGCCTCGGTCGGGGAGACCAAGGAGAACTCGACGGTCCCCATCGCCGACTCGACGTCGGAGAACCCGAACTGGCAGGCCGTGACGAGCGCCGTCGCGCCGTCGGTCGTCTCGATCCAGGTCACCACGGCCGCGGGTGGAGCCGAGGGATCCGGTGTCGTGATCGACACCGAGGGCCACGTCCTGACGAACAACCACGTCGTCGAGGGTGCGCAGGACGACACCGTCCAGGTCACGCTCAGCGACGGCCGCCTGTACGAGGCGAAGATCGTGGGTCTCGACCCGACGACCGACCTCGCGGTGGTCGAGCTCGTCGACCCGCCGAGCAACCTTACGCCGGCCTCGTTCGGCGACTCCGACGACGTCACCGTGGGCGAGTCGGTCCTGGCCGTCGGCAACCCGCTCGGCCTGGCCAACACGGCCACGACCGGCATCGTGTCCGCGCTCGACCGCCCGGTCGCCGCGTCGGGCTCCGACGGCGGCAGCACCGTGGTCACGAACGCGATCCAGATCGACGCCGCGATCAACCCCGGCAACTCCGGCGGGCCGCTGTTCAACGCGCAGGGCGAGGTCATCGGCATCACCTCGTCGATCGCGACGACCTCGAACCAGTCCGGCTCGATCGGCCTGGGCTTCGCCATCCCGGTGAACCTCGCGAAGAACATCAGCGCGCAGCTCATCGAGAACGGCACGGCCGAGCACGCGTTCCTGGGCGTGAGCATGACGGACGCGACGGCCACGGCCGACGGCGTCACGCGCCGCGGCGCCGAGGTCAAGTCCGTCTCGGACGGCTCCCCGGCCGCCGAGGCCGGCATCAAGACCGGTGACGTGATCGTCGCGATCGACGGCAACCCCGTGAGCGGCGCGGAGTCGTTGACCGGGTTCGTGCGCGAGCGTGCGACCGGAGACGTCGCGAAGGTCACGCTGGTCCGGGACGGCAAGACGGTCGACGTCGACGTGACGCTCGCCGCGAAGCCGACCGAGACGAGCACGGACGGCCAGAGCGGCTCGGGCCAGCAGGGCTCGGGTTCCGACCAGGGCGGTTCCGGCCAGCAGCTCCCGGGCTCCGGCCAGGACGGTTCGAGCCAGGACGGCTCCGGCCAGGGTCAGTCCGACCAGACCAACCCGAACAACCTGCCCAACCCCTTCGACTGGTTCAACGGTCAGGGCTGAGGCAGCACGAGCCGGACCCGGTGGCGTCGGCGGTGACGGTGGGAACCTCCCCCTGTGCCCGCCGTGGGCCGACGCCACCGCGGTCCTTCGACCGTCCCCCGGTCCGCGTTCCCCCCTGTCGACCGGCGGGACCGCCGAGGTGCGGCCCTGTTCCCCTGCAGGTGCCCCTCGGCACGGATGCCCCGGTCCGTACGGTTCGCCGTACGGGCCGGGGCGTCGTCGTGCTCGGGGCAGCCAGGCCTACTGGTCGCGGACCGGCAGCGCCTCGTCGTCCGGGGTCGGCCGGGCGGGCACGGCGGGTCCGTCCCACGGAGAGGTGAGGACGGGGTCGGCGTCGAGCAGCACGAGGGCCTTGGTCGAGCGGACCTCGGTCGTCGTGTACCCGAGCCCGTCGGCGACCTCGCGGGGCAGGACGTCGGCGAGCGTGACGCGCGTCGCGCGGAACTCCTGGCCCCAGGCCTCGACCGCGGCGACGAGCTGGCTGGCGACGGTCGTCCGGTCGGCGGCGGGGTCGACCGCGATCTCGTCGATCTCGACGACGGCTCCGTTGGCCGTGAACGTCAGGCGCTGGCTGGCCAGGAGGTAGCCGACGACGCCCGTCGCGTCCTCGGCGACCAGCAGCAGCGTGTCGAGGGCCCGGAGCAGGGGGCCGACGACGCGGTCGTGGGTGGCGCGGTCCGGCGCGTCCGGCTGGAGACGGACGACGAGGAGCCAGAGGTCCTCGCGGTCGGCGGTGGTGGCGCGACGTACGGTGACGTCGTCGTGCGTGGGGGCCAGAGTCATCGTCGTCGCGTCGGTCACCGGGTGAACTTAACAGGCGGAACCGCACACTTCCGGAAGGTGTCCGTCGAACGGTCCATTCGTCGCGTACTTCACGAAACTACCGGTGGAGTTCGGCGTCCTGACGCCATTCCCAGGGTGGTCACGCGTCCACCGTGCGGACGCCCGTCTCACTCCCCGAGCGCGTACCGCATGGGTTCGAGCTTGGCCTCGGACTCCGCGAGCTCGGCCGCCGGGTCGGAGGCCGCGACGATCCCGCAGCCCGCGAAGAGGCGCACGTGGTGCGGGTCGCCGGAGGACAGCTCGGCCGAGCGCAGCGCGATGCCCCACTCTCCGTCACCGTCCGCGCCGAACCAGCCGACGGGAGCCGCATAGCGGGCCCGGTCCATGCCCTCGATCTCCCGGATGAGGTCGCGTGCCGCGAGGGTCGGCGTCCCGCACACCGCGGCCGAGGGGTGCAGCGCGGCGGCGAGCGCCAGGCTCGTGGGCGCGGGGCCGCCGTCGGTCCCCGACGCGAGGACGCCCGTGACGTCGGACGCCAGGTGCAGCACGTTGGGCAGGTGCAGCACGAACGGCGCGTCGGGGACGTTCATGGACGAGCAGAAGGGCGCGAGCGCGTCGGCGACCGACGCGACCGCGTACTCGTGCTCCTCGAGGTCCTTGGACGAGCGGGCCAGGTGCGCTGCCCGCAGCAGCGAGTCGTCGTCGGCCTCGGCGCCGCCCGAGCGACGGATCGTCCCGGCCAGCACCCGCGAGGTCACGAGCCCCTTCTCGCTGCGCACGAGCAGCTCCGGGGTCGCGCCGACCATGCCGTCGACCGAGAACGTCCAGCACGCGTCGTAGGCCACCGCGAGGCGCCCGAGCATCCAGCGGGGGTCCACGGCGTGCTCGGCGGTCGCGACCACGTCGCGTGCGAGCACGACCTTCTCGAGCTCGCCCCGGCGGATCCGTTCGACGCCCTCGGCGACGACCGCGGTCCAGTCGCCCGCGCTGAGCGAGCCGTCGACCGTGGTCACGCGGCCCGGCCCGACCACGGGCGTGCGGTGCGCCGGGTCGAGGACCGACGCGACGTCGTCGGGCAAGGAGTCGCCCTCCGAGATGCTGGTCACCCACGCCGTGCCGCCCGGCCCGCCCCGACGCCCGACGACGACGCGCGGCACCACGATCGTCCCGCCCGGTCGGGCGTCGCCCGAGGTCCCGGACGCGTCGTCGAACGCGAACGACCCGAACGCGACGAGGCCGCTGCCGGGCAGCGAGACGTCGTCGTGCACGACGGCCGCGCCCAGCACCTCCTGCCACGCGGCCTCGGCGTCCGCGAAGCGGCCCGGCCCCCACGCCTCGAGCCGCAGGGTCTCGCCCCACCCGACGAGGCCGTCGCCGCGCCGCACCCAGGCGAGCGGTCGGGCATCGGGCAGGAGGTCGGTCAGCGCCGTGAGGTCGTCGGGCAGCCCGCCGGGCAGCCGCGTCGTGCGCACGACGAGGCGAGGGACTGCGGGGGACCCGGGGGAGCCGGTGCGGGGAGAGCCTGCCGGGGGAGCGCCGAGGTCGTCGGAGCCCGCCGGGAGGTGGGAGTGCTCAGTCATCGTCTCCAGCGTAGGCGTGAAACGATGGGCGGCATGTCGCGAGCCAGCCTGGACAAGAAGCCCACCGAGGTCGCCTCCATGTTCGACGGGATCGCCCGTCGCTACGACCTCACGAACGACCTCATCTCCCTCGGGCAGGACCGGCGGTGGCGCAAGCACACGGTCGACGCCGTCGCGGCCCTGCCGGGCGAGCGCGTCCTGGACCTCGCGGCCGGGACGGGCACGTCGAGCGAACCGTTCGCGGACGAGGGCGTCGAGGTCGTCCCGTGCGACTTCTCGGTCGGCATGCTCCAGGTCGGCAAGCGCCGCCGCCCCGACATGCCCTTCGTCGCGGGGGACGCCACGGCGCTGCCCTTCGCCGACGCGTCGTTCGACGCCGTCACCATCTCGTTCGGGCTGCGCAACGTCGTGGACACGAGCGCGGCGCTGCGCGAGATGCTGCGCGTGACACGCCCGGGCGGGCGCCTGGTCGTCTGCGAGTTCTCCGAGCCGACGTGGAAGCCGTTCCGCGTGCTCTACACCGACGTCTTCATGCGGATGCTGCCGGTCGTGGCCGGGGCCGTGACCAAGGAGAAGGGCTCGTACGAGTACCTCGTCGAGTCCATCAAGTCCTGGCCCACGCAGCCCGAGCTCGCGCACCTCATGCTCGACGCCGGCTGGGAGGGCGTCGCGTACCGCAACCTCAGCGGTGGCCTCGTCGCGCTGCACCGCGGGATCCGCCCCGCCTGACGCACCAGCACGGAGCGAGGCGGGCCCGACGCACGGACCCGCCTCGCTCCGTCGTGCCCTCCTGCCCCTGCGACCAGGGTGTTCGTCGCACAAGGAAGGGTTGCCTTGCTACACAATCGCGAGCATGTGTGGCTAGAGTGGCGATGTCCATTGTGAGCGACTTCACAAGGGTCTTTCCGAGGTGTGCCCCAGGGCGGAACGAGGTGAGAACGTGCGTGATCGGACCGACGACGCGGACGTCATCGTCGTGGGCGCAGGCCCCGCCGGTGCCACCGCGGCCCACTACTGCGCGGCCGCCGGCCTGAGCGTCCTCCTCCTCGAGAAGGCCTCCTTCCCCCGCGACAAGATCTGCGGCGACGGCCTCACGCCGCGCGCCGTGGGTGAGCTCGTGCGCATGGGCGTGCCCACGCGCGCCGAGGACGGCTGGATCCGCAACAAGGGACTGCGCGTCGTCGCGAGCGGTCGCCAGTGGGAGCTGCCCTGGCCCGAGCTCAAGGCGCACCCCTCCTACGGGCTCGCCCGCTCCCGCATGAACCTCGACCAGACGCTCGCCGAGCACGCCCAGCGCACGGGGGCCAAGCTCCTCGAACGCACCAACGTGACCGGGCCGCTCCTCGACGAGCGCACCGGCCGGGTCGTGGGCGTCACGGCCCGCCCCCTCGACGAGAACGGTCGCCGCGCCGGCGACGAGTACGAGCTGCGCGCCCCGGTCGTCATCGCGGCCGACGGCGTCTCGTCCCGCTTCGCGCTCGCGCTCGGCCTCGAGAAGCGCCAGGACCGGCCCATGGGCGTCGCGGTCCGCACCTACTTCACGACCCCTCGTCACGACGACGAGTGGATGGAGTCCCACCTCGAGCTGTGGGACGGCCCGGCCGGAAGGTCGAACCTGCTGCCCGGCTACGGGTGGATCTTCGCGCTCGGCGACGGCACCGCGAACGTCGGGCTCGGCTCGGTCAACTCGACCCCGGCCCGCCAGTCCGCGGCGAACGTGGACTACAAGGACCTGTTCGCCAGGTGGATGGCGAACGCTCCCGCGGAGTGGGAGTTCACCCCGGAGAACCAGCTCGGCCCCGTGCGCGGCGCCGCGCTCCCCATGGGCTTCAACCGCAAGCCGCTCTACTCGCGCGGGGTGGTGCTCGTGGGCGACTCGGGCGGCATGGTCAGCCCGTTCAACGGCGAGGGCATCGCCTACGCCATGCAGGCCGCGCGCGTGGCGGCCGACGTCGTGGCCCAGTCCCGGGCCCGCAGCACCGACGCCGCCCGCGAGCGCACGCTCGCGACCTACCCCGACATCATGCGCCGCGACCTGGGCGGGTACTACACGCTCGGCCGGTACTTCGTGCGGCTCATCGAGCACCCCGAGATCATGCGGCTGTGCACCAGGTACGGCCTGCCTCGACCGCTCGTCATGCGCTTCGTCCTCAAGCTGCTGTCCGACTGTTACGAACCCCGCGGGGGCGACGTCGTCGACCGCGTCATCGCGGGCCTGACGAGGGTGGTGCCATCGGCATGACCGATCCTGGTGCGACGGCAAGGAAGCCGTCATCGCTGTTCACGCAGTCACCACCCAGCCCCTCGGACCCGGGCCGACGCAACGATGCGCGGACGCCCGGCGGCAGCACTCCCGACTTGCCCCAGCGCACCCCCCGGAGAGCAGACCGATGACCAACCCGTACGTGCCCGTCCTCGTCCTGATGGGGATCGGAGCCGTCCTGGCTCTCGGCGGGGTCGCCGCGAGCGCCGTGATCGGCCCCAAGAGGTACAACCGCGCCAAGCTCGACGCGTACGAGTGCGGCATCGAGCCCACGCCGCACGCGGTCGGCGGAGGGCGCTTCCCGATCAAGTACTACCTCGTCGCGATGACCTTCATCATCTTCGACATCGAGGTGGTCTTCCTCTACCCGTGGGCGGTGGACTTCACGGTCCTGGCCACCTTCGGGCTCGTCGCCATGCTGAGCTTCCTCGCCCTGATCACCGTGCCGTTCGTCTACGAATGGCGCCGTGGCGGGTTCGAGTGGGACTAGCCGGAACCAGTTAGGGAGAACGCAGATGGGGATCGAAGAGGCTCCCTCGGGCTTCTTGCTCACGAGCGTGGAGAACCTCGCGGGGTACTTCCGCAAGGCGTCGCTGTGGCCGGTGACGTTCGGCCTGGCGTGCTGCGCCATCGAGATGATGGCGGCCGGCGCGTCGCGCTACGACCTGTCCCGCTTCGGCATGGAGGTCTTCCGGGCCTCGCCGCGGCAGGCCGACCTGATGATCGTCGCGGGTCGCGTGAGCCAGAAGATGGCGCCCGTGGTGCGCCAGGTCTACGACCAGATGTCCGAGCCCAAGTGGGTGCTGTCGATGGGCGTGTGCGCGTCGAGCGGCGGCATGTTCAACAACTACGCGATCGTGCAGGGCGTCGACCACATCGTGCCGGTCGACATCTACCTGCCCGGCTGCCCGCCGCGCCCCGAGATGCTCATCAACGCGATCCTCGCGCTGCACGAGCAGATCCAGGCCGAGCCGCTGGGCGTGAACCGGCGCGAGGCGGCGAAGGCCGCGGAGGCCGCGGCCCTCGAGGCGACCCCCACGTTCCAGATGAAGGGACTGCTGCGGTGACGAGCACCAACGACGGCTCGACGGGCCGGCCCGCGGACGACGTCCAGCGCGAGAAGGTCGCGAAGGGCGACGTCCCCGGCGACGAGCTCGTGACCGGGCCGGCCACGGGCGGCCGCGAGCCGCTCGAGGTCGTCGAGGTCCGCACGGGCATGTTCGGGGCCAAGGGCTCGGGCGACACCTCGGGGTACGGCGGGCTCGTGCGGCCCGTGGTGCTGCCGGGGCCGAGCGCTCGTCCGTACGGCGGCTGGTTCGACGAGGCCGTCGACGTCCTGGCCGAGGTCCTCGCCGAGGGTGGCGTGCGCTTCGAGGACGCGGTCGAGCAGGTCGTGGTGGACCCCCCGGGGCGCCACGCCGAGCTCACGCTGCACGTGCGCCGCGACCACGTCGTGACGGTCGCCCGCGCGCTGCGTGACGAGCAGGACCTGCGCTTCGAGCTGAGCATGGGCGTGAGCGGCGTGCACTACCCGCACGACGTGGGCCGTGAGCTGCACGCCGTCTACCACCTGACGTCGGTGACCCACGGGCGCAGCCTGCGCCTCGAGGTCTCCGTCCCCGACGCGGACCCGCACATCCCGTCGAGCACGTCGGTCTACCCGTCCAACGACTGGCACGAGCGCGAGACGTGGGACTTCTTCGGGATCGTGTTCGACGGCCACCCGGCCCTCGCCCGCATCGAGATGCCCGACGACTGGCCCGGCCACCCGCAGCGCAAGGACTACCCGCTCGGCGGCATCCCGGTCGAGTACAAGGGCGCCACGGTGCCCCCGCCGGACCAGAGGAGGTCGTACTCGTGAGCACCACCACCCCCCACGCCACGAAGGCGCCGTACGGGGACTTCGACCCGAGCATCCCCAGCTTCGAGGCCTCGGGCGGCGACTGGGCGGACATCACCAAGAACGCGGTGGAGGCCGCCTCCCTGGGCGAGGAGCGCATCGTCGTCAACATGGGCCCCCAGCACCCGTCCACGCACGGCGTGCTGCGGCTCATGCTCGAGATCGACGGCGAGACGGTGACCGAGGCCCGCTGCGGCGTCGGCTACCTGCACACGGGCATCGAGAAGAACATGGAGTACCGGACGTGGACCCAGGGGGTCACGTTCTGCACCCGCATGGACTACCTCGCCCCCCTCTTCCAGGAGACCGCGTACTGCCTCGCGGTCGAGAAGCTCCTCGGGATCACGGACGACGTGCCCGAGCGCGCGAGCATCATCCGCGTCCTCATGATGGAGCTCAACCGGATCGCGTCGCACCTCGTCTGCCTGGGCACGGGCGGCAACGAGATGGGCGCGACGACCGTCATGACCATCTCCTTCACGGCGCGCGAGGAGATCCTGCGCGTCTTCGAGGCCGTCACGGGCCTGCGCATGAACCACGCGTACGTGCGCCCCGGCGGCGTGGCGCAGGACGTCCCGCCGGACGTCGTCGCCCAGATCCGCAAGGCCGACCCGCTGATCCGCGGCTACCTCGGCCAGCTCGGCGACCTCATGCTGGCCAACCCCATCTTCAAGGGACGCCTCCAGGGCGTCGGGCACCTCAACCTCTCGGGCTGCATGGCGCTCGCGATCACGGGCCCGGTGCTGCGCTCGACCGGCCTGCCGTACGACGTGCGCAAGGCCGCCCCGTACTGCGGCTACGAGACGTACGACTTCGACGTCCCCACCTCGGACGAGGCCGACTGCTACTCGCGCGTCGTGCTGCGCCTCGAGGAGTGCTACCAGTCGTTGCGGATCGTCGAGCAGTGCCTCGAACGCCTCGAGGCCACGGCGGGCCAGCCCGTCATGGTCGCCGACAAGAAGATCGCGTGGCCCGCTCAGCTCGCGGTCGGCGCGGACGGTCAGGGCAACTCGCTCGACCACATCCGCGAGATCATGGGCACCTCGATGGAGGCCCTGATCCACCACTTCAAGCTGGTCACCGAGGGCTTCCGGGTCCCGGTCGGGCAGGTGTTCCAGTCGGTCGAGCACCCACGTGGCGAGCTCGGCGTGCACCTGGTGTCCGACGGCGGCACGCGCCCCTACCGGGCCCACTTCCGTGATCCTTCGTTCAACAACCTGCAGGCGGTCGCCGTGATGTGCGAGGGCGGCCAGGTCGCCGACGTCGTCGTCGCGGTCGCCTCGCTCGACCCGGTGCTGGGAGGGGTGGACCGATGACGCTCGAGGCCAGGAGGTCCGGATACGACGAGGCGACGTACGCGCGCCTCGCCACGGACACCGCGGCGATCATCGCCCGGTACCCGGAGAAGAGGTCCGCGCTGCTGCCCATGCTGCACCTGGTGCAGTCGGAGGACGGCTACGTCTCGCGCGACGGCATCGCGTTCTGCGCCGAGCAGCTCGGCATCACGGCCGCCGAGGTGTCGGCCGTCGCGACCTTCTACACGCAGTACAAGCGCCACCCCAACGGCACCTACACCGTGGGCGTGTGCACCAACACGCTGTGCGCGATCATGGGCGGCGACGAGATCTTCGACGAGCTCTCGGAGCACCTGGGCGTCGGGCACGACGAGACGACGGACGACGGGGCGATCACCCTCGAGCGCGTCGAGTGCAACGCGGCGTGCGACTACGCGCCCGTCGTGATGGTCAACTGGGAGTTCTTCGACAACCAGACCCCCGCGGGTGCCACGCAGCTCGCCGACCGCCTCCGTGCCGGAGAGGACGTCGCCCCCACGCGCGGCGCGGCCTCGGTCTGCACGTTCAAGCAGATGAGCCGCGTGCTCGCCGGGTTCTCGGACGGCCGCGCGGACGAGGGCGTCGGGGCCGGCGGCCCCACGCTCGCCGGTCTGCGCCTGGCCCGCGAGCACGACTGGACCGCCCCCGGCGGTGCGGCACCGGAGCAGGCCGACGAGCCGGCCACGGACACGGGTGCGGCGGCCGCGGCGGGCGCCTCCGCCGTCGGGCGGGAGCAGTCCAGCGCCGAGCGCACGCCCACCACGCCCGCCGACGCCACGGGCGAGAAGCCCGACGCCTCGAAGGGGAAGCAGCCGTGAGCGAGAAGACGATCGACCCGCTGACCCCGATCCTCAGCGAGACCTGGGACGCGGACCGCTCCTGGACCCTCGACGCCTACGTCGCCGGCGGCGGCTGGACGGGCCTCGCGAAGGCCCTCGCGCAGCCGCCAGCGGACGTCGTGCAGGTCGTCAAGGACTCGGGCCTGCGCGGCCGAGGCGGCGCCGGGTTCCCCACGGGCATGAAGTGGGGCTTCCTGCCCGCGCCCGACGGCGGCCCCCGCTACCTCGTCGTCAACGCCGACGAGTCCGAGCCGGGGACCTGCAAGGACATCCCGCTCATGCTCGCGAGCCCCCAGCTCCTGATCGAGGGCGTGGCCATCACGTCGTACGCGATCGGGTGCGACCACGCGTTCATCTACGTGCGCGGCGAGGTCCTGCACGTGTACCGCCGCCTGCTGCGGGCCGTCGAGGAGGCCTACGCGGCCGGGTACCTGGGCAAGGACATCCAGGGCTCGGGCTTCGACCTCGACGTCACGGTCCACGCGGGCGCCGGGGCGTACATCTGCGGCGAGGAGACCGCGCTGCTCGACTCGCTCGAGGGCCTGCGCGGCCAGCCGCGACTCAAGCCCCCGTTCCCCGCGGTCGCGGGCCTGTACGCGCGGCCCACCGTGGTCAACAACGTCGAGTCGGTCGCGAGCGTCCCGGCGATCGTCAACGAGGGCGCCGACTGGTTCAAGTCCATGGGCACCGAGCGCTCCGCAGGGCACGGGCTGTTCTCGCTCTCGGGGCACGTGGTCCGTCCGGGACAGTACGAGGCGCCGCTCGGCATCACGCTGCGCGAGCTCCTCGACATGGCCGGCGGGGTCCGCGGCGGCAACCGCCTGAAGTTCTGGACGCCGGGCGGGTCCTCGACGCCCCTGTTCACCGACGCGCACCTCGACACCCCGCTCGACTACGAGTCGGTCGCGGCGGCGGGCTCGATGCTCGGCACGCGCGCGCTGCAGATCTTCGACGAGACCACGTGCGTGGTGCGGGCCGTGAGCCGGTGGATGGACTTCTACGCGCACGAGTCGTGCGGCAAGTGCACCCCGTGCCGCGAGGGCACGTACTGGCTCAAGCAGATCCTGCGCCGCATCGAGACCGGCACGGGCACCGAGGGCGACCTCGACGTCCTGCTCGACACGTGCGACAACATCCTCGGCCGCGCGTTCTGCGCGCTCGGCGACGGTGCCACCTCGCCCGTCACGAGCAGCATCGCGCTGTTCCGCGAGGAGTACGAGGCGCACATCACCGGGCGCGGCTGCCCGTTCGACCCCTCGGCCGCCGCGCTGTTCGACTACACGCCCCGGCGTGCCCCGCAGGCCCTGACGGCAGGAGCGCACTGATGACGACCACGACGCCCGGCCCGTCGAGCGCGGTCGCGGCGGGAGGCGCGAAGCCCCCCGCCCGCCCCGACGACGTGTCGTTCACGATCGACGGCATCGAGATGGCCGTGCCCAAGGGCACCCTGGTCATCCGTGCCGCCGAGCAGGTCGGCATCCAGATCCCGCGGTTCTGCGACCACCCGCTGCTCGCCCCCGCGGGCGCGTGCCGCCAGTGCCTCGTCGAGGTCGCCACCCCCGACCGCGAGGGCAACGTCCGCCCCATGCCCAAGCCGCAGGCCTCGTGCACGCTCGAGGCCACGCCGGGCATGGTCGTCAAGACCCAGCACACCTCCGCGGTCGCCGACAAGGCGCAGCACGGCGTCATGGAGCTCCTGCTCATCAACCACCCGCTCGACTGCCCGGTGTGCGACAAGGGCGGCGAGTGCCCCCTGCAGAACCAGGCCATGAGCAACGGGCGCGCGACGAGCCGCTTCGTCGACGTCAAGCGCACGTTCCCCAAGCCCATCGCGATCTCGACCGAGATCCTGCTCGACCGCGAGCGCTGCGTCCTGTGCCAGCGCTGCACCCGGTTCTCCGCAGAGATCGCGGGCGACGCGTTCATCGACCTGCAGAAGCGCGGCGCGCAGCAGCAGATCGGCCGGTACGACGCGCGCGTCCTGGGGTTCGCGGACGGTGACGCGGAGCCGAGCACTCCCGCGGCGGCGATGCCCTACGGCGCGCAGGCCGGGTTCGAGGCCCCCGTCGGGGCGGCCCTCGAGGACGAGTCGGGTCGCCCGTTCGCGTCCTACTTCAGCGGCAACACCGTGCAGATCTGCCCGGTCGGGGCCCTCACGGGCGCGGCGTACCGTTTCCGCTCGCGGCCCTTCGACCTGGTCTCCACCCCGGGCGTCGGCGAGCACGACGCGTGCGGGTCCGCGATCCGCGTCGACCACCGCCGCGGCGTCGTGCTGCGGCGCCTGGCGGGCGAGGACCCGCTGGTCAACGAGGAGTGGATCACCGACAAGGACCGCTTCGCGTTCCACTGGCAGGACGCACCGGACCGCCTGACCCACCCGCTCGTGCGCGACCGCGAGGTCGACACCGAGGGCCGTGTCGCGCGCGGCGAGCTGCGCCCCGCGAGCTGGGCCGAGGCCCTCGAGGTCGCGGCCGACGGACTGTCTCGGGCCCGCGCGGCGGGCGGCGTCGGGGTCCTCCCCGGCGGTCGCCTGACCGTCGAGGACGCCTACGCGTACGGCAAGTTCGCCCGCGTGGTCCTGGGCACCAACGACGTCGACCACCGCGCCCGCGTGCACTCGGCCGAGGAGGCCGACTTCCTGGCCCACCGCGTCGCGGGCACGGGGCTGGGCGTGACGTTCGACGAGCTCGAGAAGGCTCCCGCCGTGCTCCTCGTGGCCCTCGAGGCGGAGGAGGAGGCGGGCGTCACGTTCCTGCGCCTGCGCAAGGGCGTGCAGAAGCGTGGCCTGCGGGTCTTCTCGATCGCCCCCTTCGCGAGCCGGGGCGTGCAGCGCCTCGACGGCACGCTCCTGCGGGCAGCGCCCGGCACCGAGCCCGAGTGGCTCGACGCGCTCGCCTCGGGCACGCAGACCCTGTTCGGCCACGAGGGCGCCGTGGGCCCCGACGCGCCCGAGTCGGTCGACGAGCCCACCGAGGTCTCGGCCCTGCGCGAAGCGCTCGCACGGCCCGGAGCCGTGGTCCTCGTGGGCGAGCGTCTCGCCGGCGTCCCCGGGGGGTACTCGGCGCTGCTGCGCCTGGTCGAGAGCACGGGAGCACGGCTCGCGTGGGTCCCGCGCCGGGCGGGGGAGCGCGGCGCGGTCGAGGCAGGCACGCTGCCGGGCCTCCTCCCGGGCGGACGCCCCGTGCCCGACGCCGCAGCACGCGTCGACGTGGCCGTCACCTGGGGCGTCGAGCACCTCCCGGAGGCGACCGGACGCGACACGGGGGAGATCCTCGACGCGCTGTCCGTGGGGCAGCTCGGCGGGGTGCTCGTCGGCGGCCTGCACACCGACGACCTGCCCGACCCCGACCACGCGCGTCGCGCGCTGGGCACCGCAGGCTTCGTCGTGTCCCTCGAGGTCCGTGCCTCGGACGTCACGGCGCTCGCGGACGTGGTCCTGCCCGTGGCCCCGCCGGTCGAGAAGGCCGGGTCGTTCGTGAGCTGGGAGGGCCGCGTGCGGACCTTCCCCGCGGCGCTCGCCACGACCGCGATGCCCGACCACCGCGTCCTGGACGCGCTCGCCGACGCCGCGGGAGTCACGCTCGGGACCCGGACGCTCGACGAGGTCCGGTCCGAGATCGACCAGCTCGGCACCTGGGACGGCGAACGCTCGGCGGCACCCGCCGCCGCGGCCGCCGAGCCGCCCGCAGTCGCGCCGGGCACCGCGGTGCTCGCCGGGTGGCGGCTGCTCCTCGACGCAGGCCGCGGCCAGGACGGCGAGCGGTTCCTCGCCGGCACCGCCAAGCGCCCCGTCGCCCGCCTGTCCGCGACGACCGCCGCTGCGGCCGACCTCTTCGAGGGCGACGTCGTGCGGGTCTCGACCGACCGCGGGTCGATCGAGCTGCCCGTCGTGGTGACCGACATGGTCGAGCACGTCGTGTGGCTCCCGCTCGGCTCGCAGGGGTCGCAGGTCCACCGCGACCTCGGCGTCGCGCCGGGGACGCTCGTGCGGATCGAGCCCGCCGCGCGGTCCACCGTGACCGCACGGTCCACCCAGCCCACCGACGGGGGAGCATCATGACCGGCCTGCTGAACCTGGCCCTGGCCTCCGAGGCGGCCCTGGTCACACAGACTCCGGGAGTACCGGGGATCGCGGCCGACTTCTCGCAGGACAACGGCTGGACCTACCTGGTCAAGGCCGTCCTCATCATCGTGTTCCTGCTCACGAGCGTGCTCATCGCCATCTGGTTCGAGCGCAAGGTCGTGGCCCGCATGCAGGTCCGTCCCGGACCCAACGTGCACGGGCCCTTCGGGCTGCTCCAGTCGCTCGCGGACGCCATGAAGCTGCTGCTCAAGGAGGACCTCACGGTCTCCGCGGCGGACAAGTTCGTGTACATCCTGGCGCCCATGATCGCGGTGTTCTGCTCGTTGCTGACGTTCGCGGTCATCCCCTTCGGGCCGAACGTCACGATCCCGTTCACGGACTACTCGACGCCCGCACAGCTCACCGACTTCCCCGTCGCGGTGCTCTACATCCTGGCGTGCGCCTCGGTGGGCGTGTACGGGATCGTGCTCGGCGGCTGGTCCTCGGGCTCCACCTACCCGCTGCTCGGCGCGGTCCGCTCGACGGCCCAGGTCATCAGCTACGAGCTCGCGATGGGCCTGGCCCTGGTGAGCGTGTTCATCATGGCCGGCTCGATGTCGACCTCGGAGATCGTCGACTCCCAGACGCGCGTCTGGTGGGCCCTCATCCTCATCCCGAGCTTCGTCATCTACATCATCGCGATGATCGGCGAGACGAACCGCCTGCCGTTCGACCTCCCGGAGGCCGAGGGCGAGCTCGTCTCGGGCTACATGACCGAGTACTCGTCCATGAAGTTCGCCTGGTTCTTCCTCGCCGAGTACATCAACATGATCAACGTCTCGGCCGTGGCGACCACGCTCTTCCTGGGCGGGTGGCGCGCCCCCTGGCCGCTGTCCGCGATCAACGACGGCATGTTCAACGAGGGCTGGTGGCCCATCCTCTGGTTCCTCGTCAAGGTCTGGGCCTTCATGTTCGTGTTCGTGTGGGTCCGCGGGACGCTCCTGCGCCTGCGGTACGACCAGTTCATGAAGTTCGGCTGGAAGATCCTCATCCCGGCCGCGCTCGCCTGGATCGTCGTGCTCGCGGTCGTCCAGGGCATGATCCGCTTCGGCGACGTCGACAACCGCACGATCCTCGTCGCTGCCGGTGCGCTGTTCGCCGTCGCGCTGCTCGCGATCTTCCTGTGGCCCGCCCGCAAGGAACCCGGAGGGGGAGCCGGAGACGCCGGGGGAGCGACGCCGTCGGGCACCTCGCCCTATCGCAAGGCGGCCACCGCCTCGCCCGAGCCCTTCGACGCCTTCGCGGGCGGCTTCCCCGTCCCGCCGCTGCCCGGCCAGTCCCTGCCCAGCGCCTCGCGCCGAGCCCGGCGCCTGGTCCCCGAGGGCAGCCCGCCATCCGGCGGGGGCCTCGCAGCTCCCGACGCCCAGGACGAGGAGGTCCCCCGTGGCTGACTACGAGTCGTTGATCCCCCAGAGGAAGGGGCTCGGCGGGCTGCTCGCGCCCGTCGCCGGATTCGGGGTCACGTTCTCCTCGATGTTCAAGCCGACCGTGACCGAGCAGTACCCGTTCGAGAAGGTGCCGACCAAGCCCCGCTACCACGGTCGCCACCAGCTCAACCGGTACGAGGACGGCCTCGAGAAGTGCATCGGGTGCGAGCTGTGCGCCTGGGCCTGCCCCGCGGACGCGATCTACGTCGAGGGAGCGGACAACTCCGCGCTGCCCGACGGGGCGTACCGCTCGCCCGGCGAGCGCTACGGCAGCGTCTACCAGATCAACTACCTGCGCTGCATCTTCTGCGGGCTGTGCATCGAGGCGTGCCCCACGCGGGCCCTCACGATGACCAACGAGTACGAGCTCACCGGACCGACCCGCGAAGGGCTGATCTGGGAGAAGGAAGACCTCCTCGCGCCGCTGCGCGAGGGCATGCTCGCCGCCCCGCACCCCATGGTGCCCGGGACGACCGACACCGACTACTACCGGGGAGAGGTGACCGGGCCCGTGCCCGAGCAGATCGACTGGGTGCGTGCGCACCGGCCCGACGACCCGACCCTGCCGCCCGTCGAGGACCCCGCCGCCGCACGGCGCCCCGAGGTCCGGAAGGTGGTCCGGTGACCGTCAGCGGGGGAGAGGTCGTCCTGTTCTGGGTCCTCGCCCCGCTCATGGTGCTGGCCGCGCTCGGCCTGCTGTTCGCCCGCAAGGCCGTGCACGCCGCGATCTGCGTCGTGTTCGTCATGATCAGCCTCGCGATCCTCTACATCGCGCAGGAGGCGGCGTTCCTGGGCGTCGTGCAGATCGTGGTCTACACGGGCGCCGTCATGATGCTCTTCCTGTTCGTGCTCATGCTCGTGGGCGTCGACGCGTCGGACTCGCTCGTCGAGACCATCCGCGGCCAGCGCCTCATCGGGGTGCTGCTCGGGCTGGGGCTCGGCTCGGTGCTGGTCGGGGTCGTCGCACAGGCGACGTTCCCGCCCTCGGTCGGGCTCACGGCGGCCAACGCCGAGTCCAACCCCGTCGCGCTCGCCCGCATCCTGTTCGCCGACTACGTGTTCGCGCTCGAGGTCGTCGGCATCCTGCTCGTGACCGCGGCGATCGCGGCCCTCGTCCTGACGCACCGGCGCCGGCTCGTGCCGCGCGTCGGGCAGCGGCAGATCTCCGACGCCAAGGTCGCCGCGCTCGCCGAGGGCGGGCTCCTGACCCCGCTTCCGGCGCCGGGCGTCTACGCGCAGAACAACGCGATGGACACCCCCGCGCTCGACCCGCAGGGTCGCCCCATCGAGCACTCGGTCTCGCGCATCCTGCGCATCCGCGGGCAGGAGCGCTCCGCGGGACGGATCCTCGCCAAGGAGCGGGCCGTGCTCGCCGAGCACGAGCCCGAGCTGACGGCCCGGCGCTTCCCCGAGCTCACGGCCGCCACCGACGAGGAGGCCGCCGCGGACCTGTCGGGCGAGGCGCCGGTGCCTGCGGCCGAGCCGGGGGCCTTCCCGACCGACACCACGTCCGGGCCGACCACCGAGCACGGGAAGGAGAGCTGACATGGAGCTGACCAACTACCTGGTGCTCGCCGCGATCCTCTTCGCGATCGGCGCGACGACCGTGCTGCTGCGACGCAACGCGATCATCGTCTTCATGGGCATCGAGCTCATGCTCAACGCCACCAACCTGACGTTCGTGACGTTCGCCCGCATGCACGGTGACCTCCACGGTCAGGTCATCGCCTTCTTCGTGATGGTGGTGGCCGCGGCCGAGGTCGTCGTGGGGCTCGCGATCATCGTGGCCATCTTCCGTACCCGCCGCTCGGCCTCGGTCGACGACGTCAACCTGCTGAAGAACTGAGAGGGCAGGCATGCCAACGGTGACTCTGCTTCCAGCCCTCGCGCACGTCGTGCCGGCCGCGCTGCCGACCCAGGAGATCGTCCCGGCCTCGACCGTCGTGCCCGGGCCGTTCCTGCTTGCCCCGTTGCTGATCCTGCTGCCGCTCCTGGGGGCCGCGGTCCTGCTGCTCGCGGGACGGCGCAGCGACCGGTGGGGTGCGTGGTTCGGGGTGCTCATGTCGGGCGGCGCGTTCGTCGTCGCGCTGGTGGTGTTCTTCTCGATGCTGGGCCTGCCCGCCGACGAGCGGGTGGTCGACCACCGGCTCTTCGACTGGATCGCTGCAGGCGGGCTCGACGTGGGCGTGGGCCTGCGGCTCGACCCGCTGTCCATGACGTTCGTGCTGCTCGTGACGTTCGTCGGCACGCTCATCCACGTCTACGCGGTCGCGTACATGGAGCACGACAAGGACAAGCGCCGGTTCTTCGCGTACCTCAACCTGTTCGTCGCGGCCATGCTGGTCCTGGTCCTCGCGGACTCCTACCTCGTGCTGTTCGTCGGCTGGGAGGGCGTGGGCCTGGCCTCGTACCTGCTGATCGGGTTCTGGAACCACGAGCGGGCCAACGCGGTGGCCGCCAAGAAGGCGTTCATCATGAACCGCGTGGGCGACCTCGGCCTGATCGTCGCGCTCATGCTCATGTTCGCGGGCTTCGGCGCGGTGGACTTCGCGACGGTCTTCGCCGACGCCCCGGGGGCGGGCACGGCGCTGCTGACCGCGATCGCCCTCGCGCTCCTGGTCGCCGCGTGCGGCAAGTCGGCGCAGTTCCCGCTCCAGGCGTGGCTCGGTGACGCCATGGCGGGCCCCACGCCCGTCTCGGCGCTCATCCACGCGGCCACCATGGTCACCGCGGGCGTCTACCTGGTCGTGCGCTCGGCGCCGATCTTCGACGGAGCCCCGACGGCGCAGCTCGTCGTGGTCCTCGTCGGCGCGGTCACGCTCCTGTTCGGGGCGATCGTCGGCTGCGCCAAGGACGACATCAAGAAGGTCCTGGCGGCCTCGACGATGTCGCAGATCGGCTACATGATGCTCGCGGCCGGGCTGGGACCGATCGGGTACGCGTTCGCGATCTTCCACCTCGTGACGCACGGCTTCTTCAAGGCAGGCATGTTCCTCGGGGCGGGCTCGGTCATGCACGGCATGGACGACGGGGTCGACATGCGCCGCTTCGGCGCACTGTCGAGGTACATGAAGGTCACCTGGGTCACGTTCGGCCTGGGCTGGCTCGCGATCCTCGGGATCCCGCCGTTCTCCGGGTTCTGGTCCAAGGACAAGATCATCGAGGCGGCGTTCGTGCCGATCGACGGCCAGGAGTGGCGCGCGTGGGTCTTCGGCGGCGTCGCGCTGCTGGGAGCGGGCATCACGGCGTTCTACATGTCGCGCCTGTTCTTCATGACCTTCCACGGGCACAAGCGCTGGAACGACGGGTCGGGCAACCCCACGGGGCCTCTCTCGACCGACGGCCCCGTGCAGCACCCGCACGAGTCGCCCGCGCTCATGACGGCGCCCATGATCGTCCTCGCGGTCGGCTCGGTGGCACTGGGCGGGCTGCTCGCGATAGGCGACGTGTTCGTCGACTGGCTCTCGCCCGTCACGGGCCATGCCGAGCACGCCGAACCGGTGCTGCCGGTGTGGTCGCTCATCACGCTGACCCTGGTCCTCGTCCTGCTGGGCGTGCTCCTGGCCTGGCGTCAGTTCGCGGTGTCCCGTGTCCCGATCGTCCCGCCGCACGGTTCGGTCCTGACCCGCGCGGCCCGCAAGGACCTCTATCAGGACCAGGTCAACGAGGCCGTGTTCATGCGGCCCGGGCAGTACCTCACGCGGTCCCTCGTCTACGGGGACCGGCAGATGGTCGACGGCGGCTGGATGGGTCTTGCCGGCCTCGTCGGCGCGACAGGGGAGAAGTTGCGCGGCATGCAGAACGGATTCGTCAGGTCGTACGCGGCGACGATGCTCGCCGGCCTGATCGTGATCGTCGCGGTGGTCCTCGCCGTGACCACCGGAACAGGGAGCTGAGGGACCGATGACCACCGAGATTCCCTGGCTGACTCTCCTGATCGTCCTGCCGCTCGTCGGCGCGGCCGCCGTCTGGGGGCTGGGCGCCACGTCGGCGCGCAAGCACCTGCGGACCGTGGCGGTCGTGTTCGGCCTCGCCGAGCTCGTGCTCCTGGGCCTCGCGATCAGCGCGTTCGACACCGCCGACGCGGGCACGTACCAGCTCACCGAGACGCACGCGTGGATCCCGCAGCTCGGCGTGAGCTACGCGGTGGGGGCCGACGGGGTCGCGCTCCTGCTGGTCGGGCTGGCGGTCCTTCTCGTCCCGCTCGTGATCCTGGCGGCGTGGCGCGAGCAGGACGGCGACCTCGCGAAGCTCCGCCACTACCTTGGGCTCGTGCTGCTGCTCGAGGCGTTCATGGTCGCGGTCTTCGTGGCCCGCGACGTGTTCTTCTTCTACGTGCTGTTCGAGGCCATGCTGATCCCGGTCTACTTCATGATCGGCGGGTTCGGGGGCGGGGCGCAGCGGCGCTACGCGGCCGTGAAGTTCCTGCTGTTCTCGCTCGCGGGCGGGCTCGTCATGCTCGTCGCGGTCATCGCCCTGTACCTCAACGGGCCGGGCGGTGAGCAGGGCTTCCTGACGCAGAACCTGGTCGACCACCTCGCCGCGAACCCGCTGGCGGTGAGCACCGAGAGGCTGCTCTTCCTGGGGTTCTTCCTGGCCTTCGCGATCAAGGCGCCGCTGTTCCCGGTCCACACCTGGCTGCCCGACGCCGCCGAGCACGCCCCCGCGGGCACCTCGACGCTGCTCGTGGGCGTCCTGGACAAGGTGGGCACGTTCGGCATGCTGACGCTGTGCCTGCCGCTCTTCCCGAACGCGAGCCAGTGGGCGGCGCCCGTGGTCGTGGTGCTCGCGGTCGTCTCGATCCTGTACGGCGCGCTCATGGCGATCGGTCAGAGCGACATCATGCGGCTCATCGCGTACACCTCGGTGTCGCACTTCGGCTTCATCGTCCTCGGGATCTTCTCGTTCACGTCGCTGAGCGTCTCCGGTGCCTCGTTCTACATGTTCAACCACGGGATCTCGACCGGGGCGCTGTTCCTGCTCGCCGGGTTCCTGGTCGCGCGGCACCCCGCACGCTCGCAGCGCCTGGCCGACTACGGCGGGCTCCAGCGGGTCACGCCGGTCCTCGCGGGCACGTTCCTCGTGGCGGGTCTCTCGGCCCTGTCCCTGCCCGGTCTCTCGACGTTCGTCTCGGAGATCATGGTGCTCGTGGGGACGTTCTCCCGCAGCCACCCGGCAGCTCTCGTGGCGGTCCTGGGCGTGGTGCTCGCGGCCCTGTACGTCCTGCTGACCTACCAGAAGGTCTTCACGGGCAAGGCCCCGCAGGACCTCCTGGGTACCCCGGACCTCGGGGCGCGCGAGAAGTGGGTCGTCGCACCCCTGGTCGTTGCCCTGCTCGTCCTCGGCTTCTACCCGGCCCCGGCGCTCGACCTCGTGCGCGAGCCCGCGGACGCGACCATGACGGCCGTGGGCGTCGAGAACCCGCCCACCACCCCTGATCTCCTCAGCGTTGAAGGGAGCGACTCGTGACCACCGCAGCCGCCTTCGTGGCCCCCGTGATCGAGTGGGCCTACCTCGTCCCGGTCATCGTCGTGCTGGGTGCGGGCGTCGTCGGGGTGCTCGTCGAGGCCTTCGTGCCCGACCGTGCCCGCCGGGTGGTGCAGGTCGTGCTCGCGCTCGCCGCGCTCGCCGGGGCGCTCACGTCGATCGTCCTGCTCTGGCCCGACGTGCTCGAGCAGAGCGGTGTGAGGGTGCTCGGCGGCTCGCTCGTGGTGGACCCGTTCGGGCTGGCCGTGCAGGGGATCGTCGTGGTCCTCGCGCTCCTGGCGACGCTCGTGATCGCCGACCGCACCTCGACCAAGCAGGACGCGTTCGCTCCCACGGCCGCGGCCGTGCCGGGCTCGGCGTACGAGGACCTCGCGCGGCGGCGCGGTCTCGAGCAGACCGAGGTGTTCCCGCTCGTGCTCTTCGCGGTCGGCGGCATGATGATCTTCCCCGCGACGGGCGACCTGCTGACGATGTTCGTCGCGCTCGAGGTGCTCTCGCTTCCGCTGTACGTGCTCACGGCGCTCGCGCGGCGTCGTCGGCTCCTGTCGCAGGAGGCGTCCTTCAAGTACTTCCTGCTGGGGGCCTTCGCGTCGGCGATCTTCATCTTCGGGGTCGCGCTGGTCTACGGCTTCGCCGGTTCGGTGCGGCTCGCGGACGTGCGTGGCGCCCTCCTGGAGGGCGGCGGTCTCGACGGCATGACGAGCCTCGTGCTGCTCGGCCTCGTCATGGTGCTCGCCGGGCTGCTGTTCAAGGTGGGGGCCGCGCCGTTCCACTCGTGGACCCCTGACGTCTACCAGGGCGCCCCCACGCCTGTGACGGGCTTCATGGCGGCCTGCACCAAGGCCGCGGCCTTCGGGGCGCTCCTGCGCGTGCTGTACGTCGTCGGCTCGGCGCTGCCGCCCGACCTCCAGGAGAAGCTCGTGGTCGCGCTGTGGGTCGTCGCGATCCTCACGATGATCGTCGGGACCGTGATCGGTGTCATCCAGACCGACATGAAGCGCCTGCTCGCGTACTCGTCGATCGCGCACGCGGGCTTCCTGGTCGTGGCGCTCGTCGGGTTCGGCGAGCTGAGCGGGTTCGGCGTGCGCGCGCTGCTGTTCTACCTGCTGGCGTACGGCCTGGCGACCGTGGGAGCGTTCGCGGTCGTGACGCTCGTGCGAGAGCGCGCCCCGCAGCCCGTCGTGGTCCCCGCCGAGGCGGAGCTCGCGACGGTCGGCGCGGTGCCGGGCGCCACGGCAGCCGGGTCCGCGGGGACGTCCACCACCTCGCCCGACGGCGGAGCGGTCCTGGGTGAGGCCACGCACCTCACGGAGTGGGCCGGGCTGGGCAGGCGGAGCCCGTGGCTCGCGGGCGCGTTCGCGCTCTTCCTGCTGTCGATGGCCGGGATCCCGCTCACGGCGGGGTTCATCGCCAAGTTCACGGCGTTCCAGTCGGCCGTCGCGGTGGGCGCCTGGCCGCTCGCCCTGATCGGTGTGATCGCCTCGGCCGTCGCGGTCTTCTTCTACGTGCGGGTCATCGTGCTGATGTTCTTCACGCCCTCGCCGCGGGCTGCGTCGGACGCCGTCACGGAGCCCGGTGCAGCCGCACCGCGCGCGGACCAGGACGGCGAGCAGGTCGTCGAGACGACAGGGGCGACAGGCGGACAGGCCCGCTCCGTGGCCGCGTTCGCGAGCCGTGTCACGGTCGTCCGGTCGGAGGGATTCACCACGATCGCCATCACGATCTGTGTGATCGGCGTCATCCTTCTCGGCGTTTTGCCGTCCTCGGTTCTCGATCTGGCCTTCGAGGCGGCTAAGTTCAGACCGTGACCACTGTGCCACCCGTCTCCACGACGGCGATCCCCCTGACCGATCCGGAGCTCGCCGCGACGCTCACCGCACGCCTCACGACCGTCGAGGCGAGGCTGAGCGACGCCGTCGCGCACTCCGACGGGCTCGCGGACTCCGCGTCCCGCCACCTCGTCAACGCCGGCGGCAAGCGCCTGCGCCCGCTCCTCGCGCTGCTGTGCGCGGAGCTGGGCGACGGCGCCAGGCCGGAGGTGGTGGAGGCGGCCGTCGTCGTCGAGCTCACCCACCTGGCCTCGCTCTACCACGACGACGTCATGGACTCCGCGCCCGTGCGCCGCGGTGCTCCGTCGGCGCACGCCGTGTGGGGCAACTCGGTCGCGATCCTCATCGGAGACCTGCTCTTCGCCCGTGCGGCGTCGACGGTCGCGGCGCTGGGGCCCGAGGCCGTCCTCATCCAGGCGCGCACCTTCGAGCGGCTGTGCCTCGGCCAGCTCCACGAGACGACGGGCCCCTCGGAGTCCGACGACCCGGTCGAGCACTACCTGGGCGTCCTCGCGGACAAGACCGCTTCGCTGCTCGCGACCTCGGCTCGGCTCGGCGCGATGTTCGGCGGTTGCGACCAGGCCGTCGTCGAGGTCGTCGCCGAGTACGGCGAGAAGCTCGGTGTCGCCTTCCAGCTCGCCGACGACGTGCTCGACCTCGCTTCCTCGGGCGCCGAGTCCGGCAAGACCCCGGGCACGGACCTGCGGGAGAAGGTGCCGACCATGCCGGCGCTGCTGCTGCGCGCACGCGTCGCGGCAGGGACGGGGACCGCGGCCGACGCCGCGCTCGTCGACCTCCTGGACTCGGATCTCTCGGGGGACGAGGAGCTCGCTGCCGCGGTCGCCGCGCTGCGGGCCCACGAGGTCCTCGGGGAGACCCGGGCGCTGGCCGTCGGGTGGGCTCGCGCGGCGATCGACGAGCTCGAGCCCCTGCCGGCCGGACCGGTCAAGGAGGCGCTCGTCGCGTTCGCCCAGGCACTGGCGGACCGCGCGGCCTGAGACCTCTCGCCACCGCAGCAGCACGAACCCCTGGGGGCGGTGCGCACGACCCACGGGTCCTGCGCACCGCCCTCGGTCGTGGTGCGCGGGCGGTGGGCGGGCGGCCGGTGGCCGCGTGGGGTGCAGGGCCGTCCGGCACCGTCTCGGCTCGTGGACGTGGGCCGGACCTCCCGGGGCCCCGGCGCGACGTCCGGCAGCGCGACGTCGGGCGCTGCCGCCTGCGGAGATGCCCAGGGAAATCTACTGCCAGTTGAGAACTGGGCAGTTCTCCCCATCCAGTGGATGTCAGAGCACCCCGCTCGTGCCGCTATCCTCGAACCCGCGACGGGTAGGGGCACCTGGCAGGAACGGCCCTGGACACCGGTGGCACCACTCGCACCCACGGAGACTCTGTGACCTTCCTTTCCCGGCTCTACGACAAGCGGCGCACCGTCGCCTCGGTCGGCACCGTGTCGATCTTCTCGACGCTCCTGGTCGCGTTCGCGGTGACCTACGAGGGTCAGGCGACCGCGGACGTCGAGCTGAACGACTCCGGCGTGTGGGTCACCCGGACGTCGGGAGGTGCGCTGGGGCGGTTCAACTTCGAGTCCCAGGCGCTCGACGGCTCCCTGCTCGCGGGCTCGGCGTCGTTCGACGTGCTCCAGGACGCCGGCAGGGTGCTCCTGGTCGACGACGGCGCGGGATCGGTGAGCCCCGTCGACGTGGCGCGGCTCAAGCTCGACGGGTCCGTCCGTCCTCCGACCGGTGCGCAGGTCGCGATGGGAGGCTCCACGGTCGCGGTCCTGGACGGCAAGGAGGGCCTGCTGTGGGTCATGCCGTTCTCGGCCGCGCCAGGCTTCGACGCCGAGTCGACCGAGCCGACCGCGGAGGTCGGTGGCGACGGTGAGGTCCAGGTCTCCCAGGACGGCACGGCCTACGTCGTGGTCCCGGCGACGGGCAAGCTCACCAAGGTCGTGACGTCGCCTGCCGGGGAGGCGCAGGAGGTCACGACGACGAGCGTGCCGGTCAAGGACGGGGACGACGTCGAGGTCACGACCGTCGGCGCCGAGGCAGTGGTGCTCGACCGGACGTCCTCGCGGCTCGTGCTGCCCGGGGGCGAGACCGTCGACCTCGCGGACGGCGCGGACGCGCGGCTCCAGCAGCCGGGTGCGAAAACGCCCGACGTCGCGGTCGCGACCGCGTCCGGGCTCGTGCTGCAGCCACTCGGCGGTGGGAAGGCCGTGACGCGGGCCGCGTCGGGGACGCCGTCGGCACCCGTGCAGCTCGGCGGGTGCACCTACGGTGCCTGGTCGCAGACCGGTCAGGTGCTCCGTGACTGCGAGGGGACGGACGACGACGTCGACCGGCGCCTGGAGGGCGTGGACCCCCAGGGGCGGCTCGAGTACCGGGTCAACCGCAAGGCGATCGTGCTGAACGACCTGGCCGCCGGCACGCTGTGGATGGCCGCCGACCAGTACGAGAAGGTCGAGGACTGGGAGCTGGTCCTGCCGGAGCAGGCCGAGGGCGAGGAGTCCGACGCCGAGCTCACGACCCCGGAGCAGGTCGACCAGTTCGTCCTCGACCGCAGCCAGCCCAACCAGCCGCCGCAGCCCCAGGACGACGTGTTCGGCGTCCGCCCCGGACGTACCACGCTCCTGCCCGTGCTGGGCAACGACGTCGACCCCGACGGTGACGTCATGACGGCGACGCTCGCGGGCGAGGGGCCCGGCAGCGCCGAGATCCAGTCGGTGCTGGGGGGTGCGGCCCTCCAGGCCGTCGTGGGCGCGGACGCGCAGAAGGGGCACTCGACGTTCCGGTACTCGGTGAGCGACGGTCGTGGCGGGGTCGCAGAGGCCGGCGTGCAGCTCCAGGTCTCGCCGTGGGGCGAGAACGCGGCGCCCGTGCAGACGGGGGAGCCGGTGCTGGTCGTCGAGCAGGGCAAGTCGGCCCAGATCAAGGTGCTCCCGTTCTTCCGGGACCCGGACGGTGACGACCTCTACCTCGCGGCCGCGTCGGCGACCTCGGCCGGCGACGAGGTGCGCTCGCGGCCGGACGGGTCGGTCGAGTTCCGCGACGGCGGCACGTCGACGGGGCGCAAGACCGTCAAGATCATGGTCGCCGACGGGCAGGGCGAGGTCTTCGAGGGCATCCTGCACGTCGACGTGTCCGGCGCCGGCCAGCTCGCGCCGGTGGCGGTCGCCGACCACGTGGTCGTCCCGGCCGGTCAGCCCGTGACCGTCGAACCCCTGCGCAACGACTACGACGCCAACGGGGACGATCTGCGCCTGACCACGGTCGCCGAGTCCGCCCCCGCACAGATCACGCCGAACTACGACGCGGGCACGTTCCAGTTCCTCTCGAACGAGCCCCGGTCCTACGACCTGACGTACCAGGTCTCCGACGGTCCGAACGCGACGACGGGCCTGGTCCGCGTCGATGTCCTGCCGGCCTCCGCGGCCGAGGGCCCGCCCATCGTGGTCTCCGACACGGCTCTGCTGCCCTCGGGCGGGAGCACCCTCGTGGACGTGCTCGCCAACGACTCGGACCCCGCAGGCGGGGTCCTGGTGGTGCAGTCGGTCAGGGTGCCCGACGACGCGGGCGTCTCGGTCGCCGTCCTGGCCCACCAGATGCTGCGGATCACCGAGATCCGTCGCCTCGAGGCGCCCGTCACGGTCGAGTACACGGTGTCCAACGGAAACCAGTCCACGACCGGTCAGGTGCGGATCGTCCCGGTCCCGGCGCCCGTCAAGCTCCAGCCGCCGAACGCCGCGGCCGACGAGGCCACGGTGCGTGTCGGTGACGTGGTCACGATCCCGGTCCTGAAGAACGACACGCACCCCGACGGCCTCGAACTGTTCCTCCAGGACGAGCTCGAGCAGGGGGTCGCGCCCGAGCAGGGCGAGATCTTCGCGTCCGAGGGGAACCTGCGGTTCAAGGCGGGGGCCGAGGCCGGCACCGCGTACGCGATCTACCGGGTCCGGGACAAGAACGGCCAGGAGGACTCGGCCCAGGTCACGATCCACATCCGCGACGGCGAGGAGAACTCCCCGCCGCAGCCCCTGCCGGTCCAGATGCGCGTCCTGACCGGTGCGAGCGTGCGCACGGTCGTGCCGCTCGACGGGATCGACCCCGACGGCGACTCGGTCCAGCTCACCGGGATCGCCTCCCAGGCGAGCCAGGGCAGGGCCTACGTCGAGGACGGGTACCTCGTCTACGACGCCTCCGACCAGGCGACCGGTTCCGACTCGTTCACCTACTCGGTGCAGGACGCGCGCGGTGCGGTCGCGACCGGGACGGCGCAGGTCGGGATCTCCCGACCGCCTTCGGCGAACCAGCCGCCCGTCGCGATCGACGACGAGGTCACCGTCAGGCCGAGCCGGACCGTCTCCGTCGCCGCGCTGGCCAACGACACCGACCCCGACGGCGACCAGATCGCCCTGCGCTCCGCCGGGCTCGAGGCGCCCGAGGAGCTCGACGCGGAGGTCGCGGGCGACCGCATCGTGATCACCAGCCCTGCCGAGGCGGGCTCGACCTCCTTCTACTACGGCATCGAGGACGCCTACGGTGCCCGCGCCGCGGCCTCGGTCACGGTGAACGTGGACCAGGCGGCTCCGCTGCTGGCGCCCATCGCCCGCGACGACGCCGTGCCGGTCGACTCGATCCTCGGCAAGACCAGCGTGAGCGTGCCCGTCCTGGAGAACGACGACGACCCCGACGGGTCCGGGGACGAGCTCACCGTGTCCACCGACGCCGTCGGTGTGAGCGTCGACAAGGACGGCGTGCTGACGGTGCCCCTCACGCAGGAGCGCCAGGTCGTCACGTACACCGTGACCGACGTCGACGGGCTGACGTCGAAGGCCTTCGTCAAGGTGCCCGGCCTGACCGAGCAGATCCCGCAGCTGCGGCCCGGGATCGCGCCGCTCGAGGTGCATGCCGGTGAGACCCTCCCGATCGACATCACCGACTACGTCCTCGTCCTGGAAGGACGCACCCCGCGACTGACCGAGGAGTCCAAGGTGTCGGCGCTCGAAGGCACCGTCGCGGTCACGGACCCCACGAACCTGACGTACACCCCGCGGGTGGACTACGCGGGCGACGCCGCGGTGTCGTTCGAGGTCACGGACGGCAGCGGCCCCGACGACCCGGACGGGCACAAGGCCCTGCTCACGCTGCCGGTCGTGGTCCTCGCGCCGAAGAACCTCCCGCCCGTGCTCTCGGCCTCCAACGTGGACGTCGCCGCCGGGGAGGAGGCGACCGTCGACCTCGCCCGCTTCGTCGACGACCCGGACGACGACCCGGTCACCTTCAAGGCCGGCGCCGTGCCGGACGGTCTCTCGCTCTCGTTCAGCGGCACGACCGCGACCGTCCAGGCCACCCCGGCGATTCCCAAGGGCACCGTGCTCAACGTCCCGATCAGCGTGACCGACGGCGAGCACCCCCCGGTCGAGGGGCAGCTCGTGGTCAAGGTCGTGGCGTCGACCCGTCCGCTGGCCAAGGCCAACGCGGACACGGTCGACAAGGCCCACCAGGGCAAGGACGTCCCGGTGGACGTCCTGTCCAACGACTCGAACCCGTTCCCCGAGACCCCGCTCAAGGTCGTCGGCGTGCCGGTGGTCGACACGGGGTCGGGCACCGCCCAGATCTCGGGCGACAAGGTCGTCGTGACACCCAGCGACACGTTCTTCGGAGTCATGGTCGTGCGCTATCGCATCCAGGACGCGACCGGTGACCCCGACCGCGAGGTCGAGGGAAGGATCCAGGTCACCGTCCAGGGGCGTCCCGACGCGCCGTCGACTCCACGGGTCGTCGAGGTGCGTTCCAAGACGGTCGTCCTCACGTGGGACCCGCCCGCGAACAACGGTGCGGAGATCACCTCGTACACCGTGCGCTCGTCGGCGGGGGACGAGCGCACGTGCGGGACGACCACGTGCACCATCGACGGCCTGACCAACAACGTGACCTACACGTTCACGGTCGTCGCCACGAACGAGGTCAACGACTCGAACGCCTCGCCGGCCTCCGCGGAGGCGCGTCCGGACGAGAAGCCGAACCGGCCCGCACCTCCCACGCTCGACTTCGGGGACAAGTCCATCAAGCTCGCGTGGGTCAACGAGACCTACACGGATCGCTCCCCGATCACGTGCGTCAACATCAGGATCTCCGGGCCGGGCGGGAGCGCCGACAAGGCCTGCGTCGCCGGGACCACCTACGAGTGGACCGGGTTGCAGAACGGTGGGTCGTACACCTTCGAGATCCAGGCGGTCAACGCGGCCCCTGACCCGTCGGAGTGGTCGGGAGCCTCGCGTCCGGAGATCCCGGCGGGCAAGCCTGCCGCCCCCGCGAAGCCTTCCGCGGCCAGGACCTCGCTGGGTGCGACGTCGCAGATGAAGATCACCTGGACGGCGCCCGACGCCAACGGTGGACCGATCAGCGGGTACACGGTGGAGGCGCTGCGCGGGGGAGCGGTCGTCTCGACGGCCTCTGCCACGGCGACGACCGCCACGATCGGCGTGCCGGCCGACAGCACCGACTACACGTTCCGGGTCAAGGCCCACAACAAGGCCACGGTGAAGTTCGGCGAGGCGGAGTTCAGCCCCGAGTCGAACCCGCAGCGCGCGTTCGCCGCGCCCGGAGCCGTCGCGGGGCTCACGGCCAAGGCCACGGGCGCCAACGGCACGGTGCAGCTCGCGTTCGGCAACGTCTCGGCGGCCGGCGCCAGGGACGGGGAGATCAGCTACGAGTGGAGCCACAACGGCTCCAGCTGGTCCGCCCTGGGAACGAACAAGGTCGTCAGCGGTCTCAAGAACGGGATCGGCTACGACTTCTTCGTCCGCGCCGTGGTGAAGGCCGACGGCGGTCGGGGGGACGGGGCCGCCTCGAACAAGGCCAGCGCCAACCCGTACGGCCCGATCCCCACCCCGAACGTGAGCGCCTCCGGTGGGAACCAGACCGTCGGCTTCGCGTGGAGCACCTCGGGCAACGGTCGCGACTACACGACCTCGGTCACGGGAGCGGTCTCGAGCGGGGCGGCGAGCGGGAACGTCAACGTCCCGGCGGGCTACTCCGACACCAAGGAGATCTGCGTCACCGTCAAGGACACCGAGGGGCAGACGGCCCAGAGGTGCGCGGCCGCGGCCTCGGACGCCAAGCCCGCGCGCGACATCTGGACCTCACGAGGCAGCTCGGTCAACAACTCCCAGTGCGGCGACCCGGCGTGCGCCTACCTCGTGCTGAACATCCGCAACGCGGAACCGAACACCTCCTTCAGCACCCAGTGCTGGTCGAGCTACGGCGGCAACCACGCGTTCAGCCCGACCTCCGGCGGGTTCTCGAGCACCGCGCTGAACGGCGCCTCGCAGCGGACCGACGGGGACGGCAACTGGTCCGGGACCATGTGGTGCTTCCACGGGAACGCCGGGACCACGATCTGGGTCAAGACGAACGTGTGGGGCGACTCGAGAGCGGCGATCTGGTGACCCGCAGCACGGCCCACGCCCTACCGACAGAACGATCGACACGACGAGGAACCCCCTGATGACCACCATGACCCCCGAGCAGGCCACCTGGTTCGCTCAGACCTTCGACCGCCTGGTCGGCAACGTCGGCCAGGCCGTCCTGGGCAAGGCGCACGTCGTGCGCCTGGTCCTGACCTGCATGCTGTCGGAGGGGCACATCCTCCTCGAGGACGCCCCGGGCACGGGCAAGACGTCGCTCGCGCGCGCCCTCGCGGCGAGCGTCCAGGGCACCCAGAACCGCATCCAGTTCACGCCGGACCTGCTGCCGTCCGACGTCACTGGTGTGACGATCTACGACCAGAAGACGGCGAAGTTCGAGTTCCACCAGGGCCCGATCTTCGCGTCGATCGTGCTCGCGGACGAGATCAACCGCGCGTCGCCCAAGACGCAGTCCGCGCTCCTGGAGGTCATGGAGGAGGGGCAGATCACGGTCGACGGCGTGACGCACTCGGTCGGCCGCCCGTTCATGGTCATCGCGACGCAGAACCCGATCGAGCAGGCGGGCACGTACCGCCTGCCGGAGGCACAGCTCGACCGCTTCCTCATGAAGACCTCGCTCGGCTACCCGGACCACGCGGCCACGGTCGAGATCCTCCAGGGCGCCTCGGTGCGGGACCGCAGCGCGACCCTGCAGGCGCTCATCACGACGCAGGCCGTCGCGGAGATGGCCGACCTCGCCGCGGGCGTCCACGTCGACGGCGCGGTGCTCGAGTACATCTCGCGCCTGGCCGAGGAGACGCGCAACGCGGCCGAGTGCCGGGTCGGCGTCTCGGTGCGAGGGGCGCTCGCCCTGGTGCGCTGCGCCAAGGTGTGGGCCGCCGCGCACGGACGCAACTACGTCCTGCCCGACGACGTCAAGCAGCTCGCGCTGCCCGCCTGGGCACACCGCCTGGTCCTCGACCCCGAGGCCGAGTTCGCCGGTGCGACCAACGACGGCGTGCTCGCGCGCATCCTCGGTGACGTCGCCGCACCGCAGGAACGCCGGTCGGCCTGACCCGATGACCACGACCGAATCTCCCGTCGCGGCGCACGGCGGACCGACTGGCGCGAACGGCCCGGGCGGCGCGCCCCAGGACGACGCGTCCCGGGCGGCGTCGCGCCCCGGCCAGGGCTCGGCCCAGGCGCCGGGCGCCCCTTCCGGACGCCCGCCGCGGTCACGGCTCCTCGGACGCCGGCGCACGGCGACGGCTTCTCCGGCGGCGGCCGCCTCGCCCCTCGGCTCGGCGGCACCCGCGCGCCCGAGGTTCGCGACGCCGTCGGGCACGAGCGGGGACGAGGGCCTGGGCGCACGCCTGCGCTCGCTCCTCGCTCCGGTGACGGAGTGGGCGACGAAGGGCCTGTCCGTGGTGGCCTCGGTCGTGAGCCCCTTCGGCTGGGCGGTCCTCGTGGGGCTCGTCGCGGCCTGGTGGAGCGGACTGGCCTTCTCGTGGGTCGAGCTGCTCGCCGTCGCGGTCGTGGCGACCGTGGCGATGCTCGGTGCGATCGCGTTCGTCCGCGGGACGTTCCGCTACACCGTGAACCTCGACCTGGGGCAGCGCCGCGTCACGGTGGGGGACCGGGCAGTCGGCACGCTCGAGGTGAGCAACGAGTCTCAGCGACCGCTGCTGCCCGCCGTGATGGAGCTGCCCGTCGGGGCGGGGGTCGCGTCGTTCCCCGTACCGCGGCTGCGGCCGGGGGCGAGCCACGAGGAGATCTTCACGATCCCGACCCACCGGCGCTCGGTCATCCCTGTGGGCCCGGTGCGGTCGGTGCGAGCCGACCCCCTGGGCCTGCTGCGCCGCGAGGTGGTCTGGACGGACCCCGAGGAGCTGTTCGTGCACCCGCGGACCAAGAACCTGTCGGGTTCCTCGACGGGCTTCCTGCGCGACCTCGAAGGCCGGGTCACCCAGGACATCTCCAACTCCGACGTGTCGTTCCACGCGCTGCGCGACTACGTCCCCGGCGACGACCGTCGCCACATCCACTGGAAGACCACCGCCCGCACGGGGCAGCTCATGGTCCGGCAGTTCGAGGAGACGCGGCGGTCGCACCTCGCGGTCGTGCTCTCGACCCGCGCCGAGGACTACGCCCACCCGGACGAGTTCGAGCTCGCAGTGAGCTCGTGCGGCTCGCTCGGCCTCCAGGCCATCAAGGAGGACCGCGGTCTGACCGTCCTCGTCAACGACGGCAGCCTGCGCGGGGACAACCGCGTGCGGCTCCTCGACGACCTGGCTCGGGTCGAGACGAGGTCCTTGCGCACGAGCCTCGTGGACCTGGCGCGCGTGGCCGGTGCGGCCGTCACGGACGCGTCGGTCGTCGCGCTCGTCGTGGGGAGCTCGGTCTCGCCCACCGAGCTGCGCGCCGCCTCGGCCCGGCTTCCCCAGGACGTGCGGGTCATGGCGATCCAGTGCGTCCCGGGGGCGAAGGTCAGCCGTCACCGGATCGCCGAGCTCGTCGTGCTCACCATCGGGGAGCTCGGCGACCTCCCCCTCGCGCTGCGGAGGCTGAACGACTGATGACCGAGAACGACACGCGGGGCCGGCAGGCCCCGCCGACCGGTCCCGGTACGGAACCCGGGCACACGGGCGGCACCGGCACGCGGTCGAACGTGACGACCGCACGCTCCTCGACCCGCCTGCGCGGGGCCGACGCGCCGCGTGCGGTGCGGGCGACGGGGGCCGTGGACGCGCTCGCCCTCGTCGTGATGCTGGGGGCCGCCGTGGTCGGCTTCGGCCCGGCGTGGGGTTCGGCGGGCTACCTCCTGCCCGCGCTCGGTGGCCTGGGCCTGGGGCTGGGCGTCGCGTGGCTCGGTGCCTGGCGACGCTGGGGCACCGTCACGGTCACCGCCGTGGCCATGGTCGCGTACGTGGTCCTCGGTGGGCCGTTCGCGCTGCCGGGCACGACGGTCGCCGGGGTCCTGCCGACCCTCGAGACCGTCCGGGGCCTGCTGCTGGGCTCGGTCACCGGCTGGAAGGAGAGCGTGACCTCGGTCCCGCCGCTCCAGTCCTTCCCGGAGCTGGGCGTCGTGCCCTTCCTGCTGCTCTTCCTGGCGTCGCTGGTCGCCGGCACGATCGCCTGGCGCGTCCGTGCCGGGCAGTGGGCGCTCGTCCCGGTCGTGGTCGTGTTCGTCGCCGTGATCCTGCTGGGGACCGTCGTCCCGGCGCTCCCCGTGGTCCAGGGACTCGTGCTGGTCGTCGTCGGGCTCCTGTGGGGCGCGTGGCGCGCGACCGAGGCGCGCCTCGGCGAGCGGCAGGTCCTGACGGCTGCGAGCGTCGTCGCGACCCGGCGCCTGCGCTGGCACCGTGCGCGCGGCGGCGCGGCGATGCTCGCGCTCGGGGCGGTGGCCGCGGTCCTGCTCGTCCCGCTCGTGACCCCGGACACCGAGCGGATGGTCCTGCGAGAGCAGATCGTCCCGCCGCTCGACCTGCACGAGTACGTGAGCCCGCTCGCGTCCTTCCGCAAGTACGCCAAGGAGATGACGGACGACGAGCTGTTCACGGTCGACGGGCTCCCTGCCGGGGCCCGTGTACGACTCGCGACCCTCGACACGTACAACGGGGTGGTCTACGACGTCTCGAGCGGTGCGGGCTCGGGAGTCTTCACGCGCGCCGGCGACCAGATCGCGACGGTCGCGAAGGGCACGCCTACCGACCTGACGATCACCGTCGGCGACTACCGGGGCGTCTGGCTGCCCGACGTCGGCGCCCTCGCGGGCATCGAGTACACGGGAGACCGCAGCGAGGCGCTGCGGGGGACCACCTTCTACAACTCGGAGACGGGCACCGGGGTCGTGACCGCGGGCCTGCGCCCCGGCGACACGTTCCGGCTCGACGCGATCGTCGCGCCGACGCCCTCTCCCGAGGACCTGGAGTCGTCGCACATCCTGGACGCGAAGCTCCCGAGGTCCCTCAACGTCCCGGACTCGGTCGGGGGCAAGGCCGCGCAGTTCATGGCCGAGGAGACCGACCCGGTCGTCCAGCTCAAGAACCTCGAGACGGGGCTCGAGGCGAGCGGGATCTTCTCGAGCGGCCTCGAGACCCAGCTCCCCTCGCGTCCCGGCCACTCGGCCGAGCGCATCGACACGCTGCTCGCGGCCGACGAGATGGTCGGCGACGACGAGCAGTTCGCGGTGGCCCTCGCCCTCATGGCGCAGTCGGCGGGCATCCCCGCGCGCGTCGTCATGGGCTTCTACCCGGACCAGGAGGTCTGGGAGGAGGGCACGCCGTTCGTCGCGACGGGGGCAGACGTGCACGCGTGGGTCGAGGTCCCGTTCGCGGGCTACGGCTGGGTGCCGATCGACGCCATCCCCGAGGAGGACAACAAGATCGAGCCCGAGCCCAAGAGCGACCAGGTGCCCAAGCCGCCGGTCCTCGAGGACCCGGAGCCGCCCGAGGAGCCTGCGGACGCGGAGGCAGGCACGATCGACGACGAGGAGAAGAAGGACGACGCCGAGTCGGACGCCTTCGACTGGGGACGGGCAGCCCTGGTCGCCGTCACGGTGGCCGTCCCGCTGCTCGTCCTCGCGCTGCCCCTGCTCCTGGTCCTGCTGCTCAAGTCGCAGCGCCGCAAGAGGCGCAGGTCGGCCGACAGGCCCGTCGACCGCATCAGCGGTGGCTGGCGCGAGGTGCTCGACGCCGCCACGGACCTGGGTGCTCCCGTCCCCGCGGGCGCGACCCGCCGCGAGGGCGCAGGCACGCTCGCCGAGGCGTTCCCCGTGGCGGCGGCGCCCACCGTGACCCTCGCACGCTCGGCCGACGCGACGGTGTTCGGCACCGGGGACCCGAGCCCCCAGGAGGTCGACGCCTTCTGGAGCGAGGTGGACTCGGTCCTGGTGGGCATGCGCTCCACGAGGCCGCGCGGACAACGTCTGCGTGCAGCGGTGTCGCTACGATCCCTGCGGGGTGCTCGACCGGCATGGGTCCCCTCCTGGGTCCCGGCGCTGCGCCGGTCGGCCCGACCGTCCGTCCGGACCGTGAAGAGACCACCGACCGGTTCCGGCCCGAAGCCAGGGGAGTCCTGATGTCCGAGCAGCTGAGCTGCAGCGCCTGCGGGACGGCGCAGCCGGCGGGTTCGTCGTTCTGCGCGGTCTGCGGGACGAAGATGCCCAGCACCGCGGTGCCGTACGGAGCACCCGTCGGCGACGCGCCGTCGTCGGGCCGCGAGCCGTCGATCGCGGTCACGACCGAGCGCGACGTCGCTGCGGCGACCCAGCGCGCGGTGCCGTTCCTGCGACGGACGGACGCCGCCGCGCCCCGGGCAGGGCTCGACGGGGCGCCGGTGGCCGGCACAGGACGCAGGTTCCTCGCGTTCCTGGTCGACGTCGCCGCGGTCTCCGTGGTCTTCGCGGCCGTCCTGCTCGGCGGCGGCGCGGTGGCCGGGGTGTCTGCGACCGCGCTGGCCTCGGTCACGACCCAGGCCGACGCGCAGGCGCTGCTCGGCCGACTGCTGTTCGTGTACGCGGTAGCCGGAGCGGTGTCCCTCGCGTCCTGGGTCGGTATCTGGGTCTGGGAGGGAAGCACCGGCCGGACGCTCGGCAACCTCGCGACGGGTGTCCGGTCCGTCCGGGCCGAGGACCGGTCGCCCCTGGGCTTCGGGCGGGCGGCGCTGCGCTGGATCATCACCTTCCTCGGGGCCCTCGCCCTGGGCATCGGCGAGCTGCTCGTCGTCCTCTCCCCGGCCTTCGACGGCTCGGGACGGAACCAGGGATGGCAGGACAAGGCAGCCAAGGCGCTCGTGCTCGACGTCCGCGGACTCCAGGACGGGAGCGCCACGGTCGGCGTCGTCGGGAAGCCGAGCACCCAGCCGGTCGCGGCGAACCCGAGCGGGTACGGCGGCTCCTCGGCGTCGGGACACGTGCCCGTCACCGGGGCGTTCGCCGCGCAGCCAGCGAGCCCGGCCCCGGGGGCCGGGCCCGCTCCCGTCGGTGACCCGTGGGCCTTCCCGCAGCAGCCGCAGCAGCCCTCGCTCGTGCCCGCGGACGGGCTGATCACGGGTGTGCCAGGCGCCGTCCCGCAGCCGGGCCCCGCACCGGTCGCGCCGCAGCCGGGCCCCGTTCCCCTCGGGGGCCCTGCGACCACGGCGACACCGGCACCTGCCTACGAGGAACCCGACTGGGACTCGACGCGTCTGAGCGCCCGGGAGATCCGGCGCGAGGCGCACGAGGCGGCCCCCACGCCCGGGGCGGTGCTCGAGCTCGAGTCCGGACAGCGGGTCCCCCTCTCCGGACCCGCGCTCGTCGGACGCAACCCCCAGGCGACGGGGGCCGAGGCCACGACTCTCGTCCGGGTCGAGGACCCGACGCGGTCCGTCTCCAAGACGCACGCCGAGCTGGGTTTCGACGCCGGCGGCCTGTGGGTGCAGGACCGTGGGTCGACGAACGGGACCGTCCTCCTGCCGCCCGGCGGGGCGCCGGTGGCGCTCGACCCGGGCGTGCGCGTGCCCGTGCCCGTCGGCTCGGTGATCACCGTCGGGGACCGGCGCATCGTCGTCCACCCGGGACCTGTCGCATGAGCGGATGGCCCGCCGGGGTGAGCCTCGTCTGGGGCGCAAGCTCGCACCGGGGGGCGCGACGGCTCCTCAACGAGGACAGGTTCCTCGCCGACCGTTCGGTCTTCTTCGTCGCCGACGGCATGGGCGGGCACGACGCCGGCGAGGTCGCGAGCTCCGCGACCATCGACGCCCTCCGCCCGCTCGGCGCGCTGGCCACGGTCTCACCCGAGGACGTGCGTGACCGGCTCGTCGTGGCGCAGGACGACGTCCGCGCCATCAGCACCGAGCCCGGCCGCGGCGCCGGGACGACCGTGACCGGCGTCGTCGTGGCCCAGATGGAGGGCATGCCCTACTGGCTCGTGGTCAACATCGGCGACTCGCGGACCTACCAGATGTCGCACGGGGTGCTCGAGCAGCTGAGCGTGGACCACTCGGAGGTCCAGGAGATGGTGGACGCGGGGATGCTCACGGCGACCGAGGCGCTGACCCACCCGCGACGCCACGTCGTCACGCGCGCCGTCGGGGCCTCGCTCCCGCCCGAGCCGGACTTCTGCTGGGTGCCCATCGCTGCGCGGGACCGGATGCTCGTGTGCTCCGACGGCCTGACGGGCGAGCTCTCGGACGAACGGATCACGGAGATCCTGCTCGCACAGCCGGACCCCCAGGCCGCAGCCGACCGTCTGGTCAACGAGGCCATCGTCGCCGGAGGGCGGGATAACATCACTGTCGTCGTCGTCGACGCGACCGGGGCGTGGGGGGACACCGACGACGGCTCCACGGCCCCCCGCGAGAACCTCGGGTATGCCGACGAGGACACCTTGCCGCGAGAGATTCGCCTGCAGATGGGGGAGAGGTCGTGAGACTGCGCTACGACACCGGGAGCGCGTTCGGGTTCGTCCGGGGTGGTGCGATCGTCGTCCTCCCGGAGGGAGCGACGAGCGAGCTGGTCGGACGCCTGTGGGACGGCCTCGACGCGGCAGGAGACGCCGACGTCGAGGTCATCGAGGTCATCCAGCTCCTGACCGTGGTCCTCGGGGCGACCTTGCGGACCATGCCGCCGTTCGCCGTCGCGGTCGTGTCGGGGCGACGCGCCCAGGTCGCCGTCCGTGGCGCGGTCTCCGTCACGCTCAGCACGTCCTCGTCCCGGGTCCACGTGGACGGCGACGACGTGACCACCTGGTCCGAGCGTCTCGTGGACGACGTCGAGGAGGTCTCCGTCCAGCTCGGGGTCGAGGACGCCCCGGCCCTGGAGGCGGGTCCTGGACAGGTGGCGCTCGTCGGCCTGCCGCTCCACGAGGGCGTGGTGCTGGCGTCGCGGATCGTCCGGCACCTCGTCGGGACGTCCGCCGTGCCCGCGGCCACCCCTCGTGCGGAGCACACCGGGCAGGCGACCGCCGAGCCCCCCGTCGCCCCTGCTGCGCGCCCGGCGTCCGCGTTCGAGCCGGTCCTGGTGGGGAGCGCGGCGTTGGCCGAGGACGACGACCTGGAACCACCCCTCGTCGCGGTACCGAGCCTGGCCGCCGTCGCCGTCGGGCCCGACGACGACGCCGCCCCGGTCGCCCTGGTCGCAGCAGTACCGGGCCTCGACGCCGCGCCGGACGACGAGGTCGTGCCGACCCGCTCGCCGGTCGACGAACGGTCGGCCGAGACGATCGTCTCGATGGAGACGATCGCGCCCGAGCTCACGGTCGTCCCTCCGGTCGACGACCTCGACGACCTCGACGACGCGGTGGCGGCCGTCGACGACGGCTACGGGCACCTGTGGGAGTCCACCGTCCTGCGGACCGTCGAGGACGCCGCGATCCGCATCGACGAGGAGGACGAGCAGGACGACGTGCCTCCCGTCCCCACCCCCGTCTCCGTGGCGTCGGTCGAGAACGCGACCCCCGTGCCGCCCGCTGCGACGCCCGAGCCTGTTGCGAGCATGATCGACGGCATCCCTCGGGAGTGGACCGGGTCGACGCCCGCCGCGTCGGTGCGCGCCGCCACGGTCACGGGCGACCAGGCCCGGCGACCGGGCCCCCCGGTGGACCTCGCGCCCGCCGGCGGCCACTCGACGACCGGGCACGAGGTGGCGGTCGGAGAAGACCTGGCGGGGGACGACCACGACGGGCACACCGTCTTCTCCTCGGTCATCGCCGACCTCCGCGCCCAGGTGTCCGGAGCCGGTGCGGGCATCGCCGTCCCTGCGCCGCCCGCACCTCCCGTGCCGCCCGCACCTCCCGTGCAGCCCGGAGCGGCCGTGCCGCTCGGCGGTGTGCCGCTCCCGACCGGCGTCCCGGCGCCAGGTCCCGCACCGGTCGACGGCCGGGCCTCGGCCGCAGGCCCGACCTTCGCGCCGCCCGCACCTCCGGGCTCCCAGCAGATCCTGGCCCGCGTGTGCGTGGACGGTCACGCGAACCCTCCGTCGCGGGACACCTGCGGGAGCTGCGCACACGTCCTGGTGGGGGACGCCCACCTCGTGACCCGGCCCTCGCTGGGCCGGTTCACGCTCTCCAACGGGCAGGTCGTGGAGCTCGACCGCCCGGTGGTGCTCGGACGCCGCCCCCGCACGACGCGAGCGCAGAGCAACGACCTGCCGCGCCTGGTCGCGGTGCCGAGCCCGGAGCAGGACATCTCGCGCTCTCACGTCGAGATCCAGCTCGAGGGGTGGCACGTGCTGGTGTGCGACCTCAACACGACCAACGGCACCACGCTCCTGCGCCCTGGTCAGCCGCCTCGGCGCCTGCACCCGGGGGAGCCCGCGATGGTCGGGTCGCACGACGTCGTCGACGTGGGTGACGGCGTGACGTTCACCTTCGAAGGGTTGCTATGAGCAGCAAGCGTGCCCCGTCGCCGCCCCCGCTGATCGACGGCTACGAGTACGTGTCGGTCGTCGGTTCGGGCGGGTTCTCCGACGTCTTCCTCTACCAGCAGCAGCGCCCCCGTCGCCGGGTGGCGATCAAGGTCCTGCTGCACGAGTGGTCGAGCGAGTCGCAGCGCGCCGCGTTCGACATCGAGGCCGACCTCATGGCGACCCTCTCGACCCACCCGTCGATCGTGACCATGTACGAGGCGAACGTGACGTCCGACGGGCGCCCCTACCTCGCCATGGAGTACTGCTCGCGGCCCAACCTGGGGGCCCGCTACCGGTCCGAGCGGCTGAGCGTCGCCGAGGCGCTGCGCATCGCCGTGCAGATCGCGGGAGCGGTCGAGACCGCGCACCGGGCGGGGATCCTGCACCGGGACATCAAGCCGGCGAACATCCTCGTGACCGAGTACGGCCACCCCGCGCTCACGGACTTCGGCATCTCCTCGACCATGGACGACGCCTCCCGGGCCGAGGGCATGTCGATCCCGTGGTCGCCCCCGGAGTCCTTCGCCGAGGACCCGTGGGCAGGCAAGGAGACGGACGTCTGGGCGCTCGCCGCCACGACGTACACCCTGCTGGCCGGGCGGGCGCCGTTCGAGCTGCCAGGAGGGTCCAACTCGAGCGCGAGCCTCATCACGCGCATCGAGTCGACGCCGCTGGCCCCGACCGGACGTACCGACGTGCCGCCGTCGCTCGAGCGCGTGCTCGGGACCGCCATGGCCAAGAACCCGGCCTCGCGGTATCCGACGATGCTCGCTTTCGCGCGAGCCCTCCAGCAGGTACAGAACGAGCTCTCGCTCGCCGTCACCCCCATCGACGTGCTCGCCGACACGGGGATCACGCAGGAGGAAGAGGCCGACGACGACGGCGGTACGCGGCTGCGCGCGGTCGTCTCGATCGACCCCCGCGGAGGAGGTGCCGGCGGCACCTACCCGACCGGCGCGCCGTCGACGACGAGCGGTACCGCGCCGGTCCAGCGGCACGTGCCCGTCGGAGCGGCGACGGGCGGTTCCGCTCCTGCGGCGCACGCTCCTGCTCCGCACGCTCCCGAGGTGCCCGGTGCCTACGCCGCGCAGCCCGGGGCAGGGACGCCCGCCCAGGTCGCGTACTACGCGCCCGCACCCGCGCGCCCGGCCCAGGCTCCGGCGTCGGGCACCGGGTACGTCCCGCCGCGCCCCGCGCCCGGCCCGGGGACCGCCGCGACCGGGACCGCCGTGTGGGGGCCGCCGACCGACGACACCGTGCACCGCGCCCCGGGCTCCTCGCCCGAGCCCGAGCAGGCAGGACCGCGGCCGCGGCGTGCCCTCTGGCCGTTCCTGGCGGGCGCCGGGGTGCTCGTGCTCGTGGCGGTCGGGATCTACGCGCTCCTGCCCGACGGGACCGCGACCGACACGGACACGGGGGGCGGCACGACCTCGGCGGACGAGCCGGCCGACGTGCCCTACGACAACCTCGGCGACCTGGTCCCGCCCCCCGAGGACCTGCAGGCGCAGTACGACGCCGCGAACGGGAGCGCTCTGTTCACCTGGTCCGCCCCCGAGGGCGTCCTGATCGGCGACACCTACGTGTGGCAGCACATCGACCCGACCAAGGAGACCTCGCCGGCCCCGGCGCCCCCGGGAGGACTGTCAGTGGCGGTCCCCGCGGGGGCCAACGAGACCGTCTGCGTCGAGATCCGTACCGTCCGGGACGGTAAGCCGTCCGTCCCGGTGAAGGAATGCGTGACCCCATGAGCGACCTCGCGATCGAGTTCTGCGGAGAGTGGTTCCGCCCCGTCCCCGGCGGGACGTTCGACATCGGGCGCGACGGCGACCTCGAGATCGAGGACAACCCGTACCTGCACCGGCACTTTCTTCGCATCTCGCACGAGAACGGCATCTGGTGGCTGGCGAACGTCGGCTCGCTGATCTCGGCGACCGTCTGCGACGCCGGCGGCGGCGTCCAGTCGTGGCTGTCGCCCGGCAACCGCCTGCCGCTCGTGTTCCCGTCCATGTCGGTCGTCTTCACGGCCGGGCCGACCACCTACGAGCTGCTGGTCCAGCTCCAGGGGGCGCCCTACCAGGAGATCCGCTCCGAGGAGCCGTCCGACGGCGCGACCACGATCGGGGCCATCCCGTTCACGATCACCCAGAAGCAGCTCATCCTGGCGCTCGCCGAGCCCGTGCTGCGCCGGGACGGGACCGGGCTCTCCGAGATCCCGACCTCCGCCGACGCCGCACGCCGCCTCGGCTGGGCCACGACCCGCTTCAACCGCAAGCTCGACAACGTGTGCGAGCGGCTGGACCGCATCGGCGTCAAGGGGTTGCGCGGGGGAGTCGGGGCGCTCGCCACGAACCGTCGTGCACGGCTCGTGGAGTACGCGGTGGCCTCACGCCTCGTGACGACCGAGGACCTGCCCCTGCTCGACCTGGTGGACGAGAGCTCCTGAACCCCGTCCACGCACCTGCTACGAAGGACACGTCCCTGTGCGTCTCAAGATGACTCTCGTGCGCCACGACGGCACGAGCGACGACATCGTCGTCACGGCCGACGCCGGCAGCACGGTCGGCGACGTCGCCCGCGCCGTCGCAGTGCGCGACCCCCGGAACATGGGGTCGCTCGTCGACGTCCCCCCGCTCACCCTGCGCGCCCAGCTCCCCGGGCAGGAGCAGTCGGTCGTCCTCGACCCCGACGTCCCGATCGCGGAGGCGTGGCTCGGTTCCGGGGCCGTCGTGCATCTTCTCGACGCCGCCCGCGCCGCCAGCACGATGCAGGACGTCCAGAACGTGCTGGCCCGTGTGCGGGTCGTGGCCGGGCCGGACGCCGGGCTGCAGCGCGACCTCGTCGCGGGGCGCTACGTCGTGGGACGCGAACCGGGGTGCGACCTCGTGCTGTCCGACCCCCTCGTCTCGAAGAAGCACGCTCGGATCGACGTGTCCGACCGTACCGAGGTCGTCGACCTGGGCTCGGCCAACGGCATCGTCGTCGACGGCGGTCTGGTCACCCGGCTGCGCGTCGACCGGCAGCAGACCCTCGTGCTCGGGGACACCGTCGTCGTGGTCGACCCGCTCGGCAGCGCTGCGGGCGGTCCGGTCGCGGGGCCCGTCCCGTTCAACCGCTCGCCCAAGGTCGAGCCGCGCTACGCCGGGGAGAAGTTCACGGCGCCCAGCGCCAACCGTGAGGAGGAGCCCCAGACCTTCCCGGCGCTGGCCCTCGTCGCGCCGGTGGTGATGGGCCTCCTGATGTTCTTCGTCACGCAGCGCCCGACCGCGCTCCTGTTCATCCTCATGAGCCCGCTCATGCTCGTCGGCAGCTACGTGACCGAGCGCCAGCGGCGCCGTCGTCGTCTGGAGCGCGACGTCAAGAGGTTCGACGAGCGGCTCGAGGGCCTGCGGGCCGCGCTGCGCGACGAAGAGGTCGCCGAGCGGTCGGCGAGGCTCCAGGAGGCACCGGCGACGCCGCTCACGCTGGCCGAGGGGCTGCGTCGCGGGCCGCTGCTGTGGACGCGCCGCCCCGAGCACTGGTCCTTCCTCAACGTGCGGCTCGGGCTCGGCTCGATGCCCTCGCGCAACGAGATCGAGACGCCGGGGCGCGGTGAGATGGTCCCCGAGCTCCAGGGGCGTCTCGACGAGCTGGTCGATCGGCACGAGCTCGTCTCGGGCGTGCCCGTGGTCGAGAACCTGCACGACGCCGGTGCGCTGGGGCTGGCCGGGGCCAAGAACCTCGTGGAGCCCGTGGTCAACTCCGTGCTCGTCCAGCTCACGGTGCTGCACTCGCCCACCGACCTCGTGGTCTGCTCCCTCGTGACACCGACGTGGTCGCGCTCGCTCGAGTGGCTCAAGTGGATGCCGCACACGTCGGCCTCGACGAGCCCGATCGAGGGCAACCACCTCGCCGACAGCGCCAGCAGCGGCGCCGTGCTCCTGGCCCAGCTCGAGGAGCTGATCCGGACCCGGCTCAAGAGCCAGCGCGCCACGCGTCGAGGCGCGGCCCGGACCCGCGACGCCGCCCTCGAGCGGGGTGCGAGCGTCGGGGAGGGCGGAGGCGGACCCGTCGAGGGGACGAGCTCGCCGCTGCCCGCGGTCGTCGTCCTCGTGTCCTCCGAGGTCGACGTGGACCGTGCACGTCTCGCCCAGCTCGCGGAGACGGGGCCCGACGCGGGGGTGTTCCCCGTGTGGGTCGCCGACAGCGTCCGGGGACTGCCCGCCGCGTGCCGCACCTACGTCGAGGTCGGTCCCGACCGCACCTCGGTGGGCATGGTCCGGCTCGGCCTGTCCGTCGACGACGTCGTGCTCGAGACGGTCGACGCGGCCGCCGCGGTCGAGTACGGCCGTCGCATGGCACCGGTGTTCGACGCGGGGGTCGTCGACGAGGACGCGAGCGACCTGCCGCGCACCGTGTCCCTGCTGACGCTGCTCGGCCCCGACATGGCGACGTCCGGCGAGGCCGTGATCGACCGGTGGAACCAGAACCTCTCGATCACCGACCGGACGCCGGGGGCCGTCCCGAGGCGACGTCGCGCAGGGGGGCTGCGGGCGCTCGTCGGCTCGGCCGGGTCGGAGGCCATGCAGCTCGACCTGCGCACGCACGGCCCGCACGCCCTCGTGGGCGGGACGACCGGCTCGGGCAAGAGCGAGTTCCTCCAGGCGTGGGTGCTGGGCATGGCTGCCGAGTACAGCCCCGACCGGGTCACGTTCCTGTTCGTGGACTACAAGGGCGGCTCCGCGTTCGCGGACTGCGTCCAGCTCCCGCACTGCGTGGGCCTCGTGACCGACCTGTCGCAGCACCTCGTGCGGCGTGCCCTGACGAGCCTGCGGGCCGAGCTCCACCACCGCGAGCACCTGTTCAACCGCAAGAAGGCCAAGGACATCCTCGAGCTCGAGAAGCGGGGCGACCCCGACGCTCCGCCGGCCCTGGTGATCGTCATCGACGAGTTCGCGGCGCTCGTCTCCGACGTGCCCGACTTCGTGGACGGCGTGGTCGACATCGCGCAGCGAGGGCGCTCGCTCGGGATCCACCTCATCATGGCGACCCAGCGCCCGGCGGGCGTCATCCGCGACAACCTGCGGGCGAACACGAACCTTCGCGTCGCCCTGCGCATGGCCGACGAGTCCGACTCGTCCGACGTCGTCGGGACCCCCGAGGCGGCCCACTTCGATCCCGGGCTCCCGGGGCGCGGGCTGGCCAAGACGGGCCCCGGTAGGGTGCGCCCGTTCCAGTCGGCCTACGCCGGCGGCTGGACCTCGGACGAGGCGCAGCCGCTGCGCATCGAGGTCGCGGCCCTGCGGTTCGGCGGCGAGATCCGCTGGGACGCGCCGCAGCCCGCGGTCGTGCCCGAGGAGACGGACCTCGGCCCCAACGACCAGCAGCGCCTCGTGGCGTGCATCGGGGCCGCGAGCAGGCACGCCGAGATCCCGAGCCCGCGCCGCCCGTGGCTCGACTCGCTCGCCGGGGTCTACGACCTCGCCCGCCTGCGTCAGCGCACCGACACCGAGCTGTTGATCGGCGTCGCCGACCTGCCCGAGGTGCAGGCCCAACGGCCGACGTACTTCCGCCCGGACACCGACGGCCACCTCGCCGTGTACGGCACGGGCGGTGCGGGCAAGAGCACCACGCTGCGCACGCTGGGCATCGCGGCGGGGATCACGCCCCGGGGCGGGGCGGTCCAGGTCTACGGCCTCGACTTCGCGGGCGGCAGCCTGCGGATGCTCGAGTCCCTGCCTCACGTCGGGTCCGTGATCATGGGCGACGACGTCGAGCGCGTGGTCCGCCTGCTGCGCATGCTGCGCGCCGAGCTCGACCGCCGTGGCCCGCTCTTCGCGGAGGCCTCCGCGTCGAGCGTCACCGAGTACCGCGCGCTCACGGGCCGCACGGACGTGCCGCGCATCCTCCTGCTCGTCGACGGCTTCGGCGCGTTCCGCGACGACTTCGAGCAGGGCGCGGGCCGGGCCGTGTGGTTCGACGTGTTCCGTGACGTGCTCGCCGAGGGACGCCAGCTCGGCATCCACGTGGCCCTCACGGCCGACCGTGCGGGCGCCGTGCCGACCGCGGTCCGCTCGGCCGTGCAGCGCAACGTCGTACTCCGGCTCTCCGACGACGGGTACGGGCTGCTCGACGTCCCCGGCGACGTGCTCACCCCATCGTCGCCGCCGGGCCGCGCGGTGGTCGACGGTGCGGAGACCCAGGTCGCGGTCATCGGCGGGACGACCTCTGCCGCCGAGCAGGCGCGTTCCTGCGTGCGGCTGGGCGACTCGATGCGCAAGGCCGGGGTGCTCCAGGCACCGAGGATCGGCGCCCTGCCGCAGGAGTACACGGCCGACGTGCTGCCGGACGAGGTCGACGGGCAGCCCGTGCTGGGGATCGGCGACGAGACGCTCGACGCCCTCGGCTGGGCACCCGAGGGGACGTTCCTCGTGTCGGGGCCCGTCGGCAGCGGTCGGACGACGGCGCTCGCGGCGCTCGCGAGGTCCCTGGTCCGCGCGGCCCCGAAGACCCGGATCGTCCTCGCGGCGCACCCCGGGTCCTCGCTGGTGTCCGCTGCGCCCTGGGACCGGGTCGCGCGGAGCGTCGACGAGGTCGTGGCCCTCGCCCAGGACGTCGCCGAGGACCTGGCGGCCGGACCCGTCGCCGTCTTCGTCGAGGGGGTCGACGAGTACCTGCAGTCACCGGCGGACGCACCGCTCGTCGCGCTCATGAAGGCGGCCCAGCGAGGCTCGTGCCTCGTGGTCGCGGAGGCCGAGTCCTCCCGGTGGGGCTCGCCGTGGCCCTTGCTCGCCGAGATGAAGAACGGCCGCCGCGGGCTGCTGCTGCAGCCCGAGGCGCTCGAGGGCGACTCGTTGCTCAAGACCTCCCTGCCCAGGGTCTCCCGTGCGGAGTTCCCCCCTGGCCGGGGCTACTACATCGCGCGCGGCAGCACCACCCGGGTACAGGTCCCGATGGGCTGACGCGCGCGTGGGGAGTTCTCCCCATACCCATGCGACCGCACCTTCGGTACGGTTGCGACGACAACGGGCCGCGAGGCCGACGATGGATCAAGAGAGCGGGAATCGACATGGCGAACGTCAACGTCACCTACAGCGAGATGCGGGACGCAGCGGGCCGTCTGGAGATCGGCAAGGGGCACCTCGACGAGATCCTCGCGGATCTGATGAAGCAGGTCACGGCGCTCGTCTCGTCCGGCTTCGTGACGGACCAGGCCTCGACGCAGTTCATGGCCTCCTACGACCAGTTCAACCTCGGCGCGAAGAACGCGGTCGAGGGGCTCGTCGAGATGCACACGTTCCTCGCGCGCGCCGCGGACTCGATGGAGGAGCTCGACGCGCGTCTCGGCTCCGCGATCGCCCGGTGACGACTGCGGGACCCTCGGACGGCCGCCCCGACGTCAGGGCGGCCGTCCTGCCGTACCGGGAGTCGGGCGGCGGGTACGGCCGCGCGGCGACGTGGGTCGCGGTGCCGACGGCCGTCGCGTTCCTCGTCGACACCGTGGTCAGGGGCTGGTGGGACGCGCTCGTGTGGCCCATGATCGGCGTGATCGTCGGGGCGGTCGTGCTGGTGACGGTGTACTCCACCCGGCGGTACCAGAAGATCGTCGTGGACCAGACGGGTCTGCGGGCCGGCCGGGACCACTTCCCCGCCGCCACGATCGACCCGAGCGTGGTCGCGCACGTCGCAGCCCATGGCCTGCTCCACGAGGGCGAACGTCTGCCGGACGGCACGACCGTCGCCGGGGGCAAGCTTGCCGGCGGGGCCTATGCCCCCACCCTGGGTGCAGGGCTCCTGCTGCTGCGCCTCACGGACGGAAGCTGGATCCGCGTGCAGTGCAGCAAGCCCCAGCAGGTCGTCGCTGCCCTGCAGGTCTGCCTCGCCGGGGCGGCCGGCGCGACGGTCTGAACGACGACGGGTCGACGGTCAGGTGCCGGCACCCCACCAGCAGAGCGCCGCTGCCCAGACGAGCAGAGCCTCGTCGTCGGCGGTGAGGTCGCGGACGGTGAGCATGCGCTGACGGTCCTCCGTGCGGATCGACGCGAGCTCGTCGAGGCCGCGCCAGACACGCGCGGCGTTGTCCCGGCCGGGGTAGAGGTCGAGAAGGTCCGTGAGCACGGGGGCGCCGCGGAGCGCGCCGCGGGGCACGACCTCACGATGGTGGGCCCTTCGTGAGCCCCCCACGACGGCTGCGACCGGGGTCCCGTCCGCGAGCGACACCTCGCGCAGGGTCCTGTCGTGGCGACGAGGGACGAGGGGCGTGCTGCGCAGGAGCACGTGCCCCTCGGGGTCGAGCAGCTCGACGGTGTGAGGGTCGTCGCTGCCGCCGGTGTGCTGGCCGACGAGCCCTTCCACCGCCAGCTCCAGGAGGCCGGAGGCGATCTCCCCCGTGCCGAGCGGAGCGCGAGGACAGCGGCGGACCAGGTATCCCGGTGAGTGCCCACCGACCAGGAAGACTCGCCCGGTCCACCCCCGTTGGCCGACGTCCCCCCGCGCCTCGGGCACGGCGACCTCGAACGAGCGGGGGAGGAGCGCGGCGACCTCGGCCTGGCTGCGGTGCAGAGGTTGCTCGGGCGCGGCAGGGACGCCGACCGCGGGTGCCGGCGGCCCGAAGAGCGCGCCCGGTGCGCGCAGCCGTCGACCGAGGCCGCGCATGCTCGCACCGGTGGCCTCGACGTTCGCGCGGGCCGACTCGACCCCGGCGAGCGCCGCGCGGCCCCGGTCGAGCAAGGACCCCGGCACGAGCGCGTCGAGCCGTGGGACCCGCCGCGCGTCAGGTCGACGAGCGGCGTCGGCGGCGTCCGTCGCAGTCTCGGCGGAGGTCTCCCGGGCGTCGCCCTGCGGCTGCGGGAGCGCGCCGCCGTTCTCGTCGTGGTGCGTCACGGGAGTCAGGCTACCGTCGGTGGCTGCCGCGACAGCGCGTGTGGGGAGTTGTCCCCATGGTGAAGCATCGGCAGCATCTGGCAGCATGGCCACGCGCGGTGGAGAGCCGTGCGGACGAGAGGACATGACGATGACGCTTCGCGTCGACACCGAGGCGATCGATGCGGCAGCGATCTCGCTCGGAACCACCGCGGGGACGCTGGGGGACCTGGCAGGCGACATCGCTCAGCAGGCAGCAGCTGCCTCGGCAGCAGGTGGCCACCCGCACGTCGTTGCGGGCGCGAGCGAGTTCGGAGACTACTGGGGTGCCGGTCTCGGCGCCCTGGCGGTGGCGCTGGGTGAGCTCGCGACGCAGTTCGGCGACGCTGCGGCGGCCTATGCGGAGCAGGACCAGGTGCTGGCCAACGGTGCGAGGGAGCTCCGATGACCTACTTCGTCGACACGCCGGCGCCGTCCGCTCCCCGGCTCGCCCCGGTCGAAGGTGACCCGGAGGGGCTGCGTACCGCCGCCCGCGGCCTCGAAACGGTGCACGACGGCCTCGGCGACGCGCTGCGGGCACTGCGAGCCCGAGCCCGTGCGCTCGGCGACGACTGGGTCGGGGTCGCCGGCGAGGCGGCGCCCGTCGCCGTCGAGGGCGTCGCGCTGCTCGTGGAGAACGTGCAGGGGGCAATGAGCACGGGAGCCGGCGCGCTGCGGACCTATGCCGACGCGCTCGAGACGGCGCGCACGACCGTCGCCACGGCACAAGGGTTCGCCGACGACGCTGCCGCGTCGTGCGGCTCCGCGCTGCGGACGATCGACACGACGGCTAGCCCCGACATGGCCTTCTACACCGGCCAGCAGCGCCAGGCAGCGATCTGGGACGCGCAGGTGGCGTTCCAGGCGCAGACCGCTGCGGCGGACCGGGCTCGGGAGACGCTCGAGGCCGCGGCGCTCGCGTGCCGCCGTGCGCTCGAGGACACCCGTTCGGTGCTGGTGCGGGGGCACCGGGAGTCGTTCGAGGACTACGTCAACGGCATCGTCGCCAACGGTCTGAGCATGCTTCCCGGCATGGCCGGGCACGAGGGGACTCTCGGCTCGACGGTGTGGGCGGCGACGGCGGCAGGCGGGGTCGCCTACTCCGGCTTCTACACGGCGAAGTACGGCGCGGCGCTGTGGATGCACTGGGCCAGGGACAAGATGCTGACCCAGAACTCGGTCTCGAGCCTGATCGTCAAGGCTCTGAGCCCGCGGCTCGACGCTCTCGGGCTCCGCCTGGGCCTCGGGGCCGGTGTCGGGGCGAACACGTTCAACGGGCTCAACGCCTTCGGACGAGTCATGTTCGGCACGTCCGGGGTGACGGGGACGGCCGGTGGGATGACGCCGTGGGCAGCAGGTCGAGCGGCTGCCGCGGCCGCTGACACCGGTGCTCTGCGCGCAGGCCTCAGCGCAGGCGCGAAGGCCTCGGGCGTCCTGCGCGGCCTGGGCGTGGTCGGTGCCGTCGGCGCGACAGGCATGAGCCTCGTGAACGTGGCCTCCCAGGGCAACCCGATCGATGCGTTCCAGGAGAACGGCATCGACTACGTCGCGGACGTCGCGGAGCTCGGTTTCAACGTCAGCCTCACGGCTGCGATGATCGCCCCCAACCCCGTGACGATCGGCGCTGCCGTCATCACGGGAGCGATCTATGGCACGACCGAGATCATCGCCCACTGGGACGAGATCGAGGACCTCGCCGCGAACGGCGCGGAGATGGTCGCTGACGGATGGAACGCCACGACCGAGGTCGTGGGCGACGCGGTGGACGCCGGCGTCGAGAAGGCAAAGGAGTTCGGCTCGTGGCTCAACCCGTTCGACTGACCGAAGGGCTGCCCGCGGCGATGGATCGTCGTCGTCGGCGCTTCCTGCTCTTCCCCGACCACCTCGCTGTCCTGGGCCAGCTGGCCCAGGAGGGCGTGGTGGAGGAAGGGCTCGACGCCGCCGTCGACGCGCTGCGCGAGGCGGGCGTGCTCGGCGCCGACGACGCGGTCGACCCGGCGGCCGGCGAGCTCGCCCAGGCGCTGGCGGGGAGCTCGCTCCTCGTCGACGTCGAGACGAGCAGCGACGACGGGATCGTCTACCACGGCCTCGCCTTCGCCTCGGTCGGCGGCGTGGCCGTGTGCTGGGCGCGCTCTGGCTGGCCGGGGACCGCGCAGGCCGAGTACCTCCCGGTCGACGTCGGGATGGTCGTGCCGTGGATCGCCACGACGGTCGGGCTCGGGCGGGACGGCGCCACCGGGGGCGGCTCCCTGCCCGACGTCCTCACCACGACGGTCGGCGCGCTGGGTGCGTCCGACGGCACGGCCGACCCGGAGGAGGCGCTGGGCGGCGCCGCCGACGTCCTCGACGCCGCCAGGCTCACGTGGCGCGTGACGGTCCATGCGCCCGGCGGGTCCACGGTCCGCGCGCTCGCGGTCGTCGACGCGGGGCCGCTCGGCCTGTGGGAGCGCGTCGCGCCCGCGGAGCCGTTCGGGCTCGACGTCCCGGATCCCGCGACGCCCGTCGTCCTGGAACGGCGGAGCCCGGGTGACGTGTGGCGTGCCCTCGTCGGGCTGCTGCAGGACGCCGGCGAGGTCGCGGCGGGGGGGGGGGGGGGGCGGGCCCGCGGCGGGCTGCGGCAGGACGCCGGCGAGGGCGCGGCGTCCTGACGTCCCGCGAGGCCCGGGCCGTCAGGACGCGTCGCCGCCTAGACTGTCCGGGCCCCGTGGACCCCGAAGAGGAGTGACCGTGCCGTCGACCCTGCAGTTCCCGAGCGAGCAGTTCCCCGCCTACCCCGGTGTGAGCCTCGACCAGCCGTACGGCTGGCAGCCGCTCCCTGAGGTGGGCCTGCCGCTCGCGTTGGCGAAGGACGCCGCCGGTGGGGAGTTTCGCGCCAACGTCATCACGGTCCTCAACCGGGTCCGGGCCGAGCACACGCTCGACCAGGCGATCGGCGAGGTCGTCGCGCGGCTGACCGCGCTTCCGCAGTACAAGGAGCTCGGGCGCTCGGAGATCGACGTCCAGGGGCACGCCGGGTTCCGTATCGAGGGGATCTTCGCGGAGCCGACTCTCGGCGCGCTCGTCCAGGCGGTGCGGATCGTGCTCGTCGACCGCGGGCCCGTCAAGGACCTGGTGCAGGTGACGGGGTCGTGCACGGGGGCACAGATGCCGAGCACGCTGCCGGAGATCCGTGCGATCCAGGACAGCCTGAGCATCGCCCTGTGACCGGCGCGGTGGCGGACGCCGCACCGCTCGACGACGTGGTCGCGGCCCTGCTGGGTCTCGGCTCCGGCGACCTGCCGTACTCGGCATCGGTCGAGGAGTGGAAGCACGGCGCCCAGGTCACGCTGACCTGGACGGGCTGGGAGGCCCGGTGGCGCTCGTTGCTCGGGGCGGGGAAGGCGACCAGGTCGTACCGGCTCGTGGTGCGGCTCGACGCCCGACGCGCGGTCTACCGGTTCACGGAGATCAGCGGGAGGTCGCGCAGGAGCGTGGCCGCCTCGCCGGTCGGTGTCCACGCCGAGGCGCGCTGGGACGCCCACCGCGGCAAGACCTTCGGTACACGGTCGGGAAGCCTGGTGGTCGCGCAGCGCGTGACCTCGTCGGGGGACCGGGCCTACGAGGTCGCGCACCTCGCCGCCGTGTCGGCGAGCCCGTCGACCATCAAGGTCCCGGTCTTCTCGACGCTCCGGTCTCTCGGCTGGCGGCCTCGCGTCGACAACCGTTTCGTGCGCCTCTTCGAGAGGTGAGGCTCACGAGCGGAGGCTGCCTCTGACCGCCGCCCGCCCCGCCCGCGCCGTAACATTCGGCCGGATCATGAGACGCCATTCCACTAGGCGAGATTCGCTGGCAGTGTGAAGGTTCACCTCAGTCGTACAATCGAGTGGTTCTCCCGTTGGCGGCCGCGGACTCACCCGGACAGCCCGCGTGACCGGTCCGCCCACCTCCTGCGGGCCGACCTCCCCTCCTCGACCGGAAGGCGTTCTTTCCTGTGAGCAGCTCTCGTCCGTTGCGTGTCGCCATTGTTGGCGCTG
>NZ_JACSQE010000014.1:0-24096 GCF_014836745.1 Oerskovia gallyi
GTTGCTGGGTCGCGTCCCCAGCAACCCGTCTCGGGCCGAACCACCCCTCTCACCCGGGGCGCGTCGGAGCGCCTAGCGCAGCGGCTCCGCCGGGTACTCGGCCGGGGTCTTGCCCAGTGCCTCGGACAGCTCGAGCCGCTCCTCCAGGACCCCGGGCCGCTCCCGGTGCATCTCGGCGATCACGGCCTCCTGCGCGGCGGGCGTCAGGTGGTCGAAGTAGAGCGTCCCGTCGAGGTGCTGCGCCTCGTGCTGGAGCGCACGGCCCAGGAAGTGCGAGCCCTGGAGCTCGACGGGCTTGCCGTGCTGGTCGAACCCGCGCACGATCGCCTTCACGGGGCGGGCGAGCGGCGAGTACGCGCCCGGGATCGAGAGGCACCCCTCGTCGCTCTCCTCGATCTCGTCCTCCGGCCCGTCGAACACCTCGAGCACGGGGTTGACGACGTGCCCGACGTGACGGTCTTCGTTCTCGTCCTCGACGTCGTACACGAAGACCCGCAGGTCCACACCGACCTGCGGCGCCGCCAGACCCACACCCTCCGCGACGAACATCGTCGTGAACAGGTCGTCGACGAGCTGCGCGAGCTCAGGCGTGCCGAACTCTGTGACCTCGCGGCAGGGTGTGTGCAGGACGGACTCACCGATCTCGGTGATGCGCAGGATGTTGCCCCGCTCGACCTCGGGGGCGATCTCCGGGAAGGACTTGACCGGCTGGCCCAGGACGTAGGTGGCGGGGCGACGACGGCCGAAGGTGAACATGGGACAAGCGTAGGTGGTGCTTCCGGCGGACCCGGCCGCCGCCGACCGCCGCGCGATGACGTCAGTCCTCGCCCGCCGACCACGCTGCGGCCGCTTCACGAACCTCGTCGTCAGGATCGCTCGCGAGCCGTTCGACCAGTGGACGTGCGCCTGGCGTCGACCAGCCTGCGACCGTCCAGACGAGCGCAGCCCTCACCTGCGGGTCAGGATGCTCCGCGAGGTGTGCGAGCCGCTCGACGGGGCCTCGGCGGCGTCCTCCGAAGCCGTCCAGGACATCGAGGATCGCCGTGACGTCGGAGGAGTCGACCGACTCCAACCGTGCTAGGAGGACCGGCACTCCCGGCCCCGGACCGTCGACCGGGTCGGGGCGACGTTCGAGCAGACGCGCGGCCCCGAACGTCCCCGGCACTCGGCATCCCCGGCAGGTGCACGGTGCGGTGCCGTGCGCATCGGGGACGTGCCGCCACCCCACGGGCCTGCGGAGCTCTCGGACGTGTCGGACCTCAGCGACCGAGATCGCCCGGGGTAGGAAGACCTCCCAGCCGCGAGGGTCGATCAGTTCCCCGATGCGGGCCACGGCGTCGGCCGCGGTCGATGCGGTCGCGACCCCGTCGAACCGGCCGATGGTCACCGGCTCGACGTCCGGAAGGCACACCTGGACCGCGACCACCCGTCTCCGTCCGTGGGTCCGCACCAGCTCGCGCGCCCACTGGTGGGTGGCGACATGGTCCCGCTGGACCGGGAAGAGATAGACACCTCGCCGCTCGTCACCCGGGATGCGTCCGACGCTACGGGCTGCGACGCCCGAGCGACTGATCCTGTCCCCGTTCGCGGCCGGGGTCAGATGGACGAAGGTGGCCATGCGAGGCATGCTAGCGGGCCTCCCGGACGTCACCCGACCGCGGCCCCGGAAGCGCGACCATGACGATCACATAACGTTCCTGGGACGCCCGTGCGGTCACCAGCGGGGAGGTCGCCCTCACGAGAGGATGCGGCCATGAGAACTACCGCGCGCACCCTGCCCCTCGTCGTCCTGTCCGTCGTGGCCCTGACCCTCGGGGGGTGCGCGACGTCGGACACCGCGGGTGGTTCTCCCTCCCCCAGCGCATCGTCACCCGCCGCGCCCTCTCCGAGCGTGTCGACGCCCGCACCGACCCCGTCGTCACCGCCGGAGGAGGCCGTCGACCCCCACCCGCCGTTCGACGAGCTGGTCATCAGTACTGCCGGGCTCGGACCACTGACGATCGACGTCCCCCCGGAGACCAACCCGGGCGCCGCCATGATCGAGTGGGTGCCGAACGCCTGCGAGGAGTGGGACCCCCAGACCCCAGGACGATGGGTCTCCACGTACGCCTTGCCTGACGGGTCGCAACCTCTGGGGGTCTTCGTCGGCGACATGGGCGTCGGCTGGATCGACGTCCTCCAGGCCGGTCCGCACACGGCGGAGGGCGTCGGGATCGGCACCGACCTCGCGACGCTGCAGGCCACCTATCCGAACCTGGTCGCGGGCACCCCGGGGGCGGTGTCGAACGTCTGGTGGCTCAAGGACGACAAGGGCATCCTGGCCTTCGAGACCCAGGGCGACGAGCACGGGCTCCAGCCTGCTGGCACCGCCGAGAAGGTCGTCCTCATGCGCGTGCTGACCTCGACGGGCGATCCTGACTTCACCGCGGCGAACACCGACCAGGTTGCGGGCGGCTGCTTCTGAGAGGGCCCGCACGAGGACCCGCCGGGTCCCCAGGGACCCGGCGGCGCGACCTCCGATGCGCAACGCGAAAGGCCCGGAACCGTTGAGGTTCCGGGCCTTCGTGACTGAGCCGCCTATCAGAATCGAACTGATGACCTTCTCATTACGAGTGAGACGCTCTACCGACTGAGCTAAGGCGGCGCGTACCGGACGTCACGCCTAGCGGCGCTCCGTTTCAGCAAGCGTCGCAACTGTACCCAACGCGGGGGCGTGAGGACAAACTGGCTCCCGCGACGCCGTCGGGCAGCCTGCGTGGCCGCCCGCGGCGCCGCCCCGAGCGGGCGCCGCACCGGCCCGGCCCGGCCTAGGATCCGGAGCTCCCTCAGCAGACCTTCCCGTCCTCCGGGACCTTCCCGTCCACCAGGTACGCGTCGACGGCGTCGGCGACGCACGCGTTGGACCGGCCGTAGGCCGTGTGCCCCTCGCCCTCCCAGGTGAGCAGCGTGGCGGAGTCGAGGGTCTTGGCGAGACCCTCGGCCCAGACGTACGGGGTCGCGGGGTCGTTGGTGGTGCCGATGACGACGATGGGCGCGGCGCCCTTGGCGTGGAGGTCGAACTCCTGGTCCACGACGGGGTAGGCCCAGTCGACGCACGACAGGCCGCCGTAGGTGAAGAACGAGCCCATGGTCGGGGCCGCCTCCTCGATCTGGGCGGCCTGCTCGGCCATGAACTCGGGGTCGGGGTTGCCGCGGGCGTCGAGGCAGTTGACGGCGCGGAACGCCTCGGCCGAGTTGTCGTTGAACGTGCCGTCGGCGTTGCGGCCGTTGTACAGGTCGGCGAAGCCGAGCAGCATGGTGCCGTCGCCGTCGTTGAGCGCGGCGTCCAGCCCGGCGGTCAGGGCGTACCAGCTCTCGTTGTTGTAGAGCGGCAGCGCGATGCCGTAGAACGCGAGCGTCGACGTCAGGCGGCGGTCGCTCGTGGTCCGCATGGGTCGCTCGGCGACCTGGTCGAGGAACGCCTTGACCTGCGCCATGCCGTCGTCGACCGAGCCGGTGAGCGGGCAGTCCTTGCCGCCTTGGCAGTCCTCGACGTAGGCGCGCAGGGCGTTCTCGAAGCCGACGGCCTGCTGCGCCGAGATCTCGTCGGAGGTGAGCGTGGTGTCGATCGCGCCGTCGAGGACCATGCGCCCGACCTTCTCCGGGTACAGCCCCGCGTACGTCGCGCCGAGCTGGGTGCCGTAGGAGAAGCCGAGGTAGTTGAGCGCCGAGTCGCCGAGGACGGCGCGCAGCATGTCCATGTCGCGCGCGGCGCTCTGGGTGTCGACGTTGCCGAGCAGGTCGCCCGTGTTCTGGGCGCACGCGTCGGCCCAGGCCTTGAGGTCTGCCGTCATCTCGGCGCGGCCCTCGTCGCTGTCGGGGTAGGCGCGGGACAGCGACGTGTCCTTGGCCGCGTCGTCGAGGCACACGACGGGGGTCGACGCCCCGACGCCGCGCGGGTCGAACCCGATGACGTCGTAGGCCTCCTTCACGGGCTCGCCGATGCTGCCCGCCGCGCTGGTGATGTACTCGATGCCCGACCCGCCCGGCCCGCCGGGGTTGGTCAGCAGAGAGCCGATCTTCTCGCCCGAGGCGGGCAGTCGCTTGAGCGCGAGCTCGATCTTGCCCTGCGCGGGGTCGTCCCAGCTCAGGGGCGCGATCGCGGTCGCGCACTCGAACCCGCCGCCGCAGTCGTCCCACGCGAGGCTCTGCCCGTAGAACTCGGCGAGCTCGGCCGGCACGTCCTCGCCGGTCCCCGCGGACCCCGTCGACGACGCCCCCGTCTCGGCGGGGCTCTGCACCTTGGGCGAGGGGGCGCACGCCCCGAGCAGCAGGGCGAGGGCGAGCGTCGCGGCGGACAGCGCTGTGGTGCGGCGATGGGGCGTCTTCACCCGGCAACGGTAACGGGTCGGGCTGGGCCGGGACCTCGAACGACGCCCCGGACCCAGCCCTTTCACGCGAACTTCACGGGCGAGCGGGCGGCGGGCCGCCTCGGCCTCGCGCGGGGCCTGTCAGCGGGTCAGGACTGGGCGACCCACGCGGCCTCGCCGACCTGCCCCGCGGCCGCGCGCGGCGCCAGCACGACCGTCCCTGCCTCGTCGAGGCGCACGGTCACGTCGGCGGACTCGTCGACGCCCTCGGGGGCCTTGACGACGGTGGTCCAGGGGCGCAGGTCCATGGTGCAGGGCTTGGTCTCGTCGACCTTCTGGAAGGTCACGACGACGTCGCTCCCGTCCAGGGTCGCGTCGCCCTCGGCGATGCTCGGGCACGTGCTCGACCCGAAGGTCACGACGTACAGGTAGCCGTCCTCCGCGGTCCAGGCCGCGCCCGTCCCGCCGGTCGTGGGCGCGTCGATCCCCGTGGGCAGGTCGACGCCGTTCACGCCGGCCTCTATCGGCAGGTCGGCGGCGTCGAGCGGCGCCTCGGGCGACTCGTCGGACGGCGTGGTCTCGTCCGCGGTGCTGCCCTCGGCGCTGGGGGTGCCCGAGGCGTTCCCGCCCGAGTCGGTGTCCGTGCCGCACGCGGTGAGCGCCAGGAGCGCGACGAGCGAGACGGCGGGGGCGAGTCGGCGCAGGGAAGTCATGGGCGGGGTCTCCTTCGGGCTTCGGCATGGGCGCCGCGGTGGCGTGCACCCCTCACTCTCATCATGTCGTGGCGACCGCGGTTCTTGCGTGACGACACGGCGCCGCTCAGCGGAGGGGCGCGCCGCCGTCGGGCATGCTGCCGGCCACGATCCTCGCGCGGAGCATCTCGACGAAGGCCGCGAGCGTGGGCGAGGTGTTGTCGGGAGACCAGGCCGCGCCGATGTCGCGCGAGGGCACGGGCTCGTCGAGGCGGATCTCGACGACGTCGTGCACGGGGTGGCGGGCCGGGGGCAGGACGCTCACACCGAGGCCCGCGGCGACGAGACCGCGCACGGTGTGCAGGTCCTCGCCCTCGAAGCCGATGGTCGGGCGCACGCCCGCGGCGGCGCACAGCGCGTCGACCGTGCCCCGCAGCCCGAACCCGTGCTTGAGCGTGATGAAGGTCGACCGAGCGGCCTCGCGCAGCGTGGCGGCGGGACGCGACGCGAGCTCGTGACCTGCGGGGACGATGAGGACCAGGGGCTCCCGGAACAGCGTGAGGATCTCGCGGCCTGCGGGGACCGGGACGAGACGCGACACGAGCGCGATGTCGGCCTCGCCCGCGGCGAGCGCGTCGAGGCACGAGCGCCGCGCGCCCTGCGTCATGGTGAACCGGACCGCGGGGTGGTCGGCGAGGAACTCCTTGATGAGGGCCGGGACGACGGACTCGCCGAGCGAGGTCTGGAACGCGACCGACAGCGTGCCGCGCGCCAGCGCCTCTCTCGAGCGCACCGCGTCCACTCCCGCGCCGAGCGCCGCGAGCGCCTGGCGGGCGTGCGGCAGGAGGGCGCGGCCCGCGTCGGTGAGCCGGATGCCTCGGCCGTGCCGCTCGACCACGGGCACGCCCAGCACCTCGCCCACGCGGGCGACCGCGCGGCTCACGGTCGGCTGCGGGGCGCGCAGCATCGCGGCCGCGAGCGTCACCTGCTCGACCTCGGCGACCGCGACGAACGCGGGCAGGAGAGGCAGCAGGCGGCGGGTCTCTTCGTCCAGGGCAGCATCCATGCTCGGATCGTATATCTGGCTGCTGATACATGCATTGGACGCAATGGTCCGGGCTTCCTAGCGTCGACCCCATGCCCACAGCCCCCGCACCGGTCACCTCGCGTGCGCTCGTCGTCCCGGCGCACACCCCGTGGACAGGGCACCGACGCAGCTCCCAGGGCTACCGCAGGACGGTCGTCGCGCTCGTGTGCGCGGGGCTCGCGACGTTCGCCCAGCTCTACTCGCCGCAGGGCATCCTGCCCATGATCTCCGCCGACCTCCGGATCGCCGCCCCCACGGCCTCGCTCACGGTCTCGGCCGCGACGCTGGGCCTCGCGCTCGCGGTCCTGCCCTGGTCCGTCGTCGCCGACCGCATCGGCCGCGTCCGCGCCATCCGGGTCGCCCTGATCACCGCGACCACCATCGGCCTGCTGGCGCCGTTCGCGCCCACGATCGAGCTGCTCGTCGTCGGCCGCTTCCTCGAGGGCGCCGCGCTCGGCGGCGTGCCCGCGCTCGCTATCACCCTGCTGCACGAGGAGATCCACTCCGCGCACACCGCGGTCGTCGCGGGGATGTTCGTGGGCGGGGTGTCGATCGGCGGGCTCGCGGGCCGCGTCCTCGCCGCGGGCGTCGCCGAGCTCGCGGGCTGGCGCGTGGGCCTGGCCACGGTGTCGGGGCTGTGCGTGCTCACGACCGTCGCGTTCGTCGCCCTCGCGCCGCGGGCGCGAGGCTTCGTGCCGGACCGCGAGGGACTGAGGCACGTCGGCTCGCTCGTCCTGACGAACCTGCGCGACCGCGGTCTGCTCGTCCTGTACGCCAACGGAGCCCTCGTCATCGGCGGGTTCGTGACGATCTACAACTACCTCGGGTTCCGCCTCGAAGCACCGCCCTACCTGCTCCCTCCGGCGGTCACGTCGCTCGTGTTCTTCGCCTACCTGGGCGGGACCGTGTCCTCCCGCCTCGCGGGCAGCCTCACCGCCCGGTGGGGACGCCGACGCGTCCTGGCCGTCGCGGGCGCCACGATGAGCGCGGGGGCACTCCTGACGCTCGCCCCCCAGATCCCTCTGATCCTGCTGGGGCTCGTGGTCCTGACCGCCTCCTTCTTCGGTGCGCACGCGGTCGCGTCGGGGTGGGTCGGGCACCGGGCGGTCGTCGGACGCTCCCAGGCGACCTCGCTGTACAACGCGTCCTACTACGCCGCATCGAGCCTGCTCGGCTGGCTCGGCGGCGTGGCCTGGGTGCACGCGGGCTGGCCCGGGGTCGCGATCTTCGTCGCCGCGGTGACTCTCACCGCGCCGCTGCTGACGCTGGGGTCGCGCTCGCTGCGCACTCCCGTCAGCGGGACGACGCGACGAGCCGCCCGTCCTCGCCCTCGACCGACACCCGCCGGGGCAACGAGCTCTTAGGCGTCGTGAGACGCCCCGTCGACCCGTCGAGGCGCCACACCGCCTGAGCGCCCACGACCGAGTACTGCCGCCCGTCCGCCCCGACCCCCGACGGGTGGAGGAACACCAGGTAGCGCTCGCCCTCCTCGGGCGTCGGCGCAGCGTTGACGTAGTGGCCGGAGTCCTGGCGGAGCGCGACGAGGTCGTCCGCCACGAGCGGTCCACCGTCCGACGTGACGACCCGGACCTCGGTCACGGCGAAGGGCGCGGTGCTGATGTGCTCGGTCCACGTCCGGCCAGTCGGCTCGACGACCGCGACGTCCGTGGCCTCGACCGCCAGGTCGTCGACCGAGGAGTAGTCCCGGATCAGGTCGAGCTCCTCTCCCCCGTGGGCGACGAGCGCGGCGTCGGAGGACGTCCACCACACGACCGCTCCCAGCACCAGGACTGCGAGGACCCCGAGCCGGACCCACGACCCTCGGTCGACCTCGCCCAGGTCCGCGGTCCTCACGCGGTCGCCGGGGACGGGGCATCGATCGCCAGCTTGACCCCGACAGCGCCCAGGAGCGTCCCGGTCGCGCGACGCTGCCAGCGCATCCACGTCGGCCGCGCGCGCAGGAACACCGCGATGCTGCCCGCCGCGAGCACGATCGCGGCGTTGACGACCATGCTGACCCCGATCTGCACGCCGCCCAGCACGAACCCCTGCGCCATGACGTCACCGGCCCCGGGGTCGATGAACTGCGGGATGAGCGCGAGGTACATGATCGCGGCCTTGGGGTTGAGCAGGTTGGTCAGCAACCCCATGCGGAAGAGCCTCCCGCGGGAGTCCCGGGGCAGGTCCTGCGCCTCGAACGGACCGCGGCCCCCGGGGCGCAGCGTCCGCCACGCGAGGTACAGCAGGTAGCAGGCGCCCGCGACCTTCAGCGCGACGTACAGCCACGGCACGACCACGAAGACCGCCGCGAGCCCTACGTTCGCCATCGTCATGTAGACGAGGAACCCCGCTGCCGTCCCCGCGAGCGAGACCATGCCCGCCTGCCACCCCTGGCTGATGCTGCGCGAGACCAGGTAGACCATGTTGGGTCCAGGGGTCAGGACCATGCCCAGGGCGACCGCCGTCATGCCCAGGACCGCTGCCGTGCCGACCATGCGTGGCCTCCTTCTCGTCTCCTGCATTGTGCCCGCGCCGACCCGTGGCGACCACCCCTCTCGCGACAGTGCCCGAGCGCGCCCGAACGCCTCGCCCGCTCACCGTGCACGACCACCACCCGCGAGGCAGGGTGGGAGGAGACGGTGCGATGAGTTCCGGCGACGCGGCAGGTCTTGGTCCCATACCGCTGAGACGGTCGGCGCCCATGCCGTCCCGCTCACCCGACCGAGAGGCACGACAGTGACCGACATCGAGACCCGCACCCTCGAAGCCCCGGGGGCGACCATCACCTACGACGTCCGCGGGAACCTCGCCGACGCCACGCCAGAGGCCCCGGTCCTCCTGATCGCCGGCTCCCCCATGGGGGCCGACGGGTTCGTGACGCTGGCCTCGCACTTCACGGACCGGCCGGTCGTGACGTACGACCCGCGCGGAGTGTCCCGGAGCACCCGCACCGACCCGTCCGCACCCGTCACTCCCGACCATCACGCCGACGACCTGCACCTCGTGATCGAGGCCCTGGGCGCCGGACCGGTCGACGTCCTGGCGAGCAGCGGCGGGGCGGTCAACGCCCTCGCGCTCGTCACCCGGCACCCCGAGCAGGTGCGGACCCTCGTGGCGCACGAGCCGCCGTCGGGTCCCGCGCTGCCCGACCGCGACGCCGCGCTCGCCGCGGTGCAGGCCGTCTCGCGGTCCTACCAGGACAAGGGGTTCGGCGCGGGCATGGCGCACTTCATCGCCCTCACGAGCTGGGAAGGCCCGTTCCCCACCGACTTCGCGGACCAGCCCGCGCCCGACCCGGGCGCGTTCGGGTTCCCCTCCGAGGACGACGGGTCGCGCGACGACGCGCTGCTGGGGCAGAACCTCATCAGCTGCACCCACTACGAGCACGACTACGACGCCCTCTCCCGCGTCTCGACGCGGGTGGTCCTGGCGGCCGGGGAGGAGTCGGGCGAGCAGATGGCCGCCCGCGCCGCCCGGGGGGTCGCGAAGAACATCGGCACCGAGGCCGTCGCGTTCCCCAGCGGGCACGGCGGGTTCATGGGGGACGAGTACGGCATGCCCGGTGACCCCGACGGGTTCGCCGCCGCGCTCCGCAAGGTCCTCGAAGGGACGGACGTCCGCTGACGGGCAGGTCGGGCGCTCCGGGCCAGGAGGCGCCCGGCCGCCCGACCGACAGGAGGGATCACATGGACCGCGACGGTGTCATGGCGTGGGTCGACGCGTACGAGACGGCCTGGCGCGCGGAGGACCCGCGGGCCGTCGCGACCTTGTTCACCGAGGACGCCGCGTACGCTCGCTCGCCCTACGACGACCCGCTGCGCGGGCACGACGCGATCCGCGACTTCTGGCTCGCCGACGCCGGGGAGACCTTCACCATGACGGCCGAGCCCGTCGCGGTCGACGGGCTCGCGGCCGTCGTCCGGGTCGAGGTCCGCTACGGCGGGGCGACGCCGCAGGAGTACCGCGACCTGTGGATCCTCCGCTTCGCGGACGACGGCCGCGTGGAGGACTTCGCGGAGTGGGCGTACTGGCCCAGCAAGCCGTACACCGCGGGCTGAGACCCCGCCCGCGCCGACGCGCACGCGCCCGTCCTCGCCCGCGCCGAGGCACGTCCCGCGTGCGAGGATCGCGACCATGAGCGCCGCCCCGCCGCCCCCGGCCCCGACCGGCCCGCCGGGCTCGTGGGGCATGCGTACCGACGTCCTGCGCCACGGCCACGGCCACGACTCGGACAAGGTCGGCTACGTCGAGCTCTTCTTCGACCTCGTGTTCGTCTTCGCGGTCACCCAGCTCTCCCACTCGCTCATCGCGCACCCCGACGGCACGACCCTGGTCCAGACGCTCGTGCTGGGGGCCGCGGTCTGGTACCTGTGGATCGACACGACGTGGGTCACGAACTGGCTGGATCCCGAACGCACGCCCGTACGGACGCTGCTGATCGTGCTCATGCTGCTGGGGCTGCTCATGTCGAGCGCGATCCCCGAGGCGTTCGGCGACAAGGCGCTGCTGTTCGCGGGGACGTTCGTCGCGATCCAGGTGGGGCGCTCGGCGTGGACGGCGTTCGCGCTCCACCGGCACTGGCCGGAGAACGGCACGAACTTCGTGCGCATCACGGTGTGGCAGGTGTCCTCGGGCGTCCTGTGGATCGCGGGCGCCCTCGTCCCCGACGGCTCGTGGCGCATGCTCCTGTGGGTCGCGGCGGTGCTCGTCGACTACACGGGTCCGCGCGCGCTGTTCAGGGTCCCCGTGCTGGGGCCGACCGACCCCGCGACGTGGGTCGTGCGCGGCGGGCACATGGCCGAGCGCGTGGGGCTGTTCATCATCATCAGCCTGGGCGAGTCGATCATCGTCACCGGGACGGCGTTCGGGGAGCTCGAGCTGACGGGAACGGTGCTCCTCGCGTTCCTCGCCGCCTTCGCGTCGACGGTCCTCATGTGGCTGCTGTACTTCGACCGCTCCGAGCGGCGTGCGACGGCGTTCTTCGCGGGCTCGGACTCGCCCGGCATGATCGCGCAGACGGCGTACACGTACGTCCCGTACCTGCTCGTGGTCGGGATCGTGCTCACCGCCGTCGCGGACGAGATCGTGCTGCTGCACCCCCTGGGCCACGAGGACGCGGGGCACTCCGACCCGTGGACCGCCGGGCTGATCTGCGGCGCGGGCATGGTCTACCTCGTGGGGAACACGTTGTTCCGGCGCGCGACGGGCGGGTCGTGGTCGGTGCCGCACGTCGCAGGCGTCCTCGCGCTGGGCCTGCTCTACCTCTCGTACCCCGTGCTGTCGCCGCTCGCGATCAACTGGGTCTCGAACGGTGTGCTGCTCGCGGTCATCCTGGGGGACGTCGGCCTCTCGCGGCGCGCGTCCACCGACGAGGGGCGTTCGCCCACCGCCGGAGGGGGCACGCTCTCCGGCGGAGACAGCCCGACGGCGGAGCGCCCCTAGCCCACCTGGCTCGCCGGCGACGGTGGCCGGGGCGTCTCGAAGAAGTGGTCCAGGTCCTCCCGCGTGAGCGACGCCCCGTCGTGACCGCCCGCGAGGCTCCCGAGCAGGCGCGCCGCCAGCTCACGGACGGGTTCGTTGGTGACCGACGAGTGGTGCCGGAGCACCTCGAACGCCTCGTCGTCGTCGAGGCCGTAGACGACCATGAGTGCGCCCTTGGCCTGCTCGATCGTCGCCCTGCGGGCCGCGGACGCCGAGACCGCGCGGGTCGCGTGCGCCTGGGCGAAGGCCTCCTGCGAGTCGGTGAGGTCCATGAAGTAGCCCGCGACCTGCGTGACCTCACCGGTCTCCGGGTCGACGTCGCCCTGGCCGACCACCCCGAGGATCCGGGTCCTCCCGGTGGCGTCGACGATCCGGTACATGCAGCTGAACGGGTCGCCGGTGCGCGTGACGTCGGCGAGGACGCCGGCCACCCGGGTCACGTCGTCGGGGTGCTTGTGGGCGAGCATGAGCTGGGTGGTCGGGACCACCTCGTGGGGCGCGAAGCCGTGCATCTCGAACAGCTCGTCGGACCACCACCACCGGCCGGCGGGCACGTCGAGCGTGTACCGCGCGACGGGCTGCCGCCCTCCTGCCAGGAGGGCCGCCACGAGCCCTTGGTCCTTCTCGTCCTTCGTGTCCTGTGCCATCGCGTCGACGCTCCCCAGTGCACCCCTGCGGGCTGCCCTCCCCCAGAGTCCCATCTTTCCGATGGTAGGCACGCCGGGTCGGGGCGCAACAGGTCGCGGCCCCCGCGCTCGTGCGGGTCCCTACCCTGCCCCGACGGCCCGATGGCGCCGCTCGCCTGAGAAGGCGAGCGGCGCCGTCGGGCGTGGGCGTGGTGGGCTACTGCCCGCCGTCGCCCGACCCGCTCGCGGTGGCGCGGGCCGCGCGGCGGTTGCGCGCGACGAGCGCGCTGCCGCCCGCGACGAGCAGCAGCGCGAGCCCGACGAGGAGACCCGCCGGGGTGCCGGTCGTGGGCAGCCGGGAACCGAGGCCCTTGTCGGCGCCCCCGCCGGTGCCGGCTCCCGTGGCCGGGTCGGTCGTCGAGCCGCCGGCCCCCGCACCGCCCGTACCACCCGTCGAACCGCCGTCGCCGTCGCCGCCCGGGGTGACCTCGGCGAAGTTCACCAGGTACACCTCGGAGGAGTCGGTGCCGCCGTACGGGTCGGCGGTCACGACGTACCAGCCGTGCTCGCCCGCGCCGGGGCGCTGCCACGTCGCGGACAGCTCGGTGCCGCTCTCGACGTCGTCGAACTCGGCGATGGACCGCGTCATGAGCACCTCGGCCGTGAAGCCGTCCGACGTGAGGGTCTTGGTCCGCGGCTCGATGCCGAGCGCCGCGTACGGGATCACGAAGTCCTGGTGCTCGGGCGCGAGCGACGGGTCGTCGGACCCGTACCGGTCGAGGTACGGCGAGTACGTCCGGGCGTGGATCGTCCGCCCCTGGTTGTCGAACTGGAGCAGGCGCAGGAACGACTGGCCGCCCTCGGGGAGACCCTGGTAGTCGAAGAGGATCTGGTGGACCGAGCGGTCGGTCACGCCGTCACCGTCGTCGTCGAACGCGTCGACGCGCGTGAACGCGTCGTGGTAGTGGCCGGAGAAGACCATCTTGACGTTCGGGTTGGTCGCCACGACCTCGTCGTAGATGCGCTGCGGCACGGGTCCCAGGCCACCGGTCGTGAGCATGTACTCGTGCAGGTTGATGATCGCCTCGCGCTCGGGGTAGCGCGCGAGGACCTCGTTCATCCACGCGATCTCGTCGTCGCCTGGTCCCCAGCCCATGTAGAGCATGAGGAAGTCGATGCCGCCCGCGGTGACCAGGTCGTAGTGCCCGCGGTTGTCCTGGTACGAGCCGCCGTACCAGGGGTTGGCCGCGTAGCGGGCCTCGCCGAAGAGCTGCGAGTACGGCCCGTAGTCGATCTCCTTGTGGCCCACGTCGTGGTTGCCCGCGAGCACCCCGTAGGGCAGGCCGGCGTCGTCGAGCATCGAGTACGCCGCGTCCGCGTTGGCCCACTGGTGGGGCTGGGTGTGGTTGTCCACGATGTCGCCCGTGTGGAACACGTACTGGAGGTTGGTCGCCTCGCGCTGGTCCAGGAAGTAGTCGTGGATGTCGAGCTGCCGGTCGTAGTAGGAGTCGTTGTAGTACTGGGTGTCGGACTCCCAGCCGAGCGTGAAGTCGTACGACGATCGCGGCGTGTCCTCGGGGTGGTTCGGGGTCACGGGCGTCTGGCGCGTCGAGAGGTCCTCGCCCGCGAAGCCCTCGGAGTGCTGCACGAGCACCGTGAGGACGCCGTCGCGCGCGTGGTCCTTCGCGGGGACGGTCGCGGCGAGGGTGAATGCCTCGGGCCCGGTCGCCCCGGTCGCCCCGGCCGCGGTGACGTGCCGGTCGACCTCGTCCCAGTCGCCCGTCGCCGTGTTGAGCACGTACAGGAGCACCTTGGCGTCGGCGTTGGCAGACCCGTCCCACGTGAGGCGGGTCGCGTAGTCCTCGCCCGCGTCCTCGGGGATCGTGACCTGGTAGGTCCGGTAGGGGAACTCCGCGTCCGAGGACGTGGTCGCGCCGTCTGCTCGTGCCGGGTCGCCGACGCGCACGCCCGGACCGGGACGGGCGAGCGCGGTGTCGGCAGCGACGCGCGTCGTGCCCGACGACGTCACGACCGCCGCGTCCTCGTCGTCGAGCCGGTAGCCCTCGCGGAACGAGACGTCGAGACGGTCGCCGCTCGGGTCGGTGACCTTGGCGCGCAGCTCGACCTCGTCGCCCTCGACCGTCGTGCCGCCCGCGGGCGAGACGGCCTCGGAGCCGGGGTTCTCGACGGGGGTCGTGAAGGTCACGGTCCGCTCGCTCCGGTTCCCGACGGCGTCGCGCGCCGTCAGCGCGAAGGTGTGCTCGCCGTCGGGCAGGACGAGCGAGGACGTCGCGTACGGGAGGGTGACGGCCTGGCCGTCGAGCGTCGCGGTGAGCGACGCGAGCCCCGAGCCCGCGTCCGTCGCGGACGCGTCGAGCGTGAACTCGCCGCGGTAGTCCGTGCCGTCCACGGCGTCGGTCGTGATGACCGGGCTCGTGTTGTCGACGACCACGGTGGCCCGTGCGGAGTCGGTACCGTCCGTCGCGGCGACCGTGTGCTCGCCGTCGGCCGCGGCCGTGGTGTCCCAGGAGTGCGACACCGCGGTGAAGGCGTCGTCCGGGAGCGTGAAGCGGGCGTCGAAGAAGTCGAGCTTGCCCGCGCTGTCACCCATCTGGAGGACCCTGGTCGGGTCGTCGTACCCGGCGGGCCGCAGCGTACGGCCGTCGGGCAGGACCAGGCGAAGGTTCTTGATCTGGAAGTCGTCGTTGTTCTCGTGGGGGTCGATCTCCGGGGCGGCCTTGGTGCCTGCGTAGACGCTCACGACGAGCTCGTCGCCCTGGCGCACCATGCGCAGCGGCACGTCGGTCGCGATCGTCTCGTAGCCCTCGTAGATGCCGTCGTCGAAGATGTTCAGCACCTCGCCGCCCGACAGCACGCCGTTGCGGAAGAAGGTGTTGACGCCACCGGCCTCGAACGCGAAGACGGGCTCGTCCTCGAGCGCGGGGGCGACGGGGGTGGCTCTCGTGCCGTCGATCGTGAGCGACAGCGGGCTCGGGTACGTGTCGCCCGCGGCCGCGACAGGCGTCATGCCCGTGACGAACTCGCCCTCGGCCACGCTCAGGCGCACGGGCGCCGTGTCGACGCCCGTGATCTCGATCCGGCGCGGGGCCGTCCGGGTCTCGTGCGTGCCGTCCGAGGCGACGAGCACGTACTCGTACCAGCGCTTGCCCGTGAGGTCGGCCGGGTGGATCGCGTGCCGGAAGGCGGTCCGGGCACCGGAGCCGTCGGCGGCGAGGCCCGCCGCCAGGTCGATCCGCTGGTAGTCGGCGTCGACGTCGCTGCGTAGCAGCAGGCGCACCGAGCGCACCTGGACGTCGTCGGTCACGGTCGCCTCGATCGCGAGCTCGTCGGCCGGGTCGACCTGCGCCGGGGTCGCGTCCTCGACCGTCGGCGCGGCCGTGTCGGCCGGGACCTCGACGGGCGCGGCGGGCTTCTGCGCGGCGGAGACCGCGCCGGGCGTCGCGGCGCTCACGCCGGTCTTGCGCTGGACCATGGCGTCGGCCGCGTCGGCCGCGTACTGGATGCCCTGGTCCGCGACCGGGTCCTTGGCGCCGCCCAGGTTGTAGTAGGCGCGGTTGAGCGCGAAGCCCGTGCGGGTCGTGATCTCCAGCCCGCGGGGCGAGGCGTTGGCCATGCCGCCCGAGTGGATCTCCAGGAGATCGGTCCCGGCCACGAGGTGCGTACCGAACTTCGCGTTGAAGTCGGCCCCGGTCAGGTGGTCGTTCTGGCCGTTCTTGACCCACAGCACGAGCGTCCCGCCCGCGGGCACGACGACGTCGCCCGGCACGGCCGGCCACTCCACGACCTGGCTGTTGGTCAGGTCGTCGAGCGGGTAGAGGTAGTTCAGCGTGTAGTCGTCGAAGTCCACGGGGGTGTTCGACGCGTTGTACAGCTCGACGAACTCGTAGCCGTCGCCGGTCCCCACGTTCGAGGAGTCGGGCAGCAGCTCCGTCACCTGGAGGTGCGCGCCGTTCCCCGGCGCGGGCTCGGTCGTGGGCGGGTCGGTCGGTGTCTCGCTCGGGCCGGGCGTGGGCTCGGTCGGCTCGGTCGGCTGGTCCGTCGGCTCGGGGCTGGGCTCCGGGTCGGGAGTGACGGGCGGGACGAGCGCCTCGGGCGCGACGACTCCCGGTGACGGGACGCCCTTCGCCTCGAGCAGCACCGCGGACGCCGCACCCGTGGCCGGCACCTGGAAGTGCGCCGTGCGCCCGGCCGCGACGGACCCGGCCGGGTAGAACGACCAGGCGGGGGACGCGCCGTCGGGCCCGAGGACGCGGATGCCGCGGTCCCCGCCGTTGGCCATGCCCGCCTGGCCGCTCACGCGCACGAGCTGGTAGTCGCTCGCGGTCGCGCCCGCGGCGGCGTAGTGGTCGCGGAAGTCCTGCTCGGTGCGGACCGAGGTGTCGACGTTGCCCGACGTGTAGTCGAGCCACAGGACCACGGCCTGCCCGGCCGGCACGACCGTGCCCGCCGGGATGCTCAGCGGCACGTCGCGCGAACGGTCGTCCGAGTCGGCGTACGTGTACGCGAGCCCGATGCCCGCGGCCGTCAGGTCCACCGGCGCGTCCGAGCGGTTGAAGAGCTCGACGTACTCGAAGTCGTCGACGCCGGTGTTGTCCGGGGCGAGCTCGGAGACGAAGAGGGGGAACGGTGTGCTCTCGGCGGCCTGGTGCAGAGCCGTCGGTGCCGCGGATGCCGCGGGCGCTGTCGGTGCGCCGGCCGTCGCGACGGCCGCGGTGCCGACGGCCGTGGTGAGGCCGATCGACACCACGGCGACGCAGCCGGTGAGTCGTCTGGTCAGGGACATGCGGGTTCCTCCGGTCTTTCCCGGTCGTGGGGGGTTCCGCTGGACCGTAGGAAACCGGTGTGAACCGGAGGTGGCCCGACATGTCGGGTACCTGAACGTCGGATGACCTGGGCACCCGTTCCGGGGCAGGAGTGACGTACGCCTCACCGGGCGAGGCGCCCGGCGGACCTCAGGCGGACAGGGGCGCCGCCGCCGGCGCAGGCCGCGCAGCGACCGCCCCGTGCCCGGCGGCGTCGATCCCCACGGCGACCACTCGCGCGACGCCGTCCGTGACCTCGACCGTCGAGACCGAGGCGTTGGGCAGTGCGACGAGCCCGGCCGGGTCGATCGTCGCGAGCATCGCGCCGAGCGTCAGCCCGTGGCCCACGACGAGCACGTGCTCGTCACGGTCCGCGCCCGGGCCGGCCGCGTCGTCGTGCGCCGCGACGATCCGACCGAGGACCGCTCGCACGCGCGCCATGAACTCCGCACCGGGCTCTCCCCCGCCGATACCCGGATGGGTGCCGGCGAGCACCGCGGGCACGAGGGTGCTCCACGGGACGACCGCGTCGAGCTCGCGCTCGGGTCGTCGCTCGAAGGCCCCGAAGGACAGCTCGCGCAGGTCCTCGTCGACCGTGAGCGTGAGCTCGGGGTGGTGGCGCAGGATCTCGATCGCCGTGAGGACGGCGCGCCCCTGGGGCGAGGAGTAGGCGGCGGCGAACTCGTGGCGCGAGAGGTGCTGCGCCGTGACGCGCACCCCCGCTCGGCCCGTCCGGGTGAGCGGCGAGTCGCACGCGCCCTGCAGGTGGCGGCGGGCGTTGAGGACGGTCTGGCCGTGGCGGACGAGCGTCAGTGTGAGGGTCATCGTCGAAGTGCCCTTTCCGGTGGTCCGGTGCGTTGTCGCTCGCGACGCTAGCCCCGGCGTCCGGCGCCACGGTGTCCCCGGCGGGGCGCTCGCACGACGATCGGGTGAACGTCGCGCGGCTCCCGGAGGGTCAGTCGCGTCCCCGACGCGACGCCTTTCGCAGGGCCGGGACGACGAACGTCACGCCGATCCCCGCGACGATCCACCCCCAGCCGAGGTCCGGGTAGGCCGGGGCGAGGAGGTCCGAGAGCCCGGCGTCGGCGAGGCGCACGAGCGTCCCCTGCTCCTGGGCGAGCGCGGGCACGACGCCCACCGCGACGAGCGCGATGCCGAGCCACCGGGCCGTCGCCGTACCGTCCAGGACCGCGCGCGCACCTCGCGGGCCCCGCCGGGCGAGCAGGTAGGTGAGGAACAGTGCCACACCGACCAGCGCGAACAACGCGATCAGGTCGATCTTGTCCAGGGGGCGGTGGAGGTAGACGTCGGTCATCGGCAGGGCCTGGCCCAGGACGGCGGTCACCCCGACCTGGTCGGTCCCGACCTCCGCGGCGCCGGTGACCCTGGCCGCGTCGACCACGCGCACGTCGACGAGCCCGAGCGGCCGGGTGAAGCCGTTGACGAGGTGGATCAGCGCGAGGCCCCCGGCGATCACCGCGCCCGTCAGGGCGAGCGCACCAGCCTTGCTCTCGTCGCGGGCGCGGGCCTCACGCCGGGCGGACGTCCTGGGGGGAGCACTGTCGGCCATGGTCTCGCTCTCGTCGCTGGGCGGGTCGCCACATCCTCCCGGAGGGCCGGGGCTGCGTCCAGCCCCGGCTGATGCGCCTCAGTGCGTCGCGGGGGCGGGCCAGGACGCGCAGACCAGCCCCGCAGGCACACCGTCCGTCGAGTACGGCGCGCCGACGAGCAGCGAGAGCGCCAGCGTCCGCAGCCCCTCTGCCGGTGCCGGACCGGCGGGCCCGCTCATCCCTGCGGGCGCAGCGCGATCGCCATGGCCTCGAGCGCGAGCAGCGGCGCCACGTTGCCGCCGAGCCGCTCGCGCGCCACGCCGATCGCGTCCATGCGACGCACGGTCTGCTCGGGCGTCGAGTCCTCCGCGAGCGCCTGCACGGTCTCCGCGAGCTCGGCGTTGACGAGGTCGACCTGCGCGCCGAGCTGGACCACGAGCACGTCGCGATAGAGCGAGAGCAGGTCCAGCATCGAGCGGTCCAGGACGTCGCGCTGGTGACGGGTCGCGCGACGCTTCTGGTCCTTCTCGAGGTCGGTGAGCTGGGACCGGAGCCGGGGCGGCATGGTGCCGCCCGCCTCGACGCCCAGGGCGCGCAGGAGCTCGGCCTTCTCGATCGCGTCGCGCTCCTCGGTCGCGGCCTTGGCCTCGGCCTGCGCGACCTCGACGAGCTCGCCCGCGGCGACCACGGCGTCCCCCACGCCACGGATCCGGCGCGCGAGGGACAGCACCGACGACCTGCGCTCGCGCGCCTTGCCGTCCCGGGCCAGGCGCCGGGCGAGGCCGATGTGGCTCTGGGCGGCACGCGCCGCGGCCTCGGCGACGACCGGGTCGACGCCGTCCCGTGCGACGAGCAGCCGTGCGACGGCCTCGACCGGCGGGACCCGCAGGGCGACCCCGCGACAGCGGGACCGAATCGTCACCAGGACGTCCTGCGGGCTGGGCGCGCACAGGATCCAGACCGTGCGGGGCGGCGGCTCCTCGATGGCCTTGAGCAGGACGTTCGTGGTCCGCTCGGCCATGCGGTCGGCGTCCTCGACGATGATGACGCGCCAGCGCCCCTGCGACGGGCGGCGGCTCGCGACGCCGACGAGGTCACGGACCTCGTCGATCGTGATCGTCACCTTCTCCGTCGCGACGATCTTCACGTCGGCGTGCGTGCCCGCGAGCGTGGTCGTGCACGCCTGGCACACCCCGCACCCGCCCTGCTCGCACTGCAGCGCGGCCGCGAACGCCCGGGCCGCGTTGGACCGGCCCGAGCCGGGCGGGCCGGTCAGGAGCCAGCCGTGCGTCATGGCCGCCGGGTCGGTCGCCGAGGCCGAGAGCATCTCGACCGCGTGCTCCTGCCCGACGACGTCGTCCCAGACCGTCACGGCGCGGCCGTCTCGGCGGCGGGACCGGGCGCCGGGTGCGTCACGGGGCGCGTGACCGGCAGGTCCGCGAGGTCCGGGGCGTAGCCGATCGCGGAGTCGGAGTCGTCGAACCCGTCGTCGGGCAGCGCCTCGACCGTGTCCTCGGCCTCCTCGACCACGGGCGTGAGCTCGAGCCGGGCCGCGAGGTCGACCCGGATCTGGGCCTGGATGTCGTCGATCGACGCGGTCGCGTCGATCACGACCCACCGCTCGGGGTCCGCCGCGGCGCGCGAGAGGAACGCCTCGCGGGTGCGGCGGTGGAAGTCGATCCCCGCGCTCTCCAGACGGTCGGGCTTCCCCTGGAGCCTCTCGGCCGCGACCGCGGGGTCGAGGTCCAGCAGGACTGTCACGTGCGGCATGAGCCCCTGCACGGCCCACAGCGAGATGAGCTCGACCTCGTCGACGCCCAGCTCACGGCCACCCGACTGGTAGGCGACCGACGAGTCGAGGTAGCGGTCCGTGACGACCACGGCGCCGCGCTCGAGCGCGGGCCGGACCAGGTGCGCGACGTGGTGCGCGCGGTCCGCCGCGTAGATGAGGGCCTCGGTGCGGGCGTCCATGTCCCGGCCGTGCAGCACGGCCTGTCGCAGCTCGACGCCCAGCTCGGTGCCGCCGGGCTCACGCGTCAGCACGACCTCGCGGCCGGTCAGCTCGCCCAGCCACTCCCCCAGGAGTCGGGACTGGGTGGACTTGCCGACGGCGTCGCCGCCCTCGAACGAGATGAAGTAACCGGGTGTGCTCACGCGCCCACGATAGTCGGGCCACCCGACAAGGGAAGGTCGCACGGCACGGGACGGGCCGCACGACACGGCCGGTAGCCTCGGTGGCATGTCCGTCCTCCCCGTACCCGGTCCTGGCCTCCCCGACTCCCCCGCGCTCCCGAGCCCCGGCGTCGCGTTCGCGGGGCGCACGTTCGACGCGATCCTGTTCGACATGGACGGCACCCTGATCGACTCGGTGCCCGCGGTCGACCGGAACTGGCGCCGTTGGGCGCACGAGTACGGCCTGCCGGACGCGGACACGTTCCAGATCGAGCACGGCACCCCGGCGAGGACGTTCATCGCGCGCCTCCTGCCCGCCGACCTGGTCGAGGAGGCGTACCACCGCATCCACGACCTCGAGCTCCACGACACCGAGGGCGTGCGCATCCTCCCGGGCACGGTCGACGCGTTCGCGTCGCTGCCCGCGACGCGCCAGGCCATCGTCACGTCGTGCACGCGCCCGCTCGCGGCGGCGCGCATCGGGGCGTCAGGCCTGGTGCCACCCGCGGTCGTGGTCACGGCCGACGACGTCACGCACGGCAAGCCCGACCCGGACCCGTTCCTGCTGGGCGCCGAGCGGCTCGGCGTCGACCCGTCGCGCTGCCTCGTGGTCGAGGACGCGCCCGCCGGGGTCGCCGCGGGCCGGGCCGCGGGGTGCGCGGTGCTCGTGGTCGAGGGCACGCACACGCTCGCCCAGCTCGCGCAGGCCGCCGTGGCTCCCGACGCCGGGGCGAGCGGTCTCGACACGGTGCGCTTCGCCGTCGGGCAGGACGGGTCGATCAGCGTGACCGACGCCTGACGGGGACCTACTCCCCGCCCAGCGCCGCGACCCCGCGCCGGATCGCGAGCACGGTCGCCCCCGCGACGAAGTAGTCCTCGTCCGAGCCGCTGCGCACGTCGCGCACGGCGCGTCGCAACCGCTCGGTCGTGTCCCGGACGCGGTCGAGCGCCTCGGGTTCCGCGAGCGCCCCGACCGTGGACCGCACGGCGTCCGCGTACGCACGCAGGGCATCGCGCACGAGGGGTCGCAGGGACTCGCCGAACGCGAGGTCGTCGAGGTCCTGCCTCTCCCACCCGGTGACGAGGCGCGTCAGGTCCCCGACGGCCGACGACGTGACGCCCAGCGCTGCTGCCTGGGAGCCCTGCGCCCGGGTCGCCTCGGCGTACCGGCGGGCCCGGCGGTTGATGCGTGCCGCCTCGCGCGCCTGCTCGGCCGACCGCTGCGACCGGTCGACCACCGGACCGAGGAGCAGACGCCGGTCGTCCCACTCCTCGGGAGAGGGCGCGACGTCGCTGTCGAGCCCGTCGGCGAGGTGGTCGAGCTGGTCCGCGAGCGCGCTCCTGAGGCGGTCGAGCTCGACGTCGGACGCCGCGAGCGGCAGCGGCGGGAAGAGCAGGTTGATCCCGATCCCGACCAGCGACCCGACCAGGACGAGCCCGATGTACGCCCCCATGTACCCGACCTTGTCCGCGTTCCCGATGATCAGGACGAACAGCGCCGAGGTCACGGCCCACGACCCCATGTCTCCCAGGAGCCCCCACCCCGCGACAAGGATCGCGACGGCGACGACGAGCGCGATCGACAGGGCGCTGGGCGCGAGCACCAGGTCCGCACCACGGGCCACGAGCGCCCCGACGACGATCGCACCGACCGCCTGGAAGGACTCCCGGACGGACCGGGCCACGGTGCTCGTGGTCGCGACGACGGCACCGAGCGGCGCGTAGTACGGGTAGTCGGAGAAGGGCTGCGGCAGGACGATCCCGACGACCCACGCGACGGCGGCGGCCACGGCGCCGCGCAGTGCCATCGCCCACCGGGGGTGCAGGTGCCACTGCCGGAGCGCGCCGGCGGCCAGGCCGCGCGCTCGGGCCGTTCGTGGGTGGGAGACGCTGGGAGAACTCATCGCGCCACCCTAGGCACGCCTGGGACGCGCCCGCAGAGGCGGGCTCCGGGTGGGTACGGTGTCGCCGTGACGACGACCTGGCGGGTGCGCCCCGTCCTCCTCGACGACGAGCTCGAGTGGCTCGACCTGTACGCGGGCTACCGCGCGTTCTACGAGCTGCCCGCGGACGCGGCGCGGGACGCCCTGGTCTGGTCCTGGCTGCACGACGGCGCCTCGGGGGTCCGCGGCCTGGTCGCCACGGACGGGACGCGCCTGGGCGGCTTCGCGGTGCTGCGGACGTTCGAGCGCCCGCTCGACGGCTCGCACGGGTGCTGGCTCGACGACCTGTTCGTCGCGGAGGCGGCGCGTGGTGCCGGGGTCGGGCGCCTGCTGCTCGGGGCCGTCGGGGTGCATGCCGGGGACCTCGGGGCGAGCGTCGTGCGCTGGATCACGGACCCGGCGAACGCGACGGCGCGGCGGCTCTACGACTCGGTCGCGACCGCGACCCCGTGGGTCACGTACGACATGTCGCCGGGGACGGTCCCGGGGGCCTGAGCTAGATGACGCCCGCGCGCAGCGCGGCGGACACGACCTTGGAGGCCGCGGCGTGGACCTCCACGAGCTCGTCGAGCGTCAGCCCCGTCGCGGCGGTGATCGCGGGCGGCACCTTCTCGGCCCGCGCGCGGAGCTCGCGCCCGGCCGGGGTCAGCGTGACGTCGACGACGCGACCGTCGTGCTCGTTGCGCGAGCGCATGAGGTACCCCGTGGTCTCGAGCCGCCGCACGAGCGGGGAGAGCGTGCCGGGGTCCAGGTGGAGCCGCTCGGCGAGGGACGTGGCCGTGGTGCGCTCGCCGGCCGCGGCGTCCTGCCACAGCGCGAGCATCACGAGGTACTGCGGGTGGGTCAGGCGCAGGGGTTCGAGCAGCGGCTTGTACATGGCGACCATCGCGCGGGCGCCGGCCGACAGCGCGAAGCAGACCTGGGACTCGAGCGCGAGCGGGTCGGTGCCGGGCAGCGGGGCGCTCTCGAGCGAGGTGGTCATGTCGTCATGGTAGCCAGTTCTCCCCTATGCTTGGTACACCAATCATTGGTGCACCATCGACTTGCACCGTTCGCGAGAGGAGAGGCGCATGGCCGACAAGCAGCGACGACGCCCCCTGGGCCTGCGCATGACCGAGACCTTCCTGCCGATCTTCGGCCCCGCGCAGGTCGGGAAGCAGGGCTCGCCCGGGCGCGGCGTCTCCGCGGCCGAGGCCGAGCGCGACCGCGAGCTCAAGACGCGCTTCGAGTACGTGACGGGCCCCGACGGCCGCAGCTACGTCGTCGAGCACACGGACGAGCCGACCGCGAGCTAGCCCCGCACCCTCCCCCGCCACCCCGCGGTGTCGAGAACGGGGTTGAGGTCGTTCTCACGGGCAGAACGACCTCAACCC
>NZ_JACSQE010000014.1:24106-98168 GCF_014836745.1 Oerskovia gallyi
CCCCCCCCCCCCCCCCCCCCCCCCCCCCCCCCCCCCCCCCCACCCGGGTGTCTCGACACCCAGATCACTCGTTCGGGTAGACCACGCCCGTCTGGCGGCGGACCTCGTCCATGGTCCGCATGACGTCGAGCGTGTCCTGCCACGTCATGCGCGGGCTCTCGGTCAGGCCGGCCGCGAGGCAGCGCGCGACCTCGGCCGCCTGGTACTGCTTGCCCTCGCCGCGGAAGCCCTCGTAGCGCCACTGCGCGCCGTCGTGCCGGACCACGCGGAACGACGTCGGGGCGTAGAACGTGCCCTCGATCTCGATGCGCCCGGCGGTCCCGGAGATCGACGCGACGTTGGGGGTCTGGGACCACAGGGTCGTCGACAGCGTGGCCATGGCCCGGCCGTAGCCGAGCGTGATGCCGAGCTGGCCGTCGACTCCCGTCTCCGTGAGCGCCCCCACCGCGGTGACCGACGACGGCGCCCCCAGGACGTCGTGCGCGAAGGACACGGGGTACACGCCCAGGTCGAGCAGCGCGCCGCCCGCGAGGTCGGGCGCGTAGAGCCGGTGCTCGGGGTCGAACGGGAAGAACTGGCCGTGGTCGGCGCTCACGTTGACGATCTCGCCGATCTCACCGCGCGCGATCACCGCGCGCAGCGCCGCGACGTGCGGCAGGAACCGGGTCCACATGGCTTCCATGACGAACACGCCCGCGGCCCGCGCGGCGTCGAGGATCTCGCGCGCCTCCACCTCGTTGCGCGTGAACGCCTTCTCGACGAGGACGTGCTTGCCCGCCGCGATGGCCAGCAGCGCGTGGTCCCGGTGGTGCGAGTGCGGGGTCGCGACGTACACGACGTCGACCTGCGGGTCCTCGACGAGCTCGGTGTAGTCGGCGTGCGTCGTGTGGATGCCGTGCTCGGTCGCGAAGCGCTCGGCGCGGACGCGGTCGCGCGACCCCACGGCCACGACGCGTGCGCGCGTGTGGTCGCGCACGGCCTCGGCGAACGACCCGGCGATGTTCCCGGCGCCCAGGATCCCCCAGCGGACGGTGGGAGCGGTCCGCGGGTCGGGCACGACGCCGGAGATCACCTCGGGCAGGTCGGCGGCGGTCGCCGCGAGGTGGGGCAGGGAGGCGGGCTGGACTGTCGGTGCCGCTTCGCGGGCGTCGTTGCTCATGGGTTCACGCTAACCCCGTGAGAGCGCTGCCACGGGGTATTGCCCGAGGTGTGGTCGCGCGGCCGACGTGCCGAGGACGAGGTTCCGCGCGGTCGAACCGCCCGGCCGAGGCCGTTCGGGACGCCAGAACGACCTCAACCCCGTTCTCGGCACCGGCGAGCGATTACTCGCCCGGGTACACGACCCCCAGCTGCGCACGCGCCCGGTCCATGACCCGCATCAGGTCGAGCGTGTCCTGCCACGTCATACGCGGGCTCTCCGTGAGCCCCGCCGCGAGGCAGCGCGCGACCTCGGCCGCCTCGTACTGCTTGGCCCCGGGCGCGTACCCGTCGTAGTCGCGGCGCGCGCCGTCGGCCCAGACCACGCTGAAGGCCGTGGGCACCATGAAACGGTCGACGACCTCGATCCGCCCTCCCGTTCCCGCGATCACCAGCGACGTCGCCGACTGCGCCAGGACCGACGAGGCGAGCGTGGCCGTCGCGCGGTCCCCGTACCGCAGCACCACGGTCGACTGGGCGTCCACCCCGGTGGGAGCCTGCAGACCGACCGCCGTGACGTCGTCGGGCATGCCCAGGAGGTCCGTCGCGAACGCGAGCGGATAGATCCCGATGTCCAGCAGCGCGCCGCCCGCGAGCTCGGGCGCGAACAGGCGGTGGGACGGGTCGTACGCGGCGTTCGACCCGTAGGACGCCGTGACCGACCGGACCTCGCCGATCTCCCCCTGCGCGACCAGCGCGCGGATCGCCGCGACGTGCGGCAGGTGCCGCGTCAGCATCGCCTCCATGACGAACACGCCCGCGGCCCGCGCCGCGTCCAGGACCTCGCGCGCCTCGGCCTCGTTGCGCGTGAACGCCTTCTCCATGAGGACGGGCTTGCCCGCCGCGACCGCGAGCAACCCGTGCTCGCGGTGGTGCGAGTGCGGGGTCGCGACGTACACGACGTCCACGTCGGGGTCCGCGACGAGGGCCTCGTACGAACCGTGCACGGTCGCCGACGGCGCGTGCCGCTGCGCGAAGTCCCGTGCCCGGTGCTCGTCGCGCGAACCCACGGCCGCCACGTGCCCCTGCGTGTAGGCCCGGACCTCGTCCGCGAACGAGCCCGCGATCTTCCCCGCGCCCAGGATCCCCCAGCGCACGGGCGGGGCGTCACCCGGGTCGGGTACGGCGTCGAGCACGTTCACCACTGCGTGAGAGACCATGCGTCCACGCTACTGCGACCGGGCTGCGCCCCCCCGCCACGGCCCCTGGGGCGACCGGTCGATCGACCGGTCGCCCCAGGAGCCGTCGCGGGGCTGCTGCGCTCAGGCCGTCGTCAGGAGGTCGCCCCCCGACGACGCAGCGCCACGAGCGTGACCCCGGTGCCGACCAGCAGCGCGGCCGCACCGGCAGCCAGGCCGACCGTCGCGCCCGTCGTGGCGAGCGCACCACGCGCGGGCTTCTTCGTCGCCTGGGGAGTCGCCCTGACCGTCGGGGCCTTGGTCAGCGGGACGACCGCCGCAGGCGGCGTCGTGACGGGGGGCACCGTGGTGGGCGGCACCGCGGTGGGCGGCACCGGCGCGGCTGGCGGGACAGGCGGGTCCACCGGGGTGACCGGGTTGTCGAGCGCGACCTCGACCACGCCCTCCGCGCCGACCGTGACCTGTGCGCCACCCTCGACCGGGGTCACGCCCTCGCCCGAGAACACGGGCTCGCCCCAGGTCACGCCGTCGATCGCGGCGGGCGAGACCTCGCTCAGCGTCACCACGGTCCCGGCGGCGAGGCCGGGGATCGTGACGGTCGCACCGTCGGTCACCGTGAGGCTGCCCGACGTCGTCGCTCCGTTCCGGTCGGTCGTGTAGTCCACGGTGAACGCGGTGCCCGCCGGGACCGACGTCGCGGCCTCGCCCGTGACGCGCTTGGTCAGGCGGAGCTCGCCGTTGCCGTCGCCGCTGCCGTCGCCACCGGCGGCCGCGTACTCGAGCACGCGCTGGTCGTCCCAGCCGGTGCTGCCCGCAACCTGGTTGGCGAACGTGTCACCGTCCTGCACACCCGCGGGCAACGACATCCGGTACGTGAAGATGTACATGCGCGAACCGTCCGTCACGGGGTCGACGAACGTCAGGTCGAACGACGAGCCGGCCACGTCCGGGGTGTAGACGTAACCGGTCCCCGGGCTGAGCCGCACCGCGCTCGAGCCGTAGTCACCGTCGTTCCAGTCGGCCAGGGGGACGTACGCGACGACGAGCGAGTCGTCGCGCATGGTCAGCCGCGAGTCGTAGGTGTCGGTCACGACCACGGGACCGCCCGCCGAGGCGGCCAGGAACTCGCTCGGCACGTAGACCTCCCAGACGGCGGTCCTGCCGTCCGTGCTGACCCAGCCGCCCTTGACGGGCTGCTCCGGGGCGGACCAGCCGCTGCCCGGGATCACGCCGCCGCCCGGTACGGGGACCTCGATCACCATCTCGTTGCCCGTGGTGAACGTGAACGTCCCCCCCTCGCCGACGCTGCTGACCTGCGCGTAGAAGTACAGCGTGCCCTGGACGTTGGTCGCGGTCTCGACGTAGGGGCTGAGCGTGCACGCGAAACCGTCCTGCGTGACGTCGCACGTCCCGACGACCGCACCGGCGGGCGTCTTGAGGTCGAACGTCTGCGCGAACCCCGTCACGCGGGGGGACTGCGGGAACGCCAGGGTGAACGTGTCCCCCGCGTGCGAGCCGTCGGGCACGGCCCACGTGGCCTCGATCCGCAGCGACTGCCACAGGTGGGCCTCGTCCAACGGCTGGGTGATCGTGACCGTCTTGATGGCGTCGAGCTCGGCGGCGGACGCCGTGCGGGGCATCGCGACGACGCCCACGAGCACGAGCAGGGCCGCGAGCGCCGTCGACAGCAGGCGCCACGCGAGCGTGGGGGCAGCCGTCGTGGGGGGCACGGCGAGCACCGCCGCGTGCCGGGGGGATCCGGCCTGTGTGTGGTTCGTCATGGTGGGCTCCTCGGGTGGTGCCCGGCGGGCAGGGGGGTCGAGCCGTCGGGTCGCACGGGCGGGTGGTCCGTGGTATCGGGGAGGACCACGCCACGCCGACGTCTTGACGCGAGTTCGGCCGATGTGTCGCACGTCACCCGCCCCAGGGGCCACGATGGAGACATTCCGACCGAAGGGATCTCCGATGGAGCCCACCCCGTCCTCGTCCGCCCTGCCCGCACCTCCCCGCTCCGGAACCGGTGCCGTCCCGCCGCTGCCCGCGCTGTCCCCGACCGCTCCGGACGGGACGGCCGCCTGGGCACGCGACCTCGTGAAGACCTACGGGCAGGGCGAGACGGTCGTGCGGGCCCTCGACGGCGTCGACGTCGACTTCCGCGCGGCCGAGCTCACGGCGATCATGGGGCCGTCAGGCTCGGGCAAGTCGACGCTCATGCACTGCATGGCCGGCCTGGACTCCCCGACGTCGGGCCGGGTGGTGATCGACGGGACCGAGGTGAGCCGCCTCTCGCAGCGGCGCCTCACGGGCCTGCGGCGGACCCGGATCGGGTTCGTCTTCCAGTCGTACAACCTGGTCCCCACGCTCACCGCGGCGGAGAACATCACGCTCCCGCTCGACATCGCCCGCGCCCCCGTGGACCGGGCGTGGTTCGACGAGGTCGTGGGCGCCGTGGGCCTGGGCGACCGCCTGCACCACCGTCCGGCCGAGCTCTCGGGCGGGCAGCAGCAGCGGGTCGCGTGCGCGCGTGCCCTGGTCTCGCGGCCGTCCGTGGTGTTCGCCGACGAGCCCACGGGCAACCTCGACTCGCGCTCGTCCGCGGAGGTCCTGGGCTTCCTGCGGCGCTCGGTCGACGAGCTGGGGCAGACGGTCGTCATGGTCACGCACGACCCGCGCGCGGCCTCGTACGCGCACCGGGTCCTGTTCCTCACGGACGGGCGGATCACCGCCGACCTCGCGGCCCCGACGCGGCGCGACATCCTCGACGCGCTCGGGCAGGCGGAGGAGGACTGATGCTGCGGGTCGCGCTGCGCGGGGTCCGGGCGCACCTCGTCCGCTTCCTGCTGTCGACGCTCGCGGTGATGCTCGGGGTCGCGTTCGTGGTGGGGACGTTCACGTTCCGCGCGATGCTGTCCTCGACGTTCGACGAGATCATCGCGACGACCCTCGTGGCCGACGTGTACGTGCGCGGTGCCGAGGAGATCGACGACACGACGAGCGCGGGCAGCACGTTCGGGACGCCGCACTCCCCGGTCCCGGTCTCGCTCGCGGACACGGTCGCAGGGGTCGACGGCGTCGCGCGCGCCGTGCCCGACGCGTCGGGTCCGATCGTCCTGGTCGCGGCGGACGGCACGGCTGTCACGACGTCGGGACCGCCGAGCATCGGGATCGCGGTGGGCCCCGACGAGCCGACGGTGACGCTCGCGAGCGGCGCGTGGCCCCTGGGCGCGGCGGAGATCGCCCTCGAGGAGAGCGCCGCGTCGGCGGCGGGCCTGACCACGGGGGCCACCACGACCGTGGTCCTGGCGGGCGCTCCCCAGCCCGTCACGGTCACGGGAATCTTCGCGATCGAGGCGGCCGCGGCGGGCACGATCCTGGTGGGCCTCGACCCGGCGACCGCGCTCGCGACCTACGCCCCCGACGGGACGGTCCCCACGATCTCGGTCTACGCCGCCGGGGACGTGTCCGAGCAGGAGCTCGCCGAGCGCGTGGCCGAGGTCCTCCCGGCGGGCGCGGAGTCCCTCACGGGCGAGGCCGTGCGTGAGGAGGCCCGCGAGGGTGTCGAGCAGATCCTCGGGTTCATCGAGACGTTCCTGCTGGTCTTCGCGGCCATCGCGCTGTTCGTGGGGGCGTTCATCATCGCGAACACGTTCGCGATGTCGGTGCGCGAGCGCCAGCGCGAGTTCGCCCTGCTGAGGGCGCTCGGGGCCTCGCCCGCGCAGGTCTTCGCGTCGATCCTCGCGCAGGCCGTCGCGGTCGGGATCCTCGGGGCCGCGACGGGGGTCGTGCTGGGCCGGGTGCTGGTCAGCGGGCTGCGCGCGGTGTTCGGCTCGACGGGCATGGAGCTCTCGGGGCGCGTGCCGCTGAGCGCGACGTCGGTCGTGGTCGCGATCTCGCTGGGCGTCCTGGTGAGCGTGGTCGCGGCCGCGGTCCCGGGCCGCCGCGCGGCCCTCACTCCCCCGGTCCAGGCCATGCACGACGACGTCGCACCGGACCGCGGGACGGGCACCCGCGCGGTGGTCGGGCTCGTGCTGACGGTGCTCGGCGCGGGCCTGCTGGTGCTGGCCTCGCGGCTCGGGAGCTCGGCCTCGGCCGACCCGACCGGGTGGGCCCTGGTCGACGACCTCAACCCGCGGGTCCTGCTCGCGGTCGGCGCGAGCGCGGCGCTCGTGGGCGTCCTGGTCCTGTCCCCCGCGATCGCCGGCGCCGTGATCACGGTGCTCGCCGTGCCGGCCGTGGCCGCGATCCGCCCGCTGGGGCGCCTCGCGCGCGGCAACGTCACGCGCAGCCCCCGCCGCACCTCGAACACCGCGGGGGCGCTGTTGATCGGGATGGCGCTCGTGAGCGCCACCGGGGTCATCGCGGCCTCGACGCAGGCCTCGGTCCGGTCGATCGTCGACGAGCAGATGCGGGCCGACTACGTGGTCCAGGCCGCCGCCGCCACGGGCGCGCTCCCGCCGGGGGTCACCGATGCCGTGACCGGGCTCCCCGCCGTCGGGCAGGCGCTTCCCCTGCGGCTCGGGACGCTCGACGTGGACGGCGAGCCCAGCGGGGCCACGGTCGTGCCGCCCGGGTTCTTCACCGAGGCGCTCGACGCGCCCGTGGTCGAGGGCGACCCCGACCGGGCCCTCGCCGACGGCGAGGCCGTGGTGCGCCGGACCGCTGCGCGCGACCACGGCTGGGCGGTCGGCGACTCCCTGACCCTGACGAGCGACGACGGCGCCCGCACGCAGGACGTGCGCATCGGGGCGATCGTCGACACCCAGGTGATCTCGTCCGACGTGGTGCTCGCCGACGCGACCTACGCGGTCGTGGGTGCCCCCGAGATCCCGACGTACGCCGTGTACGTCACGGCCGCCCCGGGGACCTCGGCCACCGAGCTGCGCGCCGCCCTGACCGGGGCCGTCAAGCCCTTCCTCGTGGTCTCGGTGCTCGACCGCGAGGAGCTCGCCAACGCGGCCGCGGCCCAGGTGGACCAGGTCCTGGTGATCCTCTACGCGCTGCTCGGGCTGTCGATCGTCATCGCGCTGCTGGGCATCGTCAACACGCTCGCGCTGTCGATCATCGAGCGCACCCGGGAGATCGGGCTGCTGCGGGCCGTGGGGCTCGGGCGCCTCCAGCTCGCGGGCATCATCACGATCGAGTCGGTCCTGACCGCGGTCTACGGGACGGTGCTGGGAGTGCTCACGGGCATCGCGATCGCCGCCGCCCTGCCCGGGGTGCTCGCCGAGCAGGGGCTCACGAGCCTCGCGGTCCCCTGGGGGCAGGTGCTCGCGGTCCTGGGCCTGGCGGTCGTGATCGGGCTCGTCGCGAGCGTCTGGCCGGGCATCCGGGCCGCACGGCTGCCCGTGCTGGAGGCCGTCACGGTCGACTGACGCACCACGTCTCGCGTGACGGGACGACGACGGACGTCACACGGCCCCACCAGGCGCCCTGCCCTGCCCCGACATAGCGTCGAGGTGTCGGCGGTCCGCGAGGAGCGACCCTCCGCGCCGGTCCGGCGACGTCCTGTCCAGCACTCCGAGGAGGTCCCCATGTCCGAGGTCCCGATCCGCACCCTCATCAGCCCTCTGCGCTACGTGCAGTCGCGCGGCGCGCTGTCCCGGCTCGGTGAGTTCGTCGCCCCGATCGGCACCAAGCCGCTCCTGGTGGCCGACGACGTGGTCTGGGAGATCGTCGCGGACACCGTCGCCGAGTCGTTCCAGGCCGCGAACCTGCGCCGCGAGCGCGAGGGCTTCGGCACGTACGCGACCGCGGCGGCCGTCGACCACCTCGCCCGACGCATCCGCGAGACCGGCGCCGACGTGATCGTGGGCATCGGCGGCGGCAGCACGATCGACGCGGTCAAGGCCGCCGGGCACCTCGAGGGCGTCCGCTGGGTCTCGGTGCCCACCGTCGCCTCGACGGACGCGCCCTGCTCGGCGCTGTCGGTCATCTACACCGACGAGGGCGCGTTCGAGGAGTACCGCTTCTTCCCGCACAACCCCGACCTGGTCCTCGTGGACACCCAGCTCGTCGCGAACGCCCCGGTGAAGTTCCTCGTCGCGGGCATCGGCGACGCGCTCGCCACGTGGATCGAGGCCCGCGCCGTGGCCAAGGCCAACGCGACGACCATGGCGGGCGGACTGCCCCTCATCACGGGTACCGCGCTCGCCGAGCTCTCCTGGCAGATCCTGTGGGAGAACTCGCTGCCCGCGATCGAGGCCGTCAAGGAGCACCTCGTCACGCCGGCGGTCGACGCCGTGGTCGAGGCCAACACCCTGCTGTCCGGGCTGGGCTTCGAGTCGGGCGGCCTCGCAGCGGCCCACGCGATCCACAACGGGCTCACGGCCGCGCCGCAGACCCACGGCCTCACGCACGGCCAGAAGGTCAACATCGGCTCGCTCACCCAGCTCGTGCTCGAGGGGGCGCCCTCGCAGGAGATCCGCGACTTCGTCGAGTTCACGACGCGCGTCGGGCTGCCCAACACGCTCACCGAGATCGGCCTCACGACGGCCGACGTGGGCGACCTGCGCCGCGTCGCCGAGGCCGCGACCGCCCCGGGCGAGACCATCCACGCGATGCCGTTCGAGGTCCGCGTGCCCGAGCTCGTCGACGCGCTGCGCTCGATCGAGGGGCTGTCGCGCTCGATCCGCGCGGACGCGGGCCTGCCCGAACCGGTCAAGCACACGCACCACTGATCGGTCGGCCTCCCGACGAGGGAGCGAGGTAGAACGTGCTGTGCGAGGTAGTGCGCACCGCGTTCTACCTCGCACAGCACGTTCTACCTCGGCGCTCCGGCCCCCACGAGGAAGGCCCCGCCGCCGGGGCGCCGCCGCTACTTCTTCTCGGCCGTCGCCTTCTTGGCCGGGGCCTTCTTCGCGGCGGGCTTCTTGGCCGGTGCCTTGCGCGCCGGTGCCTTCTTCTTCGCCGGACCGGCCGCGCGCTTCTCCGCGAGGAGCTCGATGGCCTTCTCCGGGGTGATGGACTCGGGCGTCAGGTCGCGCGGCAGCGTCCGGTTCGTCTCGCCGTCCGTGACGTACGCGCCGAAACGCCCGTCCTTGACCACGATGGGCTTGCCCGACGTCGGGTCGTCGCCGAGCTCCCGCAGCGGCGGGGTGGCCGTGGCTCCGCGGCCGCGCTTGGGCTGCTTGTACAGCTCGAGCGCCTCCTCGAGGGTGACCGTGAACATGGCCTCCTCGGACGGGAGGGTGCGCGAGTCCGTGCCCTTCTTGAGGTACGGGCCGTACCGGCCGTTCTGCGCGGTGATCTCGACGCCCGTCTCCGGGTCCGTGCCCACGACGCGCGGCAGCGACAGCAGACGCAGGGCGTCCTCGAGCGTCACGGTGTCCAGGCTCATGTCCTTGAGCAGCGACGCCGTGCGGGGCTTGGGCAGCGCGGCCTTGGCCTTCTTGAGCGCGGCGGCCGACAGGCCTTCGTCGAGCTTCGGCTCGGGGAGCTGCTCGGTCACGTACGGGCCGTAGCGTCCCGCGCGGGCCACGACCGGGTTCCCGGACTCCGGGTCGGTGCCGAGGATCCGGCCGTCGTCGGCGCCTGCGGCGAGGAGCTCGCGCGCCTTGTCGACCGTGAGCTCGTCGGGGGCCAGGTCGTCGGGCACCGAGGCCCGCGGCGGGTTCTCGCCCTCCTTGACCTCGACCGAGAGATCCTCGACGTACGGACCGTACCGGCCGACGCGGAGCTGGATGCCCTCGCCGATCTGGACCGAGTTGATGTCGCGCGCGTCGATCTCGCCGAGGTCGTCCACGAGCTGGCGCAGCCCCTCGCCCTCCTCGCTGCCCGTCCCGTCCCCGAAGTAGAAACGGGTCAGCCACGCGACGCGGTCCTTGTCGCCGGCCGCGATCGCGTCGAGGTCGGCCTCCATCTCCGCGGTGAAGTCGTAGTCGATGAGCCACTCGAAGTGCTCCTCCAGGAGCCGGATCACGGCGAACGCGAGCCAGCTCGGGACGAGGGCCTGACCGCGCGGCAGCACGTATCCGCGGTCCTGGACCGTCGAGATGGTCGACGCGTACGTGGACGGACGTCCGATGCCGCGCTCCTCGAGAGCCTTGATGAGGCTGGCCTCGGTGTAGCGCGGGGGTGCGGACGTCGAGTGCCCGTCGGCCGTGAGGTCGCGCCCGTCGAGCAGGTCGCCCTCGCCCATCTGGGGCAGGCGGGCGTCCTCGTCGTTGCGACGGCGGCCGGACTTCGCGGGGGTGCCGTCGGCCGTCTCCGCGCCGTCGTCGGTGCCCTCCTCGTACGCGGCGAGGAAGCCGCGGAACGTGATGACCGTGCCGGAGGCCGCGAACACGGCCTCCTTCCCGGCGACCTCTGCCTCGCTGCCCGCGACCGGCGCGGCCAGCCGCACCGACGCCGTCGAGCCCTTGGCGTCCGCCATCTGCGAGGCGACGGTGCGCTTCCAGATGAGCTCGTACAGCTTGAACTGGTCGCCGCTGATCTCACGGGCGACCTGGGCCGGGGTGCGGAACGAGTCGCCGGCGGGGCGGATGGCCTCGTGCGCCTCCTGCGCGCCCTTCGCCTTCGAGGCGTAGACGCGAGGGGAGCCCGGCACGAACTCGGGACCGTACAGCTCGGCGGCCTGGCGGCGGGCGGCGTCCGTGGCCTCGGCCGACAGCGACGGGGAGTCCGTACGCATGTAGGTGATGTAGCCGTTCTCGTACAGCGCCTGCGCGGTGCGCATGGTCTGCCGCGAGTTGAAGCGGAGCTTGCGGCTCGCCTCCTGCTGGAGGGTCGAGGTCGTGAACGGCGCGGCCGGACGGCGCGTGTACGGCTTCGTCTCGAGGCTGCGGACCGCGAAGTCGGCATCGGCAAGTCCGCCGACGACGGCGGCCGCGGCCTGCTCGCCGAGCTGGACCACGCCGTCGCGCGCCGAGGCGGGCTTGAGCTGACCGCGGTCGTCGAAGTCGCGGCCCGAGGCCACGCGCGCCCCGCCGAGCTGGACCAGGCGGGCGTCGAAGCTCTTGTCGGCGTCCTCGGCGCTGGAGTCGGCGAGCGAGAACGTGCCGGACACGTCCCAGTACTCGGCCGCGACGAACGCCATGCGCTCACGCTCGCGCTCGACGACCAGGCGCGTGGCGACCGACTGGACACGGCCCGCCGAGAGACCCTGACGGACCTTGCGCCACAGCACGGGCGAGACCTCGTAGCCGTAGAGGCGGTCGAGGATGCGGCGCGTCTCCTGGGCGTCGACCAGGTGCTCGTCGAGGTCGCGCGTGTTCTCGAGCGCACGCTCGATGGCCTCGCGCGTGATCTCGTGGAAGACCATGCGGTGCACGGGCACCTTGGGCTTGAGCTCCTCGAGCAGGTGCCACGCGATGGCCTCGCCCTCGCGGTCCTCGTCCGTCGCGAGGTAGAGCTCGTCGGCGTTCTTCAGGGCGCGCTTGAGCTCCGCGACCTTCTTCTTCTTGTCCGCGTAGACCTCGTAGTACGGCTCGAAGCCCTCGTCGACGTTGACCGCGAACTTGCCGAAAGGCCCCTTCTTCATGTCGGCGGGCAGCTCGGACGGCTGCGGGAGGTCGCGGATGTGCCCGACGCTCGACTCCACCTCGAAGTCGTCACCGAGGTAGCCCTGGATCTTGCGTGCCTTCGTGGGGGACTCCACGATGACGAGCTTGCGACCTGAGGACATCCGTTCCTGCTTTCCGTTGCTGCTGGTGTGGCTCGCGCCCGGAGCGGTCTCCGGGTGGGCCGAGGTGCTGGGGGTGGGCTACGGCGTCGGGCAGGGGCGTGGCGCTGGACCCCACCGTCTCGTTCCCACCGGCAGCCTATGACGTTACGCCACTGGCGCCAGGCGGCACCTTATCCGTTGTGGACAGCCCTCGTGACCAGGGCTCGTGGTCGTCCGGGACGCCGGGCGCGAGAGCGTGACCGGACCTGTGGGCGACCGTCACCTGCGCGGGGGACGGGACGTGGCCTGTCGGAGCAGGAGGAGCATCGCGAACGAGATCGCCGTCGCGGCGACCACCCCCGACGCGCCCCCCACGTAGGCCGTGGTCTCCGCCAGGTCCGTCATGCCCCAGCTCGCGGGGTAGACCTCGCGAAGGCACCAGGCCGCGACGAGCGCAGCCGCGAGGCCGCCTGCGATGAGGAGCACCGACACGACGACCGACCCCGGGTAGGCGCCGCTCCTGCCGGCGGGGAGCTCGTCCAGGGCCGAGGTGGGCGTGAACGCCAGGACCAGCGCTCCCCAGGCGAGGACCACGAGCACGGCCGCGACCACGTCGCTCGGTCGGTGCCACTCCCCCACGAGCGTCGAGATGCCCGTGGCCGCCGTGTACGTGCCGCCCAGGAGCGCGACGACGGGGCGATAGCCGCGCGGCACCGCCATCAGCAGCGCGACCGACACCGAACCGGCGACGGTCGTGTGCCCGCTGGGGAGGCTGTTGCCGTTCCACCCGCCGATGAGGTCCGGGCGGTCGAGGACGACCTTCTTCGTGAGCTGCGTCGTGACGTTGGCTCCCACGACGAGGAACGCGACCTGGACCGCGAGGCCCCATCGACGCCGCAGGAGCGCGATGCCCATCGCGGTCCCCAGCCCGAGGACGACGAAGGACACCGAGACGACGTCGAGCACGGGGGACGCGAACGACCACAGCGTCCCCTGCCCGTAGTCGGCGCCACGGAAGGCCGCCTGGTCCAGGAACTGCCCCTGCTCGGTCGCCACGAAGACGTTCCACACCTGCCACGTGAGGACGACGGCGGCGACCGCGGTGAGACCCGCCACGACGCGTCCCGGCACGTTCGTCGCGCCTCTGCCGGGTGCGTGCACGGGGCGTGCACCGACGGCCCGCGGGGGGGCCGGCGGACGTGCGGTCGGCTGCGTCGTCGAAGGAGGGGGGAAGGTCACCCGTCCACCGTAGGTCACCGCGTGTGGGGATCCGGCAAAGAGAACGGGCAGGTCAGGGCGTGGCGGCGGGTGGTCTTTCACACCCCCGCCGGGAGCGCCCTGCGACGAGCGCGAGCCGGCCGGCCCCCGCCGCGGGGTGCCGACCGGCTCTGCTCGCGGGGACGACCGGGCGGCCCCGCGACCGAGGAGTCACCTGGGATCGTCGACCCCGGCGGCCCGGGCGCGACCCTCAGACGCGCAGCTCCGCGGGGACCTCGCCGTGCCCGTCGTGGAGCAGGCACGCGACCGACCGGCCCGGTTCGCCGACACCGGGCAGGCCCAGCGACGTGGGGCCCAGCGTCGGGTGGACGTCGGCGCACGCGTCCATGACGTGCGCGCAGCGCGGCCGGAACGGGCACCCGCTCGGCAGGGCCTGGAGGTCGGGCGGCGAGCCCGGGATGCCGACGAGCGGCCGCTTGGGTCCGTGCAGGGGAGGGAACGAGTTGAGCAGCCCGTGCGTGTACGGGTGCCGAGGACGCCGGTACACGTCGCTCGCGGACGCCTGCTCGACGATCTCGCCCGCGTACATGATCGCGATGCGGTCGGCGACCTCGATGAGCAGCGACACGTCGTGCGTGATGAACACGACCGAGAAGCCCAGGCGGTCGCGCAGCTCGATGATCTGCTCGACGATCTGACGCTGCATGACGACGTCTAGCGCCGTGGTGGGCTCGTCCATGATGAGCACCTTGGGCTCGAGCGCGAGCGCCATCGCGATCATGACGCGCTGGCGCATGCCGCCCGAGAGCTGGTGCGGGTACGCCGAGATGCGGTCCGTCGCGATCCCGACCATGGACAGCAGCTCGGCGGCCCGCTCGTTGCGGTCGAAGCGTGACATGCCGGGGCGGTGCGCCGCGATCGCGTCGGTGAGCTGCTTGCCGACCCGGTAGACCGGGTTGAGCGAGTTCATGGCGCCCTGGAACACGATCGCGGTGTCCTGCCAGCGCGAGCGGCGCAGCTCCTTGTCGCTCATGCGCAGGATGTCGACGGGCTCGCCGCCCGCGCTCCCCACGCCCCCGTGGAACAGGACCTCGCCGCCCGTGATGAGTCCGGGCGGGGGCAGGAGCCGGGTCGCGGCGTAGACGAGGGTCGACTTGCCGCAGCCCGACTCGCCCGCGATCCCCAGGACCTCACCCTCGTGCAGCGTGAGGTTCACGCCGCGCAGCGCGCGAACGGGCTCGGGGCCGTAGCCGTAGGCGACGTGCAGGTCGCGGATCTCCAGCACGGGGCTGCCGGTCCCGGTGGGAGCCCCGGCGGGGGGAAGGTCGGTGACGGTCATCGGGCGTTCTCCTTGCGTGCGGTCGTGCCGTCGGTGTCGCGGTCGTCGCGCGTGCTCCCCGGGGTGCCCGGCCCGCCCGGGGCGGGCGCGCCCGTCCCCCTGCCCGACGGCGCCGCACCGGTCGACGCCGGCGGCGCACCTGGGCGCGTGGCGCCGTCGGGCCTGCTGGTGCTCGTGGCGCCCGCCCTGGACGCGACCGGCACCCCCTCGCGGACCACGGCCGTGAAGCCGATGCGCGGCGAGATGCGGCGCTTGCGCAGGGCGCGCGGGCTCGCGCCCGTCGAGCGCAGGCGCGGGTTGACGAACTCGTCGATCCCGAAGTTGATGAGGGTCAGGGCCATACCGAGCATCGCGATGCACAGGCCCGCCGGGACGAACCACCACCACGCGCCGCGAGAGAGGGCCTGCTGCTGCTCGGCCCAGAAGAGGATCGTGCCCCAGTTCCAGTCCGAGATCGACGTGACGCCGATGAACGCGAGCGTGGTCTGCATGAGGATCGCGAACGTCACCGTGCCCACGAAGCTCGACGCCATGATGGCCGTCAGGTTGGGCAAGGTCTCGAACCACACGATGCGCCACGTCGACTCGCCGTTGGCGCGTGCGGCCTCGACGAAGTCGCGACGGCGCAGCGACAGGGTCTGGGCGCGCAGGATGCGCGCACCCCACGCCCAGCTCGTCGCGGCCAGGATGAGCGCGACCGTGAGCCCGCCCGCGTCGGGGAGCTGGCCCGCGACGATGATGATGAGCGGCAGGGCGGGGATGACGAGGAAGATGTTGGACAGCGACGAGAGCAGCTCGTCGCTCACACCCCCCAGGAAGCCCGCGCTCACGCCCACCAGGATCGACAGGAGCGTCGCGCCGATGCCCGCGACGAAACCGACGATCATGACGCCGCGCGTGCCCACCAGGATCTGGGAGAACACGTCCTGGCCGACGTGCGTGGTCCCGAGCCAGTGCGCGGCGCTCGGGGGCTGCAGGACGTCGGGCGACATCGCGCTCGGGTCGTAGGGAGCGATCCACGGCCCGACGACCGCGAGGATCGCGAAGAACCCCAGGATCGCGAGCCCCGTGAAGGACTTGCCGTTGCGCAGGAACAGGAGCTTCTGCTTCTTGCGCGTCCCCTTGCGGCGCCGGGGCACCTCGGGGGCGAGCGGCTCGGAGCCGGTGTCGAGCTGGGCGTGGTCCATCTGGACGGGGATGCCGGTCATCTTCTCAGCCCTCCTGTCGGGTGCGCGGGTCGAGGACCACGTAGGCGAGGTCGGCGAGGATGTTCGCCACGAGGACGGACAGCGTGATCATGAGGAAGATGCCCTGCATGAGGGGGTAGTCGTGCGCGCCGATCGCCTGCAGGAGCGTGAAGCCCACGCCCTGGTAGGAGAAGACCTTCTCCATGACGAGCGTCCCCGACACGATGAATCCGAGGGACAGCGCGAAGCCCGAGACCTGCGGCAGGATCGCGTTGCGGGCCGCGTACCCGAACATCACGCGACGCTCCGAGAGGCCCTTGGCCTGTGCGACCGTGACGTAGTCCTCCGAGGTGACCGTGACCGTCATGTTCCGCATGCCGAGGATCCAGCCCGCGACCGAGGACAGCACGATCGTGATCGCGGGCAGCGTGCCGTGCTGGATCACGGAGCTGATGAACTCCCAGTTCCACCCGGGCACGAGCCCCGGCTGGTAGGCGCCCGACGACGGGAAGATCGACCACGTCACCGAGAAGAGCATGATCGCGACCAGGCCCAGCCAGAAGTACGGCACGGACGAGAAGAAGGTGGTGATCGGCAGGAGGCCGTCGGCCCACGACCCACGGCGCCAGCCGATGACGACGCCGAGGAACGAGCCGAGCAGGAAGCTGATGACCGTCGCGATGCCGACCAGGCCGATGGTCCACGGCAGGGCCTGCGCGATGACCTCGCTCACGGTGCTCGGGAAGAGCATGATCGACAGGCCCAGGTCCCCCGAGAACAGCATCTTCCAGTAGTCGACGTACTGCTCCCAGAGGGAGGCGCCGCTGTCGAGCCCGAACAGGACGTACAGCGACTCGCGGGCTTCGGAGCTGATGCGGCCCTGGTTCTTGTTGATGAAGGACGACACCGGGTCGCCGTCCATCATGCGCGGGATGAAGAAGTTGATCGTGATGGCCGCCCAGGCGGTGATCACGTAGAAGACGATGCGTCGCAGGAAGTACTTCATGCCGACACCCCCACTCGTGCGGCGCCGAGCACGGGGAGCAGGTCCCGCTCGGCAGGATCGACCTCGGACGCGTCCACGTAGCCCCAGCAGGCGACCTCACGGCCGTCGCCCACGGGCACGAGGCCGGGAACCGTGCTCCGGCACAGGTCCGTCGCGAACGGGCAGCGCGGGCTGAACCGGCAGCCCTCGGGCGGGCGGACCATCGACGGAGGCTCCCCGTTCGCGCCCGTGCGGTCCTGCGCCGCGAGGTTCTCCGGGTCGGGGGCCGAGCGCACCAGGAGCTGGGTGTACGGGTGCGCGGGCTCCTGCGTCACGAGCTCGCTCTCGCCGTGCTCGACGATGCGGCCCGCGTACATGACGCGGGTCTCGTCGGCGAAGTACCGGGCCGAGGCGATGTCGTGCGTGATGTAGAGGATCGCGATGCCGAGGCGGTCGCGCAGGTCCTTGAGGAGGTTGAGGATGCCGATGCGGATCGACACGTCGAGCATCGAGATGGGCTCGTCGGCGAGGAGCACCTCGGGGTCGGCGGCCAGGGCGCGCGCGATCGCGACACGCTGGCGCTGCCCGCCCGAGAGCTCGTGCGGGTACTTGTCGACGTACCGCTCGGGCTGGAGCTGCACCCTGTTGAGCAACGCCTCGAGGGCGTCCTCGAGCGCCTGTCCGCGCAGCTTCGGCTGGTGGATCCGCAGCGAGCGCGTGAGCGAGTAGCGGATCGTGTGGACCGGGTTCAGGGAGCCGAACGGGTCCTGGAAGATCATCTGGACGCGCCGGCAGTACCGGCGGAAGGCCCGGCCGCGGTGCGCGGTCACGGGCTCGCCGTGCAGCAGGATCTCGCCCGACGTCTGCGTGTACAGGCGGGCGAGGAGCCGGGCGATGGTCGACTTGCCGGAGCCGGACTCCCCCACGAGCGCGACGACCTGGCCGCTGCGCAGCGAGACGTCGACGCCGTCGACCGCGTGCACGACGGCGTGGGACCGCAGCCCCTTGACGGGGAAGTGCTTGGTGAGCCCGCGGGCCTCGAGGACGGGCGCGGCGGGCGGGGGCGCGACCGGGGCGGTGTGCGTGTCGGAACTCATGGGTGAACCTGACTGCTGGGGGGAACGGGGGGCGCCTGCATCAAGCACCGGCCACGTATGCGGCGTGGGGAGCGAAGGACGCGCTGCGCAGGCAGGAGTGGTGGGGAGGGGCGTGGCCGGGCCGTGGTCGGGCCTGGCGGGAGGCCGAGGAACGAGGCCGGATGGTAGGCCCGGCCACGCCCCTCCCCACCTCTCACGAGACGATCAGGAAGCCGGCTTCAGCTTCGTGAGGATCAGCGACGCGTTCGCCGTCGTCGGCTGCGGGTTCGCGTACGGGTCCTCGTCCGAGGGCCAGCCCACGAAGTTCTTGGTCGAGTACTGGGCCGCGGCCGGGCGTCCGAGGAGCGCGATGGTCGGGACCTCGTCGACGAAGACCTGCTGGACGGTCTCGAGCGCAGCGGTACGGGCTGCCTCGTCCGTGGCGTTGGCGTACGTGGCCAGGGCTGCGGTCGCCTCGTCGTTCTTGAAGCGACCGAAGTTCCAGTTGGCGCGCTCGCCGAGCGGCATGTACTGGGCGCCGTCCATCTGGTTGGAGTAGGTGTCCCAGGGGGTCGCGCCGCCGTCGGTCCAGTGCATGGAGGCCTGGAAGTCGCCTTCGGCGATCGCGGTGAACCATGCGTCGGCGTTCTGGCCCTCGACGGTCGCGGCGATGCCGAGGGGCTTGACGGCGTCGGCGACCATCTGGAGCTCGGTCAGGTAGTCGGACCAGCCCGTGGGGTTGGTGAGCGTGAACGTCACGGCGTTGCCCTCGGGGTCCTTGAGGGTCGTGCCGTCGAGGGTGTAGCCGGCGTCGGCGAGGACCTTCTTGGCGCCGTCGACGTCGACCGTGTACTTCGTGCCCTGGAAGGGGGCGGTGATGAAGTCGGTGCCTGCGGGCTCGGGCATGCCGGTGACGTTGAGCAGGGGCGGGAAGACGCCCGAGGACGCGAGGTCGGAGATCTGCTGGCGGTCGAGGACCATCTGGACGGCCTTGCGGACGGCGACGTCGTCGAACGGCTCGGTCTCGGTGTTGAGGAAGAGCGAGTCGACGCCGAGACCCGTGGGGGCCCACTGGTTGTTCACGTCGGGGTTCGCGTCGATGTAGACCTTCTGGTAGTCGGGGATGAAGGTCCATCCCCACTGCGCCTCGCCCGACACGAGGGCGTTGGTGAGGGCGTTGTTGTCGTTGTAGGAGCTGTAGCGCAGCTCCTTGACGCCGAGCTCGCCGCCCCAGTAGTCGTCGCGCGCGGTGAGCGTCGCGGCCTGCGCGGTCCACGACTTGAGGGTGTACGGGCCGGTGCCGACGGGCTCCTCGTTGGTCCAGGTCGTGGGGTCGTCGACGTCCTTCCAGACGTGCTCGGGGACGATGAAGAGCTGGAGGATCTGGGCCTGCTTGACGAACTGGCCCGAGGTGAAGGAGACCGTGACCTTGTTGCCGTCGACCGCGATGTCGCCGAAGGGCAGGGCGAACGTGTTGAGGCCCTCGTTGTCCTTGCGGATCTGGAACGAGTAGGCGATGTCGTCGGCGGTGAAGTCCTCGCCGTCGGACCACTTGACGCCGTCGCGGGCCGTGAGCGTGAGCTGCGTGTAGTCGGCGTTCCACTCCCACTCGCTCGCGAGCCACGGCGTGGGGTCCTCGGAGGGCCGCACGGTGTTGACCTGGGCGAGGGGCTCGTAGATCGCGAACGCGTAGCCGAGCGACATCGCCGAGGACGTGTTCGCGAAGGGGTTCGAGTTGTCGGTCTGCGGGCCGTTGGGCATGCCGATCGTGAGCACGTCCGAGGTGCCTGCCGACGAGGTGCCCCCGTCGCCGCTGCCGCCGCTGCACGCGGTGGCGACGAGGGCGAGGGACGTGAGCCCGATGATCGCCGTGCTGATCCTGCGCTTGTTCATGAGTGCCTCCTTGCACTGAAAATCTGAACGAACCGTACGTGCGGTCCGCGATGAACCGGTCGTCTTGCTGGTGGGACGGGTGGGGCTGGCCGTGCTGGCGGTGCGGGTCGTGCGTTCGGGGGGCTGGTCGACCAGCTCCCCCGGGGTCAGGCGGGCAGGGTCGCCCTGAGCCGGAGGTCGCGGATCGACCGCCCTGCTCGCAGGACGTGCCCGCCGGCGGCGGTGACCCACCGCTGCGAGGGGACGTCCCAGATCTGGAGGGCGCGCGCGGGGATGCGCACGCGCGCCGTGGTGGTCTCGCCCGGGGCTGCGTCGACGACGGCGAATCCGCCGAGCCAGCGCACGGGGCGGTCGGGGGCTTCGGTCGCGTCGTGGTCCGAGGCTGCGTCGGGTTCGACGTAGACCTGGACGACCTCGCGGCTCGCGCGGGTGCCCGCGTTGCGGACCGTCACGTCGAGCAGGACGTCCGAGCGACCGTCCGCCACGACGACCGTCGTGCTCAGGTACTCCCACTCGGACCAGCCCAGGCCGTGGCCGAACGGGGCCGCGGGGGTGGCGCCCGTGCGCTCCCACGCGCGGTAGCCGACGTCGAGCCCCTCGGTGTACTCGACGACGCCCTCGTGCGGGATCGCGTGCGGGACGGGGACGTCCTCGACGCGGGCGGGCAGCGTCCACGGGAGACGCCCCGAGGGCTCGGTCGTCCCGAGCAGCGCGTCGGCGAGCCCGGTCCCGGCCTCCTGCCCGCCGAGCCAGGCCCACAGGACGCTCGGGGCGTCGTCGAGCCACGGCAGCAGGACGGGCGCGCCCGCGTTGACGACGACCATGGTCCTCGGGTTGGCGGCGAGGACGGCCTCGACCAGCCGGTCCTGGTTGCCGGGCAGGTCGAGGTCGGGGCGGTCGTAGCCCTCGGACTCGACCTCCTCGGTCGTGCCGATCACGACGATCGCGACGTCGGCCTCGCGGGCCGCGGCCACGGCGTCGTCGAGCAGCTTCTCGGCGCTCGCTCCGGGCAGCCGGTGGACCAGCTCGCCGCGCACGAACGACGCGTACCCGACAGCGTGGACGACCTGGAGGGTCGCGTCGAGGCGGGCGGTGCGAGGCTCGGCGACCTCGACCGTCACGGTGCGCGCGACGGGGTGGTTGTGGCCCGAGCTCAGCACGACGTCCTCGTCGACCACGACGTCGCCGGTCGAGACGACCTGGCCCTCGATCGTGACGACGTGGACGCCGACCGTGCCGATGCCGAGCTCGTGCGTGCCCGGCTCGTCGAGGTCGACGTCGGCGCGGACCCGTACGGCCACGGCGTCGGCGCGGACGTCCTGGAGCCAGCCGTCCCACGACGGTGCCGTGCGGGAGTCGAGGACCTCGCCGTGGGTGCCGAGCAGCTCGACCCGCAGGCCCGGCGCGCCCGTGAGCGGGTCGCTGCACCTGCCGGAGACGTCGAGCGCGGGCGGGTTGGAGCGCGAGCGTGCACCGTCGTGGACGAGGAGACGCGTCCCGGCGGGCAGGCCTGCGCGGATCTCCTCCTCGGGGGTCGAGACGCGGTCCGGGACGACGAACGACGAACCGCCGCCCTGCAGGAAGGGGGCGGTCGCGGCCGGGCCGAGGAGAGCCACGGTCAGGGGGCGCCCGGGGGTCGCGAGGGCGGCAGGGTCGAGCGGGACGAGCCGGACCGGCCCCTCCCCGGCGCGAGGTGCGACCGGCGAGTTCTTGAGCACGACGATCGAGCGTGCGACGAGCTCACGGAGGAAGGCGGCCGACGCCTCCTGGCCCGTGAGCCCGTCGCGGGCCGACGGCGCGGAGGAGGGTGCGCCGTCGGGCTGGAGGCCGGACTCCGTGCCGGAGCCGGTGCCGGGAACGGCGGGGCCGCCGAGGTCGAGCGCGCCGACGCGGTGCGCCAGGCGCAGGAGGCGCAGCACCTTGTCGTCGAGCTCGGCCTCGGCGACCTCGCCCGAGCGGACGGCGTCGAGCAAGCCGTCGCCCCAGGGGCCGTCGGGGCCGGGCATCTGGAGGTCGAGCCCACCCTCGACCGCGCCCCGGATCGACTTGGTCGCGACCCAGTCGCTCACGACGACGCCGTCGAAGCCCCACTCGTCCTTGAGGATCCCGGTGAGGAGCGGGCGGTGCTCGAGGACGGGCGCGGCGGTCTCGCCGTCGTCGACGCCCGAGTAGGCACCCATGACGCTCCAGGCCTGGGCCTCGTGCACGACGCGCTCGAACGGCGGGAGGTAGACCTCGCGCAGCGTGCGCTCGTCGAGGCGGGCGAGGTAGCGCGTGCGCTCGGTCTCGGAGTCGTTCGCGACGTAGTGCTTGACGCTCATGCCGACGCCGTTCTCCTGCGAGGCGCGCACGAGGCGGACCGCGATCTCGGCGGTCAGGTGCGGGTCCTCGGAGTAGCACTCGAAGTGGCGGCCGCCGACGGGCGTGCGCTGGAGGTTGATCTGCGGGGCGAGGACGACGTGGACGCCGTGGCGGCGGGCCTCGGACGCGAAGAGCGCGCCGGCGCGGGTCGCGAGGTCGAGGTCCCAGGTCGCGGCGAGCGCGCTGGGGGCGGGGAGCATCGCGGAGGTCTGCGCTCCCGCCGCGGCGCCGTCGGTCTCGCCGCCCGTGCCGCGCACGCCCACGGGGCCGTCCGACATCGCGACGGCCCGCAGGCCGATGCGCTCGATCGGGGTGGTGGTCCACATGCCCGCGCCGACGACGAGGGAGACCTTCTCCTCGACCGTGAGGTCTGCGGCGAGGCGCGCGAGGCGTTCCTCGGTCCCGTCGACGTCGACCGCGCCCTCAGGGCTGACGTCGGGGGTGACGTCGGTCGTGACGTCGTGGGTCTTCAGTGACACCAGGTGCTCCGTTCGGACGGCGTTGTCTGCTGGCCGATATACAACCACACTTACTTACAGGTCAGTAAGTCAACGAAGATCACAGTATGGTTGCGGTCATGACAGAGGCCATACCGGCGCGCACGCGCCGACCGCGCAAGGGCACCGCCGCCCGGCGCGAGGAGATCCTGCGCGCAGCCATGCGCGTCTTCGGGTCCAAGGGGTACCACCAGGGCTCGCTCGCCGAGGTCGCCGAGCAGGTCGGGATCACCCACGCCGGGGTGCTCCACCACTTCGGCTCCAAGAACCAGCTCCTCATCGAGGTGCTCGAGTTCCGGGACGTCGTCGACGTCGAGCACCTCGAGGGCAAGCACATCCCCGGCGGCCTCGACCTGTTCCGCCACCTCGTCACGACCGCCCGGATGAACGCCGAGCGCCCCGGCATCGTGCAGGCCTACACCGTCCTGACCGGCGAGTCCGTGACCGACCAGCACCCCGCGCGCGACTGGGCCACGCGCCGTTTCGCAGGCCTGCGCGGAGACATCACGAGCGCCCTGACCACCGTGATCGCCGAACGCCGCGAGGCCGGCCTCCTGACCCCCGAGGACGACGTCGCGCTCGACCCCGTCGCCCTCGACCGCGCGGCCAGCACCATCATCGCCGTCATGGACGGCCTCCAGACCCAGTGGCTGCTCGACCCCGACGCGGTCGACCTCGCCGGCGCCACGGCCTTCGCGATCGAGGCGATCCTCGCCTCGACGCTCGCCGCCTCGCACCGGGAGCGGCCGCTCGACTGACGAGCGCCCTCACAGTCAATTCATAGGAACACCACAGGCACGACCGAGACACCGCGCGCACCATGGACGCATGACCACGACCCCCGCGCCCACGGAACCCCTCGTCTCCCCGCGCGCCCCCGAACGCCTGACCCGGGCCGACGGCTCCCCGGTGCGCGTCCTCGTGGTCGACGACGAGCCCAACCTCGCCGAGCTCCTCACCTCGGCCCTGCGCTACGAGGGGTGGGACGTCTCGACCGCCCTCGACGGGCAGTCCGCGATCCGCACGGCCCGCGACGTCGGCCCCGACGTGATCGTGCTCGACGTCATGCTGCCCGACCTCGACGGCCTCACCGTGCTGCGCCGCATCCGCGCGGTCTCCCCCGACGTCCCCGTCCTGTTCCTCACGGCCCGCGACACCGTCGAGGACCGCGTCGCCGGGCTCACCGCAGGCGGCGACGACTACGTGACCAAGCCGTTCAGCCTCGAGGAGGTCGTGGCCCGGTTGCGCGGTCTCATGCGGCGTGGCGGTGCGACGGCCGCCCGCGAGGACTCGACCGTCGTGGTCGGCGACCTGGTCCTCGACGAGGACTCGCACGAGGTGTTCCGCGGCGGCGACCCCATCCACCTGTCCGCGACCGAGTTCGAGCTCCTGCGCTACCTCATGCGCAACGCGCGCCGCGTCATGTCCAAGCCGCAGATCCTCGACCGCGTGTGGAACTACGACTTCCGCGGGCAGGCCAACATCGTCGAGCTCTACATCTCCTACCTGCGTCGCAAGATCGACAAGGGCCGCGAGCCCATGATCCACACCCTGCGCGGGGTCGGCTACGTCATCAAGCCCGCCGAGGGAGCCACGGGCTCCCCGGGAGCGGCGACGGGCGGAGCCCGCCCGGCAGGCACCGTGCCCGACGGCGCCGCGAAGGCCTGACGCGTGACCTCGCCCCGGGCGTCGCTCACCGCCCGACCGCACACCCTGCGCCGACAGCTCGTCACGGTCCTCGTCGGGATCCTGCTCGTGCTCAGCGTCGCGCTCGCGGTGAGCTCGACGCTCGCACTGCGTCAGAGCCTGGTCGACCGCCTCGACGACGAGCTCGTGCAGGCGAGCCAGCGCGCCGAGCGCGGACCCTTCGACCGGCCGGGCGACGGTGCGCCCCCCGCCCAGGACCCCGGTGACGGGACCTCCCCGGGCGAGGCGCCGTCGTCGGGCACGGGGAACGGCGACCCCCTGCCGCCCGGGCAGGGCGCCGGGACCATCAACGTCGTGTACGCGGACGGCGAGGTGCAGTTCGCGGGGTACGTCGACGACCTGGGCGACCGGCGCGAGCTCGACGCCGCCCAGATCGCCGACCTCGAGTCCGTGCCCGCGGACGGCAGGCCGCACGACGTCGAGGTGACCGACCTCGGGACGTTCCGCGCGATCTCGACCACGACCGAGCACGGGGAGCCGTCCATCACGGCCATGAGCACCGCCTCGGTCAGCCAGACGGTCGAGGGCTACCTCCTGGTCGAGGTGATCCTGGCGGGCGTCGGGATCGCGATCGCGTCGGTGCTCGGCACGTGGCTCGTGCGCCGCTCGCTGCGCCCGCTCGACTCGCTCGCCGACGCCGCCGTGCACGTGTCCGAGCTGCCGCTCGACCGCGGCGAGGTCGGCGAGATCCCGCGCGTCGACGAGCAGTTCACGGACGAGCGCACCGAGGTCGGCCAGGTGGGGGCCGCGCTCAACCGCATGCTCGACCACGTCGAGGCGTCGCTCACCGCGCGCCACGAGTCCGAGACGCAGGTCCGCCAGTTCGTCGCCGACGCGAGCCACGAGCTGCGCACGCCCCTCGCGTCGATCCGCGGGTACTCGGAGCTCGTGCGCCGCTCCCCCGACGACGTGCCGCCGGACACCCTGCGCGCGCTCGACCGCATCGAGTCCGAGGCGCTGCGCATGGGCGACCTCGTCGAGGACCTGCTGCTGCTCGCCCGGCTCGACGCCGGCAGGCCGCTCGACCGGGAGCCCGTGGACCTCGCGGCGCTCGCGATCGACGCGGTCGCGGACGCGCACGCGGCCAGCCGCGACCACGTGTGGGAGCTGGACCTCCCCGTGGCCGAGGGTGACGGCCCGGTGCTCGACGGTGACGAGGCTGCCGCCGAGGGCGACGTGCTGTGGGCCGACGGCGACGACACGTTCGACCTCCCCGACGTCACGGTCGTGGGCGACGAGGCGCGCCTGCGCCAGGTCTTCGCGAACCTGCTGGGCAACGCCCGCGTCCACACCCCGCCGGGCACGCGCGTGGTCGTGGGCGTCCGGCCCGACGGCGACGACCACGTCGTCCTGTCCGTGACCGACGACGGCCCCGGCATCCCGGACTCGCTGCGCCCGTCCCTGTTCCAACGGTTCAGCCGAGGCGACTCGGCGCGCAACCGGGTCGGGGGCTCGACCGGGCTGGGCCTCGCGATCGCGCAGGCCGTCGTGCAGGCGCACGGCGGCGAGATCACGGTGCGCGACGCGGCGGCGACGGACCTCGCCCGGCCGAGCCCTACGGGCACGGGAGCCGACGACGCGGGCCGGGCTCCGTCGTCGGGCACGACGTTCGAGGTGCGGCTGCCGCGGGGCTTCAATGGTGCACGGACCTAGTGGACCGCCCCATGTTGCTCATCCGATAGGGCAACCCAGGCCCTAAGAGCACGATGCACAAACTCGGGTTCGAGGTGCTCCTGCTCTAGACGTAGGTGCGGGGCCCATTTGTCGTCAACTATCCGGCGGTATGCAGCTTGCTCACTGGTCGTGAGATGCTCCAGTTCGGAAGTAGCCGGACTATCCTCCCGCTTCCACCAATCACGGTGATGCTCGATCGTGGACCGGTCCATCATCAACGAGCGCACATTCGGCACTTCTTTCCGAAAATAGTCAAGGATGCGAAACCCATGAGTATCCACGTCCCCCCAGTAGGCCACCTCCACCCCCTTCAACCACGAAGCCGCTCGCAGTCCGGACAAGGCGTAGCCATTGCCGAGCATCGCGATCGAACCAGGCACGTGGCCTAACGAAAGAAATGTCACCTCGTTCTCCACGACAAGGACACGAGTGGCCGCAGGCGGGTGCTCGTCCAGCTCGGACGAGCGTACAATCATTTCCGTGAACGGTCCAAAATAGCCGGAGATCGATGGGTCGCTCTGATCCAGGATTCTCATCCGAGCATAGGTGTGCTTTCGCTTCAGAAGGTAGCGTAATTCGAATTCCTTCACACCGTACTCATCCCGAACTCGATCCGACGGGAGTGCCTGGTCGAGAAGCTTGGCAACCAGCGATCTGTTCTTCTCGAGGAACTTCGTGTCAACTCCGGGGGGATTAATCTGGCGCATGAAAACTTCGACCGAAGGATGATCCACGACCCAGCGCGCTACCCGCAGGGACGACACCCAGGAATTCGCGTGCCGGGCGATGAGAGACACGTTTAGACGGGCCCAATCCTGCACTTCGGGGAGAGTCTCGTTCGTAATCTCAAGAAGCCGTTCAATTTCACGGACCTCGCGCTCGCGCCCCAGGAATTGAAACAGTTCCGCAAACGTCTCCCATCGAACCCTGACAGGGAGAGATTGCGCCCCCACCACCTTGCTTGAAACAGTCTTCCAATCGACAACCACACAGGACGCTGACGACCATTGTGCGACCCACGCTTGAACCTCGCCGAACAACGGCCCGATTTCTGCCGCACTAGGCCGAGCGATCGGCATCTCTGGAACGAACCCGCCTCCATTGAAGTAGCGCACCAGAATTTCTCTGAATCTCGATGGAGCAGAGAGCGACCTCCGGATGCTCTCGGGAGTGGCCCATCGATCCGGCCATTCCGCCTGATCTTCGCGGGGGGACACAATCAGAGCATTCATGTCAGCCGGCAACGCTCTGGCCCGGCGAACCTGCATGGGCTGCCTTCTCAGTCTCGTAATCCTCGATCGTCAAGGTCCGCAGCCGCGAGTTGCGGCCCGTCGGGTTGTCGACGTAGCCCACGGACGAGATGTACGGCTCGATAACGCGAATCTTCTGCAGCGGCGTCACGATGAGAAGCTGCAGCCCGAGGCTCTTGAAGAGCTCGAGCGCGAACCGCGTCGACTCGTCCGACCCGCGGCCGAACGCCTCGTCGATCACGACGAACCGGAACGCCTTGGACCGCACCGCGCCCCAGTCGAGCTTGAACTGGTACGCGAGCGAGGCCGCGAGGATCGTGTAGGCGAGCTTCTCCTTCTGACCGCCGGACTTGCCGCCCGAGTCGGAGTAGTGCTCGTGCTCGACGTCGTCCTCGCGCGAGCGCTCCGACGCGGACAGCACAAACCAGCTCCGCACGTCGGTCACGCGACGCTTCCACGCCTCGTCCGCCTCGGCCTGGCCCTCGCGGCCACGGAAGCGCTCGACGATCGCCTTGACCCGCAGGAACCGCTCCTCCGAGTAGTACGCGACGGTCTCCTCGCCCGTGGCCTCGTCGCGACGCCCCTCGAGATCGAGCCCCAGGGCGCCGTCCGTGCACGCCCGCAGGTCCGCCCGGAACTCCCGCACCTCGGTGTTGGGCGTCGGCGCCATCTCGAGACGGATGTACCGGCCGGGGTTGTAGTCGATCGCGCGCAGCGAGTCGTTGATGATCTCGACGCGCTCGCGGATCAGGTCGGCCTGCTTGGACAGCTCGGCGTGGAAACCCGCGATGTCGCGGATCGTGTTGGTGTTGAGGTACGTCTTGAAGTCGACCTCGAAGCGCGGCAGGTCGTCGCGAGTCAGGCGCTCGTGCAGCGCACGGTACTCAGGTGCAGATTTCAGGTCATTGTCGAGCTCGGTCGACTCGACCGGATACGCCGTTCGGAACGCCCCCATCTGTGCCGCGATGCGCGTCCCGAGCTGGCCCTGGCGAACCTGTGCCTCCTCGACCTGGCTCGTGAGCCGCGTACGCAGCGCGCTCTCGACAGCTTCCGGCTCGATGTCGTCCGGCGTGCCGCCCTGGGCGGACGCCTGGTCGTCAGCTTCCGCGTCGAAAAGCCGGGCGAGCTCATCGACCAGGGCCGCGTCGAGCGGCCCCTGCTCGGCGAGCACGCGCACCGACCGCTCGCGCAGCGTGCGCGCGCTGTCGAGAGCATGCTTGTCGGCGCCGGCCGCGGAGAGCAGCGCGTCGCGCTCCGACGCGACGCCCGCGGCCCGGGTCGCAAGGTCGCGGAGCTGGTCGGCGATGCGGCTGAGCTCGGTCGACGCACCCTCGATGCGGCGCTTCTCCTCGTGGAGCTCGGCGATCGTGCGCACGGGCTCCTCCCAGTCGAGCTCGCGCCACTCGCGGAACACGTCGAGCCGGTTGAGCGCTCCCGAGCGCAAGATCACCGCGTTCTTCTCGCGCCCGACCTGGTCAAGAGACTCCTCCAGATTTTTGCGGCGTGAAGTAACCTCCTCGGCTGCCTCAAGAAGGGCGTCGATCTTGGCCTGGTTGCTCCAACCGAGAACGTAGTTCTTTCGATCGCGGACTGAGCGCCGGTCGTCCTTCTCGTGGTGGCTGGCCGAGTGCTTGACCTGCCCCTCGCGCGTCACGGCGCGCGGCACGCGCTGGAAGTCGGCGAGCGTGTCGGCGCACACATAGTCGGCGCGCCGTTCGAGCTCGTCGCTCAGCCAGGTCGCGAGGTCGCCGTCCTTGACCTCGAGCAGGTCTGCGAGGAGCGGCCCGTCGTCCCGGCTTGCCGGCATCCCGACGCTGCCGCGTCCCTTCCCTGATCGACGATCACCGGGCACGGGCACGGGCACACGGTGGTAGACGAGCTTTGACCGCAGGTTGTGCCCGTTGATCCACGCCGTGACGGCGTCATAGTGCTGGGCGGGCACGAGGAGCGAAAGTCCGAAGCCACGCAACGCCCGCTCTGCTGCCCCCTCCCACTCGGCATGCTCGGAACGCACGCCGATCAGTTCGCCTGCAAAGGGGAGATCAGCTTCCGTGAGCCCGGCTGCGGAGCACAAGCGCACGCGCAGGTCCAGGCTCGCGCTAGGTAGGTTTGACTCTCGTTCGGTGAGCGACCTCAGCTCGGCGTTGATCTCGCGGGCCTCGGCCTCGACCGCGCGCAGTTCGGCCGTGACCTCTCCCGCCCGGCCTTCGATCTCGCCCAGGGCGTCCTGCGCGTCCGACTGGAGGTCGGCAACGCGCTCGCGCAGGGCCGTGAACTCGTCGCGTGATGCCACAGTCTCCAGGCCTGCCGCAGCCAGATAGCGCGCGTACTCGTCGGCTTTGGCGCGACGCTCGGCGCGTTCCACCTCGCGACGGGCGACCTCGCCCTCGATCTGCGCGAGGCGATCGCCGCCGTGCCCGGCGCGCTCGACCTCGAGGCGTTGGCGCTCGGCGTCGAGCAGCGCGAGCTCCTCCTTGAGCCGGTCGAGGCCGTCCGCGCGGGCGGCGATCGACGTCTCGAGTTCGAGAATGCGCAGGTCGAGCGACTCGATCCGACGACTCGCCGTGAACCCGTGCAATGCCTCGCGCCTTATTGAGAGATCTTCCGATTGCGCGACCGCGGCGTCGTACGCGTCGGCGTCGGCGAGCAGGGGTGCGAGCTGGTCGATCTGCGCACGGGCCTTGACGACGGCGTCGTGCGCGCTCGTGAGGTCGTCGAAGTGCGCGACGAGCTTCTCGGTCCAGCGGGCCGCGTCGAACGGCTCGAGCATGTGCTCGCGCACGAACTCGTTGAGGTCGCCGACCGACTTCATCGACACCGTCTGGTGGAACAGCTCCATGGCCTGCTCGGACTCGATGCCGAGCAGGCGGCGGAAGTCGCGCCCGTACTCCGGGAAGTGGTCGCGGATCTGCGCGCCGGACTCGCGCAGGCGGCGGCGCAGGACGTTGATGTCCCCGTCGAAGCCCGCGAAGTCGTCGGCGATCGTCATGGGCGAGGTGCTCGTGACGTAGAAGCGCTCGGGCTGGCCCTGCGCGCCGTCCTTGAGCCAGAACACCTGGGCCAGCACGGCGCGCGAGTCGAAGCCGCGGTTGGCGAACTCGCCCAGGATGACCGAGTAGGTGTGTCCGCGGCGCAGGCCCACGTGCCGGGAGGCGCCGGTGACCTCGTTGCGCTCGGACTTGTAGTGCCCCGCGACGTAGGAGCGCAGCGTGCGCTCGCGCGTGTCGGCGCCCGCGGCCTTGTTGTAGCTGATGCGGTTCGCGGGGAGCAGCAGCGTCGTGATGGCGTCGACGATGGTCGACTTGCCCGAGCCGATGTCCCCCGTGAGCAGCGCGTTGCGCCCTTCGAGCTCGAAGCTCCACGCGTACTTGTCGAACGTGCCCCAGTTGAGGACCTCGAGGCGTTCGAGGCGGTAGCCCGACCGCTGGTCCAGGTCCGCCGCCGCGTCGTGCAGCTCGACCGCGCTGAACAGTGCCTCGGCCATCAGGCCTCCTCGTGGGTGGTGCCGGTGCCGGGCTCGGTGCCGAGCATGCGGTTGGCGTCGGATTCAGGCCCGTTCTCGACGTCAACCGCATGCTCGGCCTGCGACAACCGCATGGTCGGCGCACCCACGGGTGCTCCGCCGTCGGGCAGGAGCGCTCCCCCGTCGCGCGACGCGAGCTCGGCGGCGTACTCCGCGAGGCGCGCGTCGAAGTCCGCGAGCCACTGCCCGTCGACGAACGCCTTGAGGATGCGCCGCACCTCGTACGTGTCCGGGGTGTCGGGCACGGGGCGCAGGAAGCCGAGCTCGACCACGCGGCGCACGTTGGCCTCGACACGGTCGCGCGCGCGGGCCTCGTTGCTGGACCCGGGCAGGAAGACCTTGACGAGGTCCACGATCTCGTCGCGCGTCAGGACCAGGCGCGTGTCACCGCCCTCGGAGTCGAACTGCGCGAGGCGCTTGCGCAGCAGCGCGAGCAGCAGGCTCACGTCGAACGACAGCTCGCGGCGCGCGACGAGGCGCGGGATGAAGGTGCCGTCGTGCTCGTCCTCGGGCTGCGCGCGCAGGTACGCGTACCCCTCGGACTCGTCGATCACGATCTCCAGGCCCAGCGTCGCGACGAAGTCCCGCGCCTGCGCCTCGAGCGCGAGCAGGTCGCGCCACGTGCGCGTGCCGGCCTCGCGGTAGACGACGCCCTTCACGAGCGAGGTCACGACGAGCGAGAGCTCGGGGCTGGGCCCACCGGTCTGCCCGGGACGTTCGGTCCGGACGGGCTGCTGGCTCACGGGGTTCCCTCCTGGGGAGACGGCTGGTCGGACGGCGGGCTGGGCGGGGCGGACTGCTGGTCGGGTGCGTCGGGCGGCGCCTGTGCGAGCGAGCGGGCGACCGCGCCCGCGAGGTCCTTGGCCCCCGTCCGGGCGAACGTGACGCGCGGGACGCGGGCGACGCGCACGCGCGGCCCGGCGGGTCGCACGGGGAACCCGTCCTCGTCCACGGCCGGGACGGCCTCGGCGGTCGTGGCCTCGGTGGTCTCGCGCTCGCCGACGGGCGCCCCGCCGAGGCCGCCCGGCACTGGGTCGTCGACGACGTCGACGACCCACCGCACCTCGTCGATGTGCGCAGGGTCGTGCACGACGGCGAAGCGCGGGTCGTCGAGCGACAGGTACGTCACGAGCTCCGCGAGCCCCTGCTCGAGCGGGTTCTCCTCGACGAGCTGCGCGAGCGAGACCTGGCCCCGGCGTCGCAGCGCGTCACGGACGGTGCGGCTCAGGCGCTCGGGGTCGACGTGGACCTGGGTGAACAGGGCCGACGCGTCGAAGTCCGCGACGCCCGCGGTCACGCCCTCGCTCGCGAGCGGCTCCTGGTGCTGGGGCCGGTAGAGGGGGCGTTCGGTCGGCAGGTGCACGTCGACCGAGGTCGCGTCCATGGTCGTCGCGAGCGGCCCGGTCTCGTCCGCGCCGAGCCGCAGGCGGTCCGGTGTGTCGCGCAGCGCGAGGGCGCGCGACTCGATGCTGCGCAGCACGTCGATGACGCGCCGGTTCTCGAGCCACACCTGGTCGTCGAGGAAGCGGCGGAGCTGCTCGGACAGGACGCGCACGGTCGACTGCGTGCGCTCGCCCGCGTCGAGCCAGTCGTAGTGGATGCGGCGCAGGCGGCGTCCGGCCGCCCGACCCGTGACGCCGGGAGCGGCCTCGCCGTCGTCCCCGACCTGCTCCTCGAGCGCGGGCAGCGCCTGGACCTTCTCGACGAGCTCGGCGAACTCCTCCTGCCGCTGGCGGTCCAGGAGGAAGTCGTAGAACGCGTGGAAGCTGCGCCCCTGGTCCGAGTCCGCGATCGCGGACCTGCTCCCGACGACGGCGTCCAGCAGGTCGCCCTTGGCGCCGTCCCAGCCCGTGATGCGCTCGCGCATCTCGCGGTCGAGGGTCCGGAAGTTCGCCTCGACCTCGCGGAAGTCCGCGAGCAGGTCCGCGGCCGTGCCCGTGAGCTGCTGGTACCGGTCGCGCTGGGCCGCGGCGTCGAGCAGCGAGAGCTGGCCCGCACGCACGCGCTCGATCTCCTCGTCGATCCGTGCCCGCCGCGCCTCGAGCTCGCGCAGGCGCGCGTCGGCGTCGGACTCGGTGCCGACCGTGAGCTGGCGCAGCAGCTCGAAGACCGTGTTGAGGCGCGACTCCGTACCCACGAAGCTCCGCTCGCGCAGCGCGGAGACCCACGAGACGGCCTTCTCGACGGCCGGGGTCGCGTCGTAGTGCGCCTCCTCCGAGCCCGTCGGGTAGAACTTGCGCAGCCAGCCCTGCTCGGGCGCGGACCAGTGGTCGAGGTACGCCTTGGGCGAGCGCGGGTACCTGCGCGCCCCGGCCGCGGCCTGCCCTTCGGCGTTCGCCCCCTCCTGCCCGACGACGTCGCTCCCCGTCGCGGGCTCGTCACCCTCGGTCACGGGCCGGGGCGGCACGCGGGCAGGGACCGGCCCGTCGATCGCGTACAGCGCGTCGTCCAGGAGGGAGACCAGCTCGGCCTCACCGATCGAACGGACGTTCTGCTCGACGAAGACCGTGCCGAGGAAGCTCAGCGCGAGCGGCGCGTTGTCCGAGCGCAGGAGGCGCCAGGCGGGGGTGCGCCGCAGGGCGTCGATGTCGTCGTGCTGCACTCAGGCCCTCTCGCGCGTGTCCGGTGTCGGTGTCGACCGGGGGCTGGGTCGTACGCCGGTCGGGGCGGTCGCCGCAGGGGATCGAACGATCAGCCGCACCGAGCATCCTAGGCGCCGGTTCTCACGATCCATGGATCGGCGCGGTCACCCGACCCCCCTGCTGCCACCGACCAGGTCCCTCCGTCGAACGATGTACGCGCGGCGAGCGAAGATCGGCGAGGTGGGCGACGCCGTCGGGCCGGCACCCGACCAGCATGGACACCATGTCGAGCCTCCTGGAGAACCCGCTGGTCCTGCTGATCCTCGCGTGCGAGGTCGGCTTCTGGGTCGTGCTCGGCGCGGGACTGATCTCACGGTACGTGCTGCACCGTCGGCGGCTCAGCACGGTCCTGCTGCTCAGCGTGCCCCTCATCGACCTGCTGCTCGTGACCGTGTCGATCGCGGACGTCGCCGGCGGGTCGCCGCCCGAGGCCGTGCACGGTCTCGCGGCCGTGTACCTGGGGTTCACGGTCGCGTTCGGGCACTCGATCGTCTCGTGGGCCGACGTCCGCGCCGCGCACTGGTTCGGTGACGGGCCCGCGCCCGTCAAGCCCCCCAAGGACGGCCTGGCGGGGCTCGTGCACGAGATGCGCGAGCTCGGCAAGGCGCTGATCGCCGCCGTGATCGCGCTCGGAGTCATCAGCACCCTGTCGGTCGTCGCGGGCGACGGCCTGCTCCCGCCCGCGCAGTGGCCCGACGACCCGCTGTGGACCTGGGCGCTGCGGGTCGCGATCGTGCTCGGGGCGTGGGTCGTGTTCGGTCCCATGTGGGTGCTGCTCGGGCTCGGGAGCGACGCGAAGGACGCGGGTGCCGGGCGGGGCGAGGTGCCGGACCCCGTGGACCTCGCCGGGCCGGTGGCCCCGGACGGGCCGGGGGAATCGGACCGCCCCGAGGATTCGCGGACCCCGGCGGACCGGATGGGTGGCTACCGGTCGGACGGGGCGTAAGGACGGAGAGGCTGGCCGAGCATGCGGTTGGCGCCTGCCGACCATGCGGTTGGCGTCCCGTCCCGGCCGGATTCCGACGCCAACCGCATGGTCGGCAGCGAGGCTGGGCGGGCGGGGCTCAGCCGTCCAGCCAGTCCTTGGCCGCCGCGAGGAGCTCCGCGTCGTCGAGCGAGGCGTCGAGCCGCAGGCGCGGGTCGGTCCAGCCCGCGAGCGCCCTGGCCCGCTCGGCGAGCGAGTCCCACCCGGGCTCCGGGAGCGACGGGTACCGCGTGCCCCGGGTCACGAGGCGCTCGCGGTGCAGCTCCTCGTCCGCGAGGTAGACCTCGACGAACCAGAGCCGGGTGGCCGCCCGCGCCGCGAGGTCGACCCACTGCTGCCGGGCCGCGGGGTGGTCGTTGACCGCGTCGACGATCACGGCGTGGCCCAGGAGCAGGTTCTCCTCGGCAGCAGCCTCGACGGCGAGGTACGCGCCCAGGCCCGTGACGTCGTCGTGCACCGCACCCGCACGCAGGAAAGCGTCCTCGACGGGGTCGGCGCTGAGCATCACCGCCCCCAGGTCGCGCGCGAGGAGGCGCGCGAGTCGACTCTTGCCGGTTCCGGGCAGTCCCGCCATGGCGATCAGCACGATCGTGAGACTAGGCCCTCGCCGACCGCGAGGCTCGCTGGACGTGCCGTCGGCGTCCGTCCAAGGTGCCGAGAACGAGGGCGAGGCCGCCACCGGACCGGTAGCGACCTCAACCCCGTTCTCGACCGAGGGGGCTACGGCGTCGTCAGTGTTCCGCCGCGACGTAGGTCAGGCCGGCCCGGCCCACGACAAGATGTGCCCGGTCCCGAGGAGCGGCGGGAGCGAGCCAGTCCGGCTCGAACGGGCCGTCGTCGTCACCCGCAACCTCGAACCCAATCACCGCGCGACGGAACGGGACGGTCCGGTGCACCGAACGACCGAGTCCGGCCAGCCATTCGTCGAGGGGGCGGCGCCAGGTGAGGGACTCGGCCCCCGAGCGGTCGTCGAACGGGAACCCGTCGACCTCGACGCCCGCAGCACCGAGCCCGGCGAGCGGAAGGTAGAGGACCAACCAGTTCAGGTTCGCAGTGTCAGCACCAGCATGGGTAGCACGCGTGCCGTCGTCGGACGCCCCCTGGAGCAGCAGCAGCCCGCATGCCACCTCCTCGCCCTCGGGAAGTCGCACCACGCCTCGGACGTGCGCTCCTCGGACCAGGGCCTCCCCGGCCTTCCGGAGGGCCCGCTCCTCCGTCGCCACGCGGGCCGGGTCGGTGCCATCGACGACCGTGGGGCACGTCAGACCGGTGGCGTCGACCAGAGCGGCGACCCACGCCGCGACCCGCTCCTCGTCGCTGGGCCCCACCTGCAGGGCGAGCTCGTAGAACCCGCCCGCCCAGTGCCGGTGGCTCATCGGATCGTTGCGTCGAGACATGGGACAACGATGCAGGGTACGAGGACCTGTGTCCACGGACCGCGCTGACCGACCACGCCGTCGCCCCCTCGCCGACCGTGCCGAGAACGAGGGCGAGGCCGCCACCGGACCGGTAGCGACCTCAACCCCGTTCTCGACCGAGGGGGCTACGGCGTCGTCGCTCCCAGCGTGTACGCGCCCGAGCCCGCGTACGCGTGGACCACGTACCGGTAGTACCCGGCGGTCCCGGTGTACGTGATCGCCTCAGCCGCACCGGACGACGTCGACTGTGCGACGTTCGCCCACGCGGACCCGTTCCACTTCTGCAGGTACAGGTCGAGGTCCGTGCCCGCCGGGCCGCTCAGGCACACCCGGTGCGTCCCGTTGCCTGCCGTGACGTACGAACCGTTCGGCTGCGCGACCGAGGTCCCGGCCGAGACGCTGCCCTGGTAGGTCCGGGCATAGCCCGGGCACCCGGCCGGCGGCGGCTCGGTGCCCCCACCGCCCGAGGTCACGAGCGTGAGCCCGTACGCCCCGAGCGCCTCGTTGACGGGCTGGAAGTACGTCGTCCCGCCCGACGAGCAGTTGCCCGACCCGCCCGAGGTCACCCCCTGCGCCTGGTTGCCCGCGAGGAGCGAGCCGCCCGAGTCGCCGGGCTCGGCGCACACGTTCGTGCGGATGAGCCCCGAGACGGTTCCCTGCGGGTAGGTCACCGAGCTGTTGTAGGCCGCGATGGTCCCGCAGTGCCAGCCCGTCGTGGAGCCGGACCGGCAGACGGAGGCCCCTACGGGCGCGGCCGTCGAGCCCGCGACCGCGACGCGTCCACCGCTGTAGTTGTTGACGGCCCCGACCGGGGTGTTCCCCGCGTCGACCTGCACCCAGGCGTAGTCGTTGCCGGGGAAGCTCGACCCGCGGAACGTGCCGCCCGGCCCCGAGGTGCGGGTGCCCACCGTCCCGCAGTGCCCTGCGGTGACGAAGCCGCCGTTCACCGCGAAGCCCACCGAGCAGCGGCCACCTGAGCCCATGGTGTACGCGTTGCCGCCCACCACGTCGATCAGCGGACGGGGATCCTCGGTCGTGGTCACGTAGGTGATGGCGTCTGCGGGCACGCCTGCGTCCGCGGCCGCCTGTTCGGCGAGGGCGCGGCCGTCGTCGTGCACGTTGACGACGACCTGGTTGGTCGTGACGTCGACGTACCAGCTCGGGACCGCGGCCGGGTCGGTGAGCTCGCCGTCGAGCGCCGCCTTCCACGTGTCGAGCTCGGCGAGCGTGTGGTCGACGACCACGGGCGTCGCGCCGGCCGCACGGACCTCCTGGGTCTCGGTACCGTCGGCGACGCCCACGTACAGGGTGTTCTTCGCGGGGTCGACCCAGGCGCCCGCGTAGGCGTCCAGGCTCTCGGCGAGAGAGTCCTCGGTGCTCGCCGCGTCGGACTGGAACGCCAGACGCTTCGTCGCGTCCTTGGCGCTCAGCCCCAGGTCGCGCTGGAGGGCGCGCAGCACCTCGGGCGCGACCTTCGGGGAGGTCTGGGGAGAAACGGTCGGGGTGTCGGGGGTGGGCGGCGCCGCGTTCGCGGTGAGCGCCGCAGGTCCGGCCACGAGTGCCGTCGCGGCGCACGCCGTGGCGAGCGTCTTCCAGAGTGATCGTGCCATCTCGATGTCCCTTCGTCGGGTCCCGGGATCGCCGGGTGAACGAGGCCCACGCTAGGGAGCGGGACGCGGGCGGCACAGATGCCAGCCGGGTCATACCGGGGCGTTATGTACGGGTCTCCCCGTAGGTGTCGAGCCAGCACAGGTAGCGCGGGCTGCGGCTCACGGCGTCGTGGTGGGACCGGACGGCGGCGTCGACCAGCACCTCGACGGGCAGGTGCGCCGAACCGCTGCGCCAGCCCACGTAGTGCGCCCACCGCAGCGGGGCGCCGTCGAGCGGGACGACCTGCGTACCCGGGGTGTCGGGGAACGTCGGCTGGACGAGGGCGACCGCGTGGCCGGCCTGGACCAGGTCGATCACGGTCGGCCGGTCGGCCTCGCTCAGGCCCGACGGCGTGAAGCCCGCCCGCGCGCACGCCTGCGCGAAGCAGCGCTCGAAGCAGCCGTCCCCGGGCCCGCTGAGCCACACCTCGTCGGCGAGCTCGCCCAGCGGGACCGACGAGCGGTCGGCGTGCGGGTGCGCGTCCGGCAGCAGGACGAACACGGGGTCGACGTCGACGCGCCACCACGCGACGCCGCCCGTCGTGGGCGGGATCGCGTCCGAGCACAGGCCGACGAGCGCGACGTCGAGCGTGCCCACCGCGACCTGCTGCGCGGTGTCGTCCACGGACCAGCTCGTGGCGGTCGTGACCCGGACGTCGGGCAGGGCCGTGACGAGGCGGTGCACGAACCGGCCCGCGAGCGCGCTCGCCACGGTCCCGACCCGCAGCGTCCCCGGGCCGTCCTCGTCACGGTTGACGTGCTGCTGGACGTCGTCGAGGAGCGAGGTCATGGCGGGCAGCACCATGCGGGCACGACCCAGGACGAGCTCACCGAGGGCCGTGGGGTGGGCGCCGCGCTGGTCGCGCGTGAAGACCTGCCCGCCGAGCGCACGGTCGATGCGGTTGAGCTGCGCGGTCAGCGCGGGCTGCGCGATCCCGAGGGCCGCCGCGGCCCGTGTCACGCTCCCGTGGTCCGCGACGGCGACGATCAGCCGCAGGTGACGGAGCTCGAGGTCCATGCGCCTGAAACTAGCGCGGCGGGTGACGATCCGCGCCTCGTCGGGCGGAGGGCCGGCCACGGCACCTGGGCCGGGGTCAGCCCAGGCGTCGGGCCGCCCGGCGCAGCATCGCGGCCAGCACGGGACCGTGGGCCAGCCGCACCGGGACGAAGTAGGCGCGCCCCTTCCAGCCGTGCAGACGCACGACGGTCGTGACGCGCACGAGGCGAGCGGCGCCGTCGACCCCTACCGCGCAGCGGAAGTCGAGGTGCGCGGCGCGCACCCACAGGGGCGTCGAGCGGACGTCGAAGATCGCGCGCACCCACGCGGCGGGGTCGGTCGTGGCGCCGTCCTCGGGCGGGACTGACGGCACGCTCCGCAGGGGCCCCGCGGGCGGCTCCGCGCTGCCGAGCATGCGGCTGGCGTCCGTCGAACATGCGGTTGGCGTCGAAGACCCGCCGCTTCACGACGACAACCGCATGCTCGGCACCGGGCGGGAGCGGGCGGCTCAGCCGCCCTGGGCCGCGACCTCGGCGTCGCTGCGCAGGATGCAGAACTCGTTGCCCTCGGGGTCCGCGAGCGTGACCCACCCGGAGCCGTCGGGTCGCCGGTGGTCGGCGAGCCTGGTCGCCCCCAGGCCGACGAGCCGTTCGACCTCCTGCTCGCGCGTCCCGTCGGTGGGCCGCAGGTCCAGGTGGAGCCGGTTCTTGATCTCCTTGCCCTCCGGGACCTCGATGAACAGCAGGCGTCCGCGGGACTCGGCCGGGGCGCGGGTGCCGGCGGGCGGGAAGATCATGCACTCCTCGTGGCCGGGCAGGTTCGGGTCGTCAGGGTCCTCGACGTAGCCGAGGACCCCGCACCACCAGACCGACTGCGCGTAGGCGTCGCGGGCGTCGAACGTCGTGTGCTGGATGCGAGAGGTCATGGGCTCAACCTAGGGAGGCGCGGCGCGCGCCGCACGGCCTTTCCGGTCGCTGCAGCCGACCAGGAGGTTCCGTGCGGCCGAGCACGAGGTTGAGGCCGTCATCGCCGGGAGAACGACCTCAACCCCGTGCTCGGCACCCTAGAGGCAACCCCGAGCGTCACGTGAGCAGGAAGCCGTCCCTCACCAGGCCACGGACCGCCGGGAGGAGCTCGCCCGCCAGGTCGCCTGTCGGGACCTCGAACAGCGACGCGATCGCCCCGATCAGCTGCCCGACGGTGAGCTCGCCGTCGCTCGCCCCCACGAGCGCCGCGAGCCCGGTCGACGCCTGGATCCCCCGGCCCAGGCCGTCGCCCTGCCGCACGATCACGACGTTCGGGTCCTCGGCGCCGGGCGTCAGGTAGCGCTCCTCGGTCACGTCGGGAGCCACCGTGAGACGCGAGGACGCGAGCGCGGCGTCGTCACGGGCTGCGAGCCAGTCGTGGGCCGCGAGCGAGGCGGCCAGGTGCCCGCCGAGCGGCTGACGCACCGACCCCGTGTGCTCCTCGAGGCGGCGCAGGCTCACGCCGTGCCCCTCGGCGGGCTTGCGGAGCGTGACGATCCCGAAGCCCACGGCCTCGACGTCGCGCGTCGCGAAGTCGTCGAGCCACGCCTCGTACGACGCCGCCCACGCCCCGGGCTCACGCTCGGGGGTCGTGCCGCCGTCGCGGATCCACGTCTCGGCGTACTCGGCCGGGTCCAGCACCTCGCGCTGGATGACCCAGCCGTCGAGCCCGGCCTCTTCCAGCCAGGCACCCACTCGCTCGGTCCAGGGCTCGCCGCGCCGGTGCTCCCAGTTGCCGAGCATCTGCGCGACGCCGCCCGGCGCCAGCACGTCCCCGACGCCTCGGACCAGGTCCCGCACCAGGTCGTCGCCCGCGCGCCCACCGTCGCGGTACTCGTACTCAGGAAGGGCGCTGGTCGCTCCCGAGGTCCCGCGCGGCGTGATGACGAACGGCGGGTTGGAGACCACGAGGTCGAACTGCTCGCCCGCGACCGGGTCGAGCATCGAACCCTCCCGCAGGTCGAGGCGCACCCCGTCGAGGGCGGCGTTGAACTCGGCGAACCGCAGCGCACGCCGGGAGATGTCGGTCCCGACGACCGACTGCGCGTGCCGCGAGGCGTGCAGGGCCTGGATGCCGCAGCCGGTCCCGAGGTCGAGCACCCGGCCCACCGGGGTACGCATCGTGACCTGCGCGAGCGTGATCGAGGCGCCGCCCGCGCCCAGCACGTGGTCGCCCGCGAGGCGTCGCCCGGTCGCGAGCTCGCCCAGGTCGGAGGCCAGCCACCACGTGACCGGACCGGCCGCGTCGGCCGCGGCGTAGGGGCGCAGGTCCACCAGGGCGCGGACGCCGTCGTCGGGCCCGTTGCCCGCCGCGGCCACGAGCCCGAGGCGAGCGGCGCCGTCTGCCCCGACGCCCGGCAGGGCGGCGTCGAGGTCCGCGCGGCGGACCTCGAGGCCCAGCAGGAACAGCGCGGCGAGCACCGCACGAGGGTCCTTGCGGCCCGACGACGACGCACCCGTCGCGTCGTCGAGCGCGGCCCGGGCGACACGCAGGGCGGGCACGGCCTGCTCGCGGTGCAGGGCCGCCGCCGCGAGCGGACCGAGGAAGTCCTCGACCCCGTCGACCGTGTAGGAGGCGGCCGCGAGGTCGTCGCGCAGCAGCGGCAGGAGGCGTGGGTCGATCGTGGGTTCACCGAGGGACATGCCCCTATCCTCCCCCGAGCGGCCCGCGGGGCACCCTGCCCCCGGCACCCGGCGCCCACGACGAGGGGCCGGCCTCGCAGCGCGCGCTGCGTGACCGGCCCCTCCGGGACTCTCGGGTCAGGCCTTGCAGTTCTCCGCGGAGAACGTCTCGAGGTTCTCCATCGCGGCCGTCACCTTGTCGCTCTCGATGTCCTCGCCGACCGCGGTCGCCTTGTCGAGGAAGGCCGGGTCGGTCGGGTCGAGGCCGTCGAGCTCGGTGAACGTCGCACCGGCCCCGGACATGGCCTCGGTCAGGACGGTCCAGTCGGCGGCGACCTCGTCGGGGGCCGTGATCTTCTTCATCTCGGCGGCGAGGGTCGTGAACGCGTCACCCGTGCTCGCGAGGTCCGACGGGTCGACGTCGGCCATGGTGGCGTCGAGGTCCTCGCCCGCCTTGCAGAACGCGGCGACATCGGCGCCACCGCCGCTGCAGGCTGCGAGCGAGAGGGTCAGGAGGACAGCGGTCGCGAGGCCGCTGACGGTCGTGGTCGAGCTCTTTCGGTTGGTCACGGACCCCATCCTGGAGCATTGCTGAGAGCAACGTCGCCAGAATTCGCCCCGAGGGGACTTCTCCCCATCCGGTTCACCCGGTGCAGGTGGTGTCCAGGTAGGCCGTCACGCGGGCCGACGCCGCCGTCATCGCATCGGTGTCGAGGTCCTTGCCCGCGTCGTCGAGCGCCTTGACGATCTCCTTCGGGGAGTCTCCGTCGGCCTTCGCGAGCGCCTTGGCCGCGGTCGAGACGTAGGACGTCACGGTCTTCCAGTCGGCCGCGACGTCCGCCGGGGGCTCCACGCTCGTGAGCGCGACCCGGGCGTTCTCGAAGCCGGTCACCAGGGTGCGCGGGTGGTCCACGCTCATCGACACCTGCGCGGTGTTGGCCGCGGCCCATGCCGTCTCGGTCGCGGCACAGAACGACGTGTCGACGGCCGGTGCCGCCTCGCCGCCCTCTGCCGCGGCGGCCGCCCCGGCGTCCGCGTCCGCCGCGGAGGCGGCGTCGGTCGCGGCGTCGACAGCAGCGCTGTCGGGCGTGCTCTCGCTCGCGGCCGCCTTCGGCGACGAGGCGGACGACGCGGCGTCGTCGCCTCCCGAGCAGGCCCCCAGGGCGAGCAGCGCGACGACGGCGAGCGCCGTCGTCGGGCGCAGGAACGAGGTCTTCATCCCTCCATGATGCGGGCTGGTGACCCTGCGCAGAAAATCCGCCACCGACGACCGTTCCCGCCCTGCTCCGCGACCGTCACCGGTCCTCCACGGCGTTCGTCGCCCCCTTGGTCCGTTTCCTCCCTAGGATGACCGCGTGAGCGCGACGCAGCGAGAGATGGTCGACCCCTCCCACGACACCGGGCCGGAGGTCGAGCCCCTCCTCGCACGCCCTGACACTCCCCTCACCGGCCCGCCGGATCTCGCTGCGGGCGCCCGCCGCCGGAGCACCGACGCCCGCGTCCCCGTCCAGGCCCGCAGCAGCGACCGCCAGCGCGTCATGGTCGAGGCCGCCGCGCGCCTCCTGCTCGCCGAGGGGTTCCCCGCAGTGACCCACCGACGGGTCGCCCGGGCGGCGGGCGTGCCGCAGGGCTCCGCCTCGTACTACTTCCCGTCGAGCTCCTCGCTCGTCACAGCCGCCGTCGAGGCCGCCGAGGAGCTGCGCGGCACGGCCGCGACCGAGAAGGCCGCAGGCCTGGCGCGACGCGACCGCTCGACCGCGAGCACGGCTCGGCTGCTCATCGAGACGTTCTACGCACCCTCGGTCGACGACCAGGTCGTCGACGTCCGGCTCGACCCCGTGCTCACCGCGATGCGCGACCCCGCGCTGCGCCCCATCCTGCGCGCGTCCCGCCCCCGGCTGCTCGCGGCCCTGCGGACCGTGCTCGAGGCGAGCGGGTACGACCACGTCACCGATGTCGACCTCCTGGGGCACTTCATCGACGCAGCACTCCTGTCCGCGGCGGCCGACGGGACCGAGGACGTCCTCGACAAGGCGACGGGGACGACGGCCCGGCTGCTCGAGCACTGGCGCTGACGCGAGCGACCCACCCGGCAGCCGGGGTGTCAGGACGAGCGTGACCTCGAGGCCACGCTCGTCCTGACGCGACGCCTGAGAGCCACATCGGAGGGCTGCGGGAACCACGTACGTAGCGAACTGTGCGGGCGCCCCTGATGTGGGCGCCGCGACGCGCGGCCTAGCGTGACGGCACACGATGCCGCGGCAACGGTGCCGCAGCCGTGCTGGGGAGGCGGTCGATCATGCAACGAAGCAGACGGTCCGTGAGGCGGTGGCTCGCAGGAGTCGCCGCGACGGCAGTGGTGGCAGTCCCGCTCGTCGCGCAGGTACCCGTGGCGTCCGCGGCCGAGGCGTGCGCGCCCGCGTGGTCGGCGTCGTCGGCGTACACGGGCGGGAGCGTCGCGTCGTACAGCGGGTCCAACTACAAGGCGTCCTGGTGGACCCAGGGCGAGACGCCCGGCACGCAGCAGTGGGGCGCGTGGAAGGTCGTCGGGCCCTGCGGGACGGACCCGACCGGCACGACCGGTGGGACGACGGGCGGCGACCCGACGGGCACGACCGGGGGGACCACGGGCACGACCGGTGGGACGACGGGCACGACCGGCACGACCGGAGGCGACCCGACCGGCGCCGACCCCGGCACCCCCATCTCCACGAACCCGCAGGAGAAGTGCCGCCCCGACGGGCTCGCCGTCAACAAGACCGTCGACGTGCCCTACTGCGACGTGTACGACGAGGCCGGGCGCGAGAAGCTGCCCAACGGTCTCGACCGCCGCGTGATCGGGTACTTCACGTCGTGGCGGACCGGCAAGGAGGGGACGCCGTCGTACCTGGCGAGCGACATCCCGTGGACCAAGCTGTCGCACATCAACTACGCGTTCGCGCACGTCGGACCGGACTCGAAGATCTCGGTGAACGCCGAGTCGGCGACGAGCGAGGCGACGGGCCTGACGTTCACGGGCGCCGAGAACGCGCTCGACCCGACCGTTCCCTACAAAGGCCACTTCAACCAGCTCACCAAGTTCAAGAAGCAGCACCCGGGAGTGCGCACGCTCGTGTCGGTCGGCGGCTGGGCCGAGACCGGCGGCTACTTCGGGGCCGACGGGAACCGCGTCGCCTCCGGTGGCTTCTACACCCTCGACACGCAGGCCGAGTACGACGCGTTCGCGGCGTCCGCGGTCGCGATGGTGCGGACCTACGGGTTCGACGGGATCGACATCGACTACGAGTACCCGACCTCGAACGTCAAGGCCGGGAACCCGGACGACTTCCAGATCGCCGACGCGCGGCGCGGCCAGCTCTGGAAGAACTACGAGCAGCTCATGAAGACCACGCGCGAGGCCCTCGACAAGGCCGCGGCGCAGGACGGCGAGTACTACATGCTGACCATCGCGGCACCCGCGTCCGGGTGGCTGCTGCGCGGCATGGAGGTCTTCCAGATCATGCCGTACCTCGACTACGTCAACGTGATGTCCTACGACCTGCACGGGACGTGGAACGACTTCGTGGGCGGCAACGGCGCCCTGTACGACGACGGCAAGGACGGTGAGCTCGCGGCCGCCGGCGTGTACGGGGCGTACGACGGGATCGGGTACCTCAACGCCGACTGGGCCGCGCACTACTTCCGAGGCGCCGTGCAGGCCGGGCGTATCAACATCGGCGTCCCGTTCTACACGCGCGGCTGGACCAACGTCCAGGGTGGGACCAACGGACTGTGGGGCAAGGCGGCGCTGCCCGACCAGACCAAGTGCCCGCCGGGCACCGGGCCCTCGCTGGGCGGCACGTCCAAGTGCGGCAACGGCGCGGGCGGGATCGACAACGTCTGGTACGACGTCGACAAGGCCGGGGCGAAGATCCCCGCGGGCGGCAACCCGATCTGGCACATGCTGAACCTGCAGAACGGGAAGGTCGGCTCGTACGCGGCGGCCTACGGCGCGCCGACCGGTCCGCTGACCGGGACCTACCAGCACAACTTCGACCCGGTCACCAAGACCGAGTGGTGGTGGAACGCGCAGACGAAGTCGTTCATCTCGGGCGACTCCGACCAGGCGATCCAGGCCAAGGCGGACTACGTGGTCGCGGGCGGCTACGGCGGCCTGATGATCTGGGAGCTGGCCGGAGACTACGGCCTGGACGCGGCGAGCGGCGAGTACGGCATGGGAGACAGCCTCGTGACGCGCATGCACTCGACGTTCTCCACCGCGGCGCCATACGGCGCGGCCAAGTCCAAGACGGCGACGCCGGCGCAGGCGATCGACCTCGGGGTGTCGTTCTCGGAGTTCGCGCTCGGGGACAACAACTACCCGATCAACCCCCGGGTGACGTTCTCCAACCGGTCGACGGTCGCGATCCCGGCGGGGTCGACCATCTCGTTCGACTTCGCGACGACCACCTCGGCCACGATCGGCGAGCAGAACGGCTGGGGCATCACGACGGTCGCGGGGCACTCGGGCAACAACGTGGGCGGGCTCAAGGGGGACCTGCACTCGGCGACGCTCAAGGTGCCCTCGGGAGGCATCCCGGCGGGCGGCTCGGCGTACACCAAGCTGTCGTGGCGGCTGCCCATGGCGCAGATCTCGAACGTCCGCGTGACGATCGGGACGAACACCTACGCCACGACCTACGACCACCCGCGCGGTGTGAAGGTCGTGAACCCGGTGGTCTCCGGCGGGACGACGGGCGGCACTCCCGGGGGTACCACGGGCGGGAACACGGGCGGTGCCGGCTGCTCGGCAGCGCCGTGGGCGGCCGGGACGGCGTACAACGGCGGCGCGCAGGTCACGCACGCGGGCCACAGGTGGTCGGCCCGGTACTGGACGCAGGGCAACGCGCCCGTGGCCAGCGACTGGGGCCCGTGGAAGGACGAGGGGGCGTGCTGACCCCCTGAGGCCGGTGCCGAGGTAGAGGGACCGCGCCGGGGTGGAGGGTTGGAGCCCTCTGCCTCGGCGGCGGCCCTCTACCTCGCGCACGTCGGTCGTAGGCTTCCCGGGTGACCTCCGCCGAAGACCTTGCCGCCACCGCCCTCGACTCGATCCGGTCCTGGGGGCCGCTGAGCCCCGCGCAGTCCGCGCTGCGCGAGGAGTACGTGGCGTTCGTCGAGGAGGGCCGGGGGGACGTGATCTTCCGCGGTGGCGCCGAGCACCTGACGGGGAGCTGCTTCGTGCTGACCCCGGACCTGCTGCACGTGCTGCTGTGCTTCCACCGCAAGGGCCAGTTCTGGGTCCAGGTCGGCGGTCACGTCGAGCCGGGCGACGAGAGCCTGGCGGCAGCGGCTTTCCGCGAGGCCCGCGAGGAGAGTGGCATCGTCGGGCTGGAGCCCTTCGAGCCCGGCGGCGCGCCCGTGGACCTGCACCGGCACGCGCTGTCCTCCCGCTTCGGCACGTGCCTGGTCCACTGGGACGTGGGCTATGTGGCGTTCGCGGACCTCGAGGCGCTGCCCGTCGTGAGCGACGAGAGCGAGGCCGTCGCGTGGTTCCGGGTGGACCGGCTCCCGCCCGACACGCCCGAGGACTTCCCCGTGCGGCTCCGGACGGTCCTCGAGGAGATGACGCACCGCCGTCGGGCCTCGGACTGACGGTGCCCACGGTCATGTGTACGCTTGTACACATGACTTTCCCGGACCCCTCCGACCAGCGCACCATGCGCGAGCGCATGCTCGCGGGCGACCTCTACCTCGCCGACGACCCGCAGATCGCGGCCGACTCCGAGCGTGCCATGTCGCTCAGCCACCGCTTCAACACCCTGGACCCCCACGACGGCACGGCTCGCCGCGAGGTGCTGACCGAGCTGCTCGGCGCGTTCGGCGAGGGCAGCGACATCCGCCCCCCGTTCCGCTGCGACCTCGGCTACCGGACCACGGTCGGCGCGCGCGTCTTCGTGAACTTCAACCTCGTGTGCCTCGACGTCGCGCCCGTGACCATCGGTGACGACGTGCTGATCGGCCCCAACGTCCAGCTCCTGACGCCCACGCACCCCGTCGAGCCCGGCCCGCGCCGGGACAAGTGGGAGGCCGCGCAGCCCATCACGATCGGCGACAACGTGTGGCTCGGCGGCGGTGTGACAGTGTGCCCGGGCGTGACGATCGGCGAGAACACGGTCGTGGGCGCAGGGTCCGTCGTCACGCGCGACCTGCCCGCGAACGTCGTGGCCGTGGGCAACCCGGCCCGCGTGCTGCGCCACATCGACGAGTGACCGCGGTGCGCCGCGTCGACCCCGACCGCAAGGACCGGATCGTCGACGCGGCCCTCGACGTCATCGCCGAGCACGGCGTCGCGGGCGCGACTCACCGGGTGATCGCCGCCGCGGCCGACGTGCCGCTCGGGTCCATGACGTACCACTTCGAGAACCTCGACGACGTGCTGCGGCTCGCGTTCGAGCGGCACGCGGCCCAGGCCGCGGCGCGCTTCGAGGCGGCGATGGACGCGGTCCCCGAGGGCGGCGACCCGGTCGAGGCTCTCGTCGCGCTGGTCTGCGACGAGTCGGGCAGCTACCAGCGGGACCTGCTGGTCGCGCTCGAGCTCTACGTGCTCGCGGCGCGCAAGCCCGCCTTCCGCACGGTCACGCAGCGGTGGATGGCCGCGAGCCAGGCCGCGCTGCGGCGGCACGTGGACGCGGACGTCGTGCCCGACCTCGACGCCCTCATCGAGGGGCTCGTGCTGCACTCCGTGCTGTCGACCGGGCCCGACGGGCGGCCACCGCTCGACCCCGAGCGCGTACGCCGCGCGGTGCGACGCCAGGTGGGCTGAGCACCTGCTCGTGCTGCCGAGCGGTGGCACCGGCAGCGAGGGAGGGAGCGCTCAGGCCAGCAGGATCACGTGCAGCGTCCGCGGGCCGTGGACCCCCTCGACGCGCGAGAGCTCGATGTCGCTCGTCGCGCTCGGCCCCGAGATCCACGTCTGCGGGCGCGTGGGGTGCGCGGCGAGGATCGTCACGGCCTCGGGCAGCGTGTGCACGACGTCGCCGGTCCGCACGACGCACACGTGCAGGTCCGGGACGAGCGTGATCGCGCGGCGCCCTTGGTCCTCCTCACCGTCGAGGACGATCGTCCCGGTGTCCGCGACGGCCAGCCGCGACGCGGTGAGGACCGCGTCGACCTGGTCGAGCTCGGTGGCGGTCCGCCGGTCCTCCCGCGAGTCGTGCACGACGGCGGTCGTGGCCCCGAGCGCGCTCGTCCAGGGCGCGGGCACCCCCGGGGGCACGACGACGGAGCGCGCGTCGGCGAGCAGCTCGCCCACGGTGCGGGCCAGGTCGGTCTCGGTCGCGGCCCGGTGGACGATCGCCCGGTAGTCGACGAGCCGGTCGACCAGGATCTCGACCGCCTCGGGGGACCCGGGGGAGTGCTCGCCCGTCGTCCGGTACTCGCGCGAGACCGGTGCCTGTGCGGCCACGGCGTCCCCGAGGTGCGCGCCGTCGGTGATGACGGCCGCGCGCACGCGGGCCAGGATGTCGTCGCGCGCGCTCATCGGGCGTCTCCGGTCGTATCGGGGGAGACGGGAGGGACCGGCTCGCGCGGAGCGTGGTCGGTGGCCCACCACTCGCGGAAGCTCTGCTTGGGCAGGACCGGCAGGTCGCGCGCGTCGGTCCACCTCGACCCCGGGAACGGCAGCGACGAGATGCGGCCGGAGCTGCCGCCCAGGACCCGGGTCACGCCGCCGGCCTTCTCGGCGAGCTCGAACCGGCCGGGCTTGGCCATGACGAACGACGCGGCCTTCATGGCCGCTCCCCAGGCCGTGGGGCGGCCCCGGTCCTGGTCGACCTCACGCGCCCGCAGGTGCACGAGCAGCGACGGGATGTCGATCTTCACGGGGCACACGTCGTAGCACGCACCGCACAACGTCGAGGCGTACGGCAGCGAGTTGTTGGGGTCGGACTTCCCCGTCGACCCCGTGAGCTGGGGCGTGAGGACCGCACCGATGGGGCCCGGGTAGACCGAGCCGTACGCGTGCCCGCCCACGCGCTCGTACACCGGGCACACGTTGAGGCAGGCCGAGCAGCGGATGCAGTGCAGGGCCGCGCGGCCCACGTCGTCGGCCAGGGCCTTGGTGCGCCCGTTGTCGAGCAGGACCAGGTGGAACTCCTGCGGTCCGTCGCCCGGCGTGACGCCCGTCCACAGGGACGTGTACGGGTTCATGCGCTCGCCGGTCGAGGACCTGGGCAGGAGCGCCATGAAGACCTCGAGGTCCTGGTAGGTGGGGATGAGCTTCTCGATGCCCATGACGGTGATGAGGGTCTCGGGGAGCGTGAGGCACATGCGCCCGTTGCCCTCGGACTCGACGACCGCGAGCGTGCCCGTGTCCGCGACCGCGAAGTTCGCGCCGCTGATCGCGACCTTCGCGGAGAGGAACTTGCGGCGCAGGTGCGCACGGGCGGCCATGGCGAGCTCGCGCGGGGCGTCGGTCAGGTCGGGCGGGGCGTCGCCCATGCGTTCGAGGAAGATCTCGCGGATCTCGGAGCGGTTGCGGTGGATCGCCGGCACGAGGATGTGCGAGGGCATGTCGTCGGCGAGCTGCACGATGAGCTCTGCGAGGTCGGTCTCGAACGCCGCGATGCCCTCCTCGGCGAGCGCCTCGTTGAGCCCGATCTCCTGCGTGACCATGGACTTGACCTTGACGACCTCGGTCTCGCCCGTGGCCTTGACCAGCTCTGTCACGATGCGGTTGGCCTCGGCGGCGTCCCGCGCCCAGTGCACGACGCCGCCGCGTGCCGTCACGTTGCGCTCGAGCTCTTCGAGGAGGTGCGGGAGGTCGCTCATGACGTGGGCCTTGATGGTCGAGCCCGCGTCGCGCAGCGCCTCCCAGTCGGGCACCTCGCCGACGACGGCCGCGCGCTTGGCCCGGATGGTCGAGGTCGCGTGGGCCAGGTTGCGGCGCAGCTGCGTGTTCTGCAGCGCCTGCTTGGCGGCCTCGGGGAACGTCTCGCCCCAGCGCAGCGGAGCGTCGGGGTGCGGCACGTCGTCGGCCCAGCCGGGGCTCGCGGTGGTGCCGGGCGAGCCGTGGTGCGTGCCGCCGTCGGGCAGGGTCGTCGCGCCGCGACGGGTGGGGAAGCCCAGGAAGGTGCTCATCGTGCGGCCTCTTCGTCGTCGGAGCGGGCGTGGGCCGGTTCGGCCACGAGCGTCGGCGCGTCCTGCGTCGAGGCCAGGATCTCCGCGAGGTGCATGGTGCGCACCCCCGTGCGCAGCTTCGACAGGCCGCCGCCGATGTGCATGAGGCACGAGTAGTCGCCCGCCGTCAGGACCTCGGCGCCCGTCGACTTCACGTCCGACATCTTGTCGCTGAGCATCGCGGTCGACGTCTCGGAGTTCTTGAGCGCGAAGGTCCCGCCGAACCCGCAGCAGCTCTCGGCGCCGGGGAGCTCGACGAGGTCGATCCCGTCGACGGCGCGCAGGAGCTGGAGGGGCTTGTCGCCCACGCGGATCATGCGCAGCGAGTGGCACGTCGGGTGGTAGGTGACACGGTGCGGGAAGTGCGCGCCGACGTCGGTCACGCCGAGCACGTCGACGAGCAGCTCGGACAGCTCGTAGGTCTTGGCGGCCAGGGCCTCGGCGGTCGCGCCGAGCTTCTCCTGGCCCGCGCGCCGGCAGACCATGGCCTGCTGGTGGCGGATCGAGCCGGTGCACGAGCCCGACGGCACGACGATCGCGTCCCACTCGCCGTCGAGCGCGGGCGCGAACGCCTCGACGTGGTTCCTGATGACGGGCACGGCCTCGTCGAAGTAGCCCGTGTTGACGTGCATCTGCCCGCAGCACGTCTGCTGCTCGGGGAAGTAGACCTCGTGGCCGAGGCGTTCGAGGAGCTGGACGGTGGCCCGGGGGGCCTGGGGGAACATCGCGTCGGCGATGCAGGTGGCGGCGAGGGCGATACGCACTGGGTACTCCAGCCGGGCAGGGGGCGGTGGGATTCAGTCTGGTCCCGGCGGGCGGCGAGTGCCCGTCGGAGGTGCCGCGCGGCCCTCCCGGCCCCTGCTCGGCGACGAGCAGGTTGTGGTCTGACCACACAGTGTCCGAGCCACTGTAGACCATCGTGCCCTGTGGTCGGACCACATGGGCACGATGTGTCAGAACCGGCGCGACACCACCGTCGTACTCGTTCCGATACGCACGTGCAGCACTACGCTGACCCCGTGCGCACCCACGAGATCGTCCTCGCCCGGATCGAGGCGGACCTGACCGCCGGCCGCTGGGGCCTCGGCGAACGCCTCCCGGCCGAGCGTGCGCTCGCCGAGGAGCTCGGCGTCTCGCGCCCCTCGGTCCGCGAGGCGCTGCGCGTCCTGGAGGCCATGGGCATCGTCCGCACCGCGGTCGGTTCAGGGCCCGACGCCGGAGCCACCGTGATCGACCGGCCCGCCGCAGGACTCGGGGCGGCCGTGCGACTGCACGTCGCGTCCGGGACCCTCGTGGTCCGGGACGTCGTGGAGACCCGGGTGCTGCTGGAGACCTGGGCGGTCGGCCAGGCCGCCGCGAAGGCCGCGGGCGCCGGGCTCGCGGAGGCCGTCGCGCTGCTCGACGCCATGGACGACCCCTCGCTCGACGCGGCCCGCTTCCGCGAGCTCGACGCGGCGTTCCACGTGGAACTCGTCCGGCTCGCGGGCAACACGCTCGTCGAGGCCGTCATGACCGGGCTCCGAGGGGCGATCGAGTCCTACGTCGCTGCCGGGACGGAACGGTTGGAGGACTGGCCCCGCACCGCGGTGCGGCTGCGCGCCGAGCACCGCGCGATCCTCGACGCGGTCGCGAACGGTGACGCGGCGGGCGCGGTCGTGGCCGTGCGCGAGCACATCGAGGGCTTCTACCGCGAGGCGGGGTTGTGAGTCAGACCCCGGGGCGCGCGAGGTAGGGGGCAGCCCCCTACCTCGGCGTTCGTCCCCGCGAGGCGCGGGCCCGGGCGGCCACGTCGTAGTGTTCCTCTGGGCCTACCGGTCCGCCGCTCACCCCCGGAGGACTCCGCATGACCATCGACCACCTCGACGTCCTCGCCGCGGCGCAGCGCATCGCGGGGCAGGTTCGGCCCGTCGCGCTCGCCCCCATGGACCCGGGTGCTCTCGGTGCCGCGACGGGCGTGTTCGCGCTCGAGCTCATGCAGCACACGGGCTCGTTCAAGGCGCGCGGAGCCCTGAACTTCGTGGGTGCCCACCTCGACGCAGGCACGCTGCCCGACGCCGGGATCGTGATCGCGTCGGGCGGCAACGCGGGCATGGCGAACGCGTGGGCGGCGAGGGCGCACGGGGTCCGGGCGACCGTCTTCGTGCCCGAGACCGCGCCGCCGGTCAAGGTCGCGCGCCTGCGCACCCTCGGCGCCGAGGTCCACCAGGTCGGGTCCGAGTACGCCGAGGCCCTCGACGCCGCGCAGTCCTTCGCGGACGAGACCGGGGCCCTGGCGTCGCACGCCTACGACAACCCCTTGATCGCGGCGGGCGCGGGCACGCTCCTGCAGGAGATCGTCGCGGTCCGCCCCGACGTCAGCACGGTCGTCGTCGCGGTCGGCGGCGGCGGGCTGTTCAGCGGCGTGGCCGCCGCGGCACGTCCGCACGGGATCAGGGTCGTGGCGGTCGAGCCGCACGGTGCGCAGGCCCTGCGCGCCGCGCTCGACGCGGGTCGCGTGGTGGACGTCCCCGTCGCGTCGGTCGCCGCCGACTCGCTCGGCGCCCGCCGCACCTCCGAGATGGCGCTGTCGCTCGCGCAGCACGCGGACGTGCGCTCGGTCCTGGTGTCCGACGACGCGATCGTCGCCGCGCGCCGGCACCTGTGGGACGAGCGGCGGCTCGTCGTCGAGCACGGGGCCGCGGCGGCGCTCGCGGCGCTCGAGTCGCGCACGTACGTGCCCGACCCCGGCGAGCGCGTCGCCGTCGTGCTGTGCGGGGCGAACACGGACCCTGCGGACCTGGCGCGCTGAGCGCCTGTCAGGACGAGCACGGTCTGCGGTGCACGCTCGTCCTGACACCGGCGCCCGGCCGGCGCGAGGTCAGTCCGTGGTCCTGGCGGCCGACGGCAGCGCGTCGTCGGCCCACGTCTCCGGGGTGCCGACGCGCCAGAGCGGGCGTGCCGCTGCGATGACGGCGACCGTGGCGACGAGCAGCCCCGCGAGCGCCACGAGCGCGGTCCCGATCCCGAACCGGTCGAGCAACCCGGCCCCGACGAGCGGGATCAGGGGTCCGGCGGCGAGCCCGGTCAGTCCCATGATCGAGGCGAGGCGTCCTTGCATCTCGAGCGGGGTGATCGCCGCTGCGTAGCCCGCGAGGCCCGCGTTGACGGCCGGGACCAGGAGGACGGCGAGCGGCAGCACGGCCACGTAGGCGGGGTAGGTCTGGAGGGCGGCCATGAGGGTCGCGCCGAGGGCGAGGGTGATCAGTGCGGCGACCGTGAGCGCCCCGGCCCGGACGCGCGCGACGAGCCGCGGTGCGAGCACGGCCCCGACGAGGATGCCCGCACCCACGGCGAGGTCGATGACCCCGATGAGGACGGGGGCGACCCCGGTCCGGACGAGCTCGAGGTTGATCCCGACGAGCAGCCCGCCGAACGCGACGTTGATGACGACGAAGAGGCCCAGGAGCGTCCGGAAGAGCGGGACCGACCAGACGAAGCGCAGCCCCTGGCGCAGCGCCTCGACGGGTCGGGTCGTGCGGGCCTCCGCGGTGTCGCCGTTGAGTGGCTCGCGCACAGCCCACGTGCATGCCGCGGTCGCGGCCGACCCGATCGCCGCTGCGACGAGCGGGACCGCGTGCCCGACGGCGAAGAGCAGGCCGCCGACGGGGCCTGCGAGCAGGCTCGCGACGGCGTCCCGCCCCTGGGACGCGGCGAGCGCGGTCGGGAGCTGGGGGGTCGGGACGACGGAGCGGAAGGCTCCGCTCGTCGCGGGGTCGACGAAGGCTCCCACGACCGAGGCGCCGAACAGCACCAGCGCGAGGTGCCAGGCGGTGAGCGATCCGAGCGCTGCTGCGACGCCCACGGTCACCCAGAGGGCGGCGCCCACGGCGCTCGCGGCGACGATGAGCCGACGCCGGTCGACGCGGTCCGCGACGACGCCGGCCGGCAGCGTCGCGAGCAGGGCCCCGACCTGGCCGACCGCTGCGACGGCTCCGGCCTGGAGGACCGACCCGGTCAGCGAGTAGGCGACGAGCGGGACGGCGAACAGGGCGAGGCCGGCTCCGAGCGACTCGGTCGTCAGCCCGGACATCAGGAGCATGTACGACCGGTTGCGCAGGAGGGGTGGAGCGGGGGAGGGGGCGTCGCCGGGGGGCTCTGGCGAGACGGGTGCTGCGGGTGAGTCGGAGAGCAGGACCGGGTCCGGGGCCGCGGTGTCCGTCGAGGCGCGGGGAGGTGGCGGCGTGCTCTGGGTGGTCGACATGCGACACACCGTAGTCTCGCAACAACTGATGCGCAATGATAATTGCGCAAGTGGTCGTGCGGACGGCGACGACGTTGCTAGCCTCGGGGGATGCGCGAGACCTTCCACGTCCAGGACCCCACGGCGCTCCGGGCCGTCGCGCACCCCATGCGGCAGCGGATCCTCACGGAGCTCGCGGCCCTCGGGCACGCCCGGGCCGCGGACCTCGCACAGGCGATCGGAGAGCCCGCGAACTCCATCAGCTTTCACCTGCGGGTGCTGGCCAAGGCGGGCATGATCGCCGAGGCACCCGAGCACGCGCGCGACCGGCGCGACCGCGTGTGGACCAACGTCGCCGAGAGGTACGTCGTCGACCCCGGGTCGCCCGAGACGGTCCGGGAGGTCGTCCGCCCGGCACTGGTGTGGGCCGAGCGCCTGTTCGTCGAGGCGAACGACGAGAAGGCCCGGCTGGACGACCGGTTGCTCGCGATCAACGCGCTCGTCCTCACGCCAGGTCTGGCCGCAGAGATGACGCAGGACCTGGCGGACCTGCTCGAACGCTGGGCCGACCGCGCGCTCACCGAGGCCAAGGAGTCGCCCGACCCGGCGCGGCGCGCCTACCAGGTGCTTGCGGTGCTGGCTCCCCACGGGCAGGACAGGAGCGACGACACGCACTGAGGTGCCGTCACGTCGTTGCACGAGAACGCCCGACGGCGGAGCGCACCCGGGTACGTGGGGGCGCTCCGCCGTCGGGCGTCGAGGGCTCTGCGGGCATCTACGGCGCTGCGGCCGTCGCGCCCGGCGCGTCAGCCGAAGATCTCGTCCTCGAGCAGCACCACGTCGTCGAGGCGGTTGCGCACCGACGTCACGCGCCAGCGGTCCGGGAAGAGCGCCAGGTACTCGCCGTCCTCGCGCTGGAGCACCTCGACCCCCGGCTGCTCGTTGAGCTTCGCGACCCAGTCCTTCGTGGTGCGCAGCGCCATCGAGTAGCCCAGGCGGTCGAGCGTCACGGGCGCGTTGAACTCGGTCGCCATGCGGTGCTCGGCGACCTCGAACTGCATGGGCCCGACCACGGCCAGGACGGGCGCCTGGTCACCGCGCAGGTCCGAGCGCAGGACCTGGACGACGCCCTCGGCGCCGAGCTGCATGACGCCGCGCTGGAACTGCTTGTAGCGCGAGACGTCCTTGGCGCGCATGACCGCGAAGTGCTCGGGCGCGAACGTCGGCAGGGGCGGGAACTCGACCTTCTTGTCCAGGTACAGCGTGTCGCCCACGCGCAGGCCCGCCGCGTTGACGAGGCCCACGACGTCGCCCGGGTAGGCCGTGTCGACGATCGTGCGCTCGCGCCCGAAGACCTGCTGGGCGTACTTGGTCGCGAAGGGCTTGCCCGTGCGGGCCGAGCTCACGACCATGCCGCGCTCGAACACGCCCGAGCAGATGCGCGCGAACGCGAGGCGGTCGCGGTGCGCGGTGTCCATGCCAGCCTGCATCTTGAAGACGAACGCGCTGAAGGGTGCCTCCACGGGACGTGTGTCCTCGTTCACGGTGACGCGCGGCGAGGGGGAGGGGGCGACGTCGACCAGGACGTCGAGCAGCGCGTGGACACCGAAGTTCTGCACGGCCGAGCCGAACAGCACCGGCGTGGTCTGGCCGGCCAGGAACGACTCCTGGTCGTGGTCGCCGTTGGTGTCGGCGAGCAGCTCGGCCTCCTCGACGGCGGTCGTCCAGGCGTCGCCCTCGCGTGTCAGGGCCGCGTCCGGGTCCATGACCTCCTCGGGCGCGATGGTGGTGCCGCCGGCCGTGCGGGTGTAGTGCACGTACTGACCGGTCCGGCGGTCCAGGACACCGCGGAAGTCGCCGCCGACGCCCACGGGCCACGTGAGCGGCGTCGGGACCAGGCCCGTGCGCTCCTGGATCTCGTCCATGAGCTCGAGCGCGTCCTTGCCCGGACGGTCCCACTTGTTGATGACGGTGATGAGGGGGATGCCGCGGTGCTTGCAGACCGCGAAGAGCTTCATGGTCTGGACCTCGAGCCCCTTGGCCGCGTCGACGAGCATCACGGCCGCGTCGACCGCGGACAGCACGCGGTACGTGTCCTCGGAGAAGTCGGCGTGGCCCGGGGTGTCGACCAGGTTGATCATGGCGTCCCGGTAGGTGAACTGCAGCGCGGCCGACGTGATCGAGATCCCGCGGTCCTGCTCCATGTCCATCCAGTCGGACACCGTGCGCTTGCCCGCCTTGCCGTCCGCGCGCCCCGCCTCGCGGATCGCGTTGGCGTGCAGCGCGAGCGCCTCGGTGAGCGTCGACTTGCCCGCGTCCGGGTGGCTGATGACCGCGAACGAGCGGCGGCGCGAGGCCTCCGCGAGGACGGTCGCCCGCTCCTTCGCGGGGCTCGCCGGGGAGGCGGCCGCGGGAGCGGTGGTGCTGGAGGTCGTGGTGGGCTGGTCCGCTGAGGGCACTGGAACGTCCTGTGGCTTCCTGCAGTTTCCTGCGCGATCGAGGTCGAGGGGGTGGGGCGCATCCGCGCGGGACGCAGCACCCAGCTCTCCATTCTCCCGCGAGATCGAGGTCGCGCTGACCACGTGCCGAGAGCCCCGGTCGACTGGCCGCGGCGGGGGCCGGGTCGCTCCGCTGCGGGGCCCGCTCACTCCGGCGCAGGGCCGCCCCGGCTGAGCCGGATCTCCTCCAGGTCGAGCCGCGCCTGGACCTGACGCAGGACGGTGTCGTCGATCGCGCGCTGGTCGCGCAGCCGCACGACCGTGTCGCGCTTGCGGGCCAGGAGCGCTAGCCGCAGCTCGGTGTACTCGTCGTCGAGGCGCACCGCGGGGTCCGGCTCGCCGCCCTCGTCGCCCTCCGCGTCCCGGGCGCGCAGCAGCGTCAGGTGCTCCTCGTACTCACCGCGCAGGCGGTCGGCGACCGACGGGTCGGTGCCGAGCGCCGCCGCGACGTCGGGCAACGCGTCGAGGGCCTCCTGCGCAGCCGTCTCGTCGGCGAGCCGGCGCTCGCGGGCGACCCCGTCGTCGTCGGGCAGGCGGGCCCACCGGATCGTGGGAGCCAGCAGGAGTCCCTGGACCACGAGCGTCGTCGCGACCACGCCGCACGTGATGAACACGATGAGGTCCCGGTCGGGGAACGGAGCCCCCGAGCTCAGGGTCGTCGGTACGGCGAGCGCCGCGGCGAGCGAGACCGCGCCCCGAAACCCCGCGACGGTGCTGACCGCGCGCGCCCGGTTCGTGACGCGCCGCCCGCGTTGGGAGGGTCGCCGGTCGACGAGCCGGATCGTGTACGCCGAGAGCACGAGGAAGCCGAACCGGACCACGAGGATGACCGCGCACACGACCGCGACCCCGACGACCGCCGTCACGAGGTCCTCCGAGACCAGGTTGCGTACCGCGGACTGCGCCTCGAGCCCCACGAGCACGAACAGCGACGCATTGATGAGGTACGTCGAGACCGACCAGAACGCGACGGTCTGCTGCCGGGTCACCGCGCGCCCGATCCGCGGCCCGACCTGGCTCATGACCAGCCCGCACACCACCACGGCCAGCACCCCGGACGCCTCGATCAGCTCGGCGAGCAGGTACGCCGTGAACGGGATGAGCAGGACCACGACGTTGCCCAGCAGCGGGTCGTCAATGCGGCGCCTCACCTGGACGGCGAGCCACGCGACGAGCAGACCCACCGCGATGCCGCCCCCGTACGCGAGCACGAACAGCCAGGTCACGTGCCCGGCGCTGAGCGTCTCCTCGCCCACGGTCACGCCCACCGCGACGCCGTAGAGCACGAGCGCGGTGCCGTCGTTGACGAGGCTCTCGGCCCGCAGGACCGTGACCGTGCGTCGGGGCAGCGCCCGCGCGAGGACCCCGACGGCGGTCGCGTCGGTCGGCGCGACCGCCGCCCCGAGCACCCACGCGGGTCCCCAGGGCAGGCCCAGCGCATGGGCCGCCGCGGCGACCGCGGCAGCCGTCACGACCACGAGCAGCGTGCTCGTCAGCACGATCCCGCGCAGCGTCGCGCGGATCTCCCGCAGCGAGATGGTGATGGCCTCCCAATAGAGGAGCACCGGGAGGAACACCAGCAGCATGAGCTCGGGCGGCAGGTGCACCTGCCGCAGCGCCGGGACGAAACCGAGCGCGATCCCCGCGACGAGCAGCAGGATCGGGTCCGCGACCCGGGTGCGGCGCGCGAGTATCCCGCACACGACGATGACGACGCCGAGGACGACGACGAGCTCGAGCCCGATCACGGCCTCCTCCTCTCGGCTCCGTCGGCAGTCCGGCGTCCCGGCCGCCGGTACCCCGTGCTACTTCGCCGTCGGGACCGGGTGCCCCTCCGAGGCCTGCACGACGACGATGCCGCGCCCCGTGAGACCGAGCTGGTACGCCTCGCCCGACCCGCGGCCGATCGCGGCCGAGAGCTTCGCGGTCTTGCGGATCGTGGACGTGAGAGAGCTCGACCACAGGACCGCGGCCTGCATGTCGACGTACGTGGGCTCGTCGACGTCGAGGACCACGGGTGTCCCGTACGCCGTCACGGCGAGCGAACCCGTCCCCGTGAACGTCGTGTTGAAGAGGCCGCCGCTCATCATGGACGCGCCCTCGACACGGTTGATGTCCCAGGTCAGGGTGCTCTCGAACGCGAGGACGTTCGACCCGTTGACCGTGACGGCCTCGTCCTCCAGGTGCAGGACGAACACCTGGTCCGCGTCCTGCGCGAGGAAGACGTCGCCGCTGCCCGAGACCTTCATGAGGGACATGCCCTCGCCCGTGAAGGCCTTCTTGAACATCTTGGCGACGCCGCCCGAGCCCTCGTACGCGAAGTCGACGTCACCCTGGTAGGCGACCATCGAGCCCTGACGGGCGTAGAAGAACCCGCCCGTGCCCGCGAGGTCGACCTTGAGCATGCGGTCGTTCTGCAGCTGGAAGCTCCCCGGTTCGCCCGGCTGTTCGACGTGGTTCATGAGTGTGCTGCGCATGGCACCGATCATCCGGCAACGGGGCCACCCGTGCACGCGTCAGCGCCCGACGATCGTCGTCACGACGTCCGTCACGGCCGGTCGGCGCGGCGTGGAACCGAACCCGAACCGGACGGGCGGGTCGACGTCCCGCAGGTCCCCGAGCGGCTCGCCGGCCCACTCGGTGCAGGCGCCGGTGATCTCGTGCACGTCCGTCGCGCCGTAGTGCTCGACCCGGCCGGGTCCGGCGCTCCCACGCGTCCGGACACCGCGGAGGAGGACCCGAGCGACCGGGTCGGTGAGGACCGTCGTCCGGTGGGAGGCGGCGACCCGCCGGGGCACCACGCGCAGTACGCCGCCGAGCACCGTCCGGCGCCCGACGCCGACCCACGCCTCGAGCGGCCCGGCGACCACGTGCCAGTCCTCGGACACGGCGACGGGGCACACCTCGACCCGGTCGAAGCGATACGTCGTCGCGACGAGGTCCGCGACCTGGTGCGACGGGGCGAGAAGGACGCGCTCGCCGTCGGGCCGCTCCACCATGACGTCGGCGAACGCGCCGAACGGGGAAACGTCCCACCTGCCGACGACCAGTCGGGTCCCCGACGCCGTGCCCCACCCGGCGATGCGGCCGCGGAACCGCTGGATGCTCGACATCCACCGAACCCTAGATCGCCGGAGCGACCCCGGTCGAGAAGAACGCCGCGACGACCGCCACGGCGGTCACGAGCACGAACGCCACGAACAGGGCGCGTCCCGTCCCCGGGCGCAGGGCCCACGGCCGACGGCGCACGACCAGCAGGAGGACGAGCGCCCCGAGGACGACGACCGCCGCGACCACGGCGGCGGCCGTCCGGGTGCTCTGCGCCGGGCAGGGAGGTGTCATGACGAAGGAACCGTCCGGCCCACCCCCGGCCAGGGCGCACACGACCTCGAGGTTGGCGCTCCACACCAGCACCACCAGCGCGGCCGCGGCCAGCAGCACGGCGCGCAGGACCGGGTGGGCCGGGCGGGCCTGCGCGGTGGGCGCCATCGGGTGTGCTGCCCCGGAGGGGCTGGTCGCGACCTCGTCGTCGGGCATCGCAGCAGTCTGGCAAGTCCGACCCGATCCCGCCAGGCCCGACGGCGCCACGCCCGTCCCGCGCGCGACCGGCGCGCCGCCGACACCACGGGCCTACCGGAGAGACCATGACGGGATGAGCGCTGACAGCGAGGTCGCCGGCCGGGTACGGGTCGTGACGGGCAAGGGCGCGGTCGAGGGGACGGTCGCGGGCGGCGTCGAGCGGTTCCTCGCGGTGCCGTACGCGGCGCCGCCCTTCCGTGACCGTCGCTTCGCCGCGCCCCGTCCGGTCGAGCCCTGGGACGGGGTGCGGGACGCGACCCGGTACGGGGCCACGTCCCCGCAGTCTCCGTACCCGGGTGCGCTCGGCGAGCTGCTGCCGACCGTGACGATCGACGGCGAGGACGTCCTGCACGTCAACGTGTGGACCCCGGCGCAGCGGGGCACCGAGCTGCTGCCCGTGCTCGTGTGGATGCACGGCGGGTCGCTCGCGCACGGGTCGAACGCGCTGGCGGGCTACGACGGGACGCGGTTCGCGCAGGACGGCGTCGTGTTCGTCGGGGTCAACTACCGGCTCGGCGCCGAGGGGTTCTCGGTGCTCGACGGTGCGCCGCGCAACCTGGGCCTGGCCGACCAGCTCGCGGCGCTCGCCTGGGTCCAGGACGAGGTCGCGGCGTTCGGCGGCGATCCGCGGCGCGTGACGCTCGCAGGCCAGTCGGCGGGCGGGAACACGGTCTCGGCGATCCTGGCGCACCCCTCGGCACCGGGGCTCGTCGCGCGCGCGATCGTGCAGAGCGGACCGCTGTCCGCGCAGCCGGCAGCCCGGGCAGGGCGTATTACGCGCGCCATGGGCAAGGACCTCGCCGTCCCGACGACGCGCGAGGGGTTCGCGACCGTCCTGCCCGAGGCGCTGGTCGCCTCGCAGGACCGCGTCACGGCCGGGGCGACCCCGCTCACGGGAGGACCGGGGTTCGCGTTGTGCCTCGACGACGACCTGGTGCCCCGCACTCCCGAGGACGCTCTCGTGGCGGGGGCCGGGCGCGAGATCCCGCTGCTCGTCGGCGCCACGACCGAGGAGTACCGCCTCTGGTTCGTCCCCACGGGGCTGCTCGGTACGTTCAGGCGCCTGCACCTGGCGGTGGCCCGTCGCAAGGTCGGGATCACGGCACGGGCAGTCCGGCTGTTCCGCCGCAACCGCCCCGGGGCGCCCGTGGGGGCCGTCCTCGGGGCGCTCGCCACGGACGTCCTGCTGCGCGTCCCGCTCCAGCGGGTCGCCGACGCCCGCCGGTCCGCGGGAGCCGAGACCTACGTGTACGAGTTCGCCTGGCGCAGCCCGGTCGCGGACCTCGGGGCGGCCCACGCCGTCGAGCTGGGGTTCGTGTTCGACGGCCTGGCGACGCCGGACTCGCGGGCGCTCGCCGGGCCCGAGGCCCCGCAGTCGCTCGCGACCTCGATGCACTCCGCCTGGGTCGCGTTCGCGACGACGGGCGACCCGGGCTGGCAGCGCTGGGACGAGACCCGCCCCGTGCGGGTCTTCGACGGCGAGGGCGACCCCGTGGTCCTCGCACCGCGCGACGACGAACGGGCTGCGCTCGACCGTCGGTAGACGGTGGGAGGGCCCTGGGGTCGGCCCGCGACAGAGGTCTACGCGAGGACGAGCTCCTCGCCGTCCGTCGCGTGCTCGGCCATCGCGACGCTGCGGACCGTCGGGTCGTCGTAGGTGTTCCAGTAGTACGTCGCGGTCCGCGAGGAGAAGAGCCCGGTGTAGATCGTGATCTCGAACTCGCCCGAGCCCATCGCGGCGCACCCGTCGACCATCGCGACCTGCTGCAGCGTGTGGAAGGCCCGGGAGACGTTCTCCTCCTCGGTCCCCTTGGTCCGGTAGTGGGCGTTGACGTACGCGGCACGGACGAACCGGGAGGGCGAGTAGTAGTCCCCGGGGATGCCGCGCATGTGCGAGCCCGAGCCGAACGGGGTGAGGTGCGCCCTGCCCAGCTGGGTCTCCTGGGGGAACTCGGGCGAGGTGTTGAGGTAGTTGCGCAGGTTCTCGTGGTGCCAGGCGAACCCGGGCTGGTTCGTCAGGACGTCGACGTCGTCGTCGAAGACCTGCATGCCCTCGCTGGTGTGCTCCACCACGATGGCGCGCTTCCCGTCGGCGATGATCCAGTGGAGCAGCGAGCTCGGGTACTTGTCGTTGATCGGCTTGTCGACGATGACCACGTCCGCGAGCGCTGCCTCGACCTCGTCCACGCTCGCGAACTGGGAGCTCACCCACAGGGGGAACTCGTACGCGGCGACGTTGACCGCGCCGTCGACGGGGCCGGGGGCGTAGGCCGCGTACCCCGGGAAGTTGAGCCCTGCGACGGCCAGGCCCGCGTCGTTGCCGCAGTCGAAGTAGAGCGGCGTGCTCTCCTCCACGATGCCCATGCCGATGGTCGCGTGCTTGATGCCGGACACCGCGCCGAACGGGGACCTCGGCGCGTAGCCCGTGGGCGTCAGCACCACCTGCTCACCGTAACCGCTGGTCCAGTCGAGGTTTCGTGCGAGGTAGGTGCTTCCCTGACCGTCCGAGAACCTGATGCCTGTGCACATGCCGATGCCTCTTTCGTCGTGGTTGCCACGTGAGGCGTGCGCGGTTCGCCGAGCCACCGCGTCGTGCCCCCTTCCTCCCATCGTCGTGCCGGGGTGACGATCGTGCTCGCTGGGGCCGGTTCCGCTCCTCTGCTCGTCGACCGGCCGTCGAGGCCGACGACTTGGTCGATCCGCCCACCCGGGGGAATGATCGACCCATGCTCACCCTCACCGGAGCCGCCGGCTCGCGCATCGTCGGGATCGGCCACCACCAGCCCGAGCGGACGCTCACCAACGACGACATCGCCCAGCTGGTCGAGACCAACGACGAGTGGATCCGGTCCCGTACGGGCATCGTGACGCGGCACGTCGCGGCCGAGGACGAGACCGTGGCCGACATGGCCACCGCGGCCGCCCGGCACGCCCTGCAGGACGCCGGCGTCGCGGCGAGCGAGGTCGACATGGTCATCGTCGCGACGGCCACGGCGCGCGACCGCTCGCCCAACACCGCGGGCCGCGTGGCGTACAACCTGCGCACGGGCGTCATGCCCGGCCAGTCCACGCCCGAGGAGGAGGACGCACCCGACCTGCGCGGCGTCGTCGGGCCCGTGATCCTGGACGTCAACGTCGCGTGCTCGGGCTTCGCGCACGCCTTGGCGCTCGCGGACCAGGCGATCCGCACGGGCTCCGCGACCACGGCCCTCGTGATCGGCGCCGAGAAGCTCACCGACTTCACGGACTGGACCGACCGCGTGACGTGCATCCTCACGGCCGACGGCGCGGGCGCGTTCGTCGTGCAGGGCACCGTCACCCCGGGGATCGGTCCGGTCGCGTGGGGCTCGGAGCCCGAGCTGACCCCGGCCGTGCTCATCGAGGCCCCGGACGAGAAGTTCGTGCAGGACGGGCGCGCGGTGTTCCGCTGGGCCATCACGCGTGCGGCGGACCGGGCGCGTGCCGCGGTCGAGAAGTCGGGCTTGACGCTCGACGACATCGAGGTGCTCGTCGCGCACCAGGCGAACCTGCGCATCATCGAGCCGCTCGCCAAGGCGCTGGGCCTCGAGGACAAGGTCGTCGTCACGGACATCACGGAGTCGGGCAACACGTCGGCCGCGAGCATCCCGCTGGGCCTGTCGAAGTGGTGGCACTCGGGCAAGATCCCGGCGGGCGTGCCCGCTCTGCTCATCGGCTTCGGCGGCGGCTTCGCGTGGGCCGGGCAGGTCGTGCAGACGCCCACGCGCTGATCCGCCCGCCGAGACGGCCGCGCACCAGCGTGCCACGCTGGGCGCATGGCTGGTGACGCGCGCGTGCGCCGCCTGCGCCGCGAGGCGTGGGGGTTCGTCGTCGGGTCGGCGTGCTTCCTGGTCGGCGCGGTGCCGTTCTACGCGCAGGCCGTGGGACCCGTCGTCGTCGGTGTGACGTTCTGCGTGGGCTCGGTCTTCTTCACGCTCGCGGCGGCGATCCAGCTCAGCCTCAGCGGTCGCCGAGTGCCGCGTCGGGGCACGCTCCCGGCCGACCGGTGGGACTGGTGGGCCGCGGCGGTCCAGCTCGTCGGGACCCTCTTCTTCAACATCAGCACCGCGGCCGCCCTGGGGGCGGCGATCGCGGACCCCGCGCGCCTGGGCGCGGGCTGGCGGCCCGACGCCTACGGTTCGGTCGCGTTCCTCGTCGCGAGCGCGTTCGCGGTCGTCGCGACCCGGGACCGGGGCCACCTGTGGGACGCGGACGCGCGCACGTGGCACGGGACGTGGCTCAACCTCGTGGGGTCGGTCGCGTTCGGCGCGTCGGCCGTGGGGGCGTACGTGGTGCCGCAGACGGACTCGCTCGTGAGCGCGTTCTGGGCGAACCTCGGCACGCTCCTGGGGGCGGTGTGCTTCCTGGTCGCGGCGCTGCTGTCGCGCCGCACGATCGACGCCCCGGCTCCTGCGGCGTCGCGCGGTCCGCGTCCTGCGCCCTGAGCGCGGCTAGCGGGGGGTGCGGGCCCGTGTCGAGGACGCGGCGTCCATGCCCTGCACGACGACGGCGCACCGGTCCTCGTCGTGGGTCGCCCCGTCGGCGGCGCGGTCGAGGAGGCGGCGCAGGGTCGCACGGTCGGCGGCGTCGAGGCCTCCGAGCAGGTCCTCCTCGGCGGCGGAGACGCGGGCGTCGAGGTCGGCGAGGACCTCGCGTCCCTTGGCGGTCGCGACGATGCGACGGGTCCGACGGTCGGTCGGGTCGGCCTGCCGCTCGACGAGGTCGCAGCCGACGTACTTGTCGATGAGGTAGGTCATGACGGTCCGGTCGATGCCGAGGCGCGCGGCGAGCGCGGCCTGGCTGGGCGGGGTGTCGTGCACGACGGCGGAGAGCACCTGGTAGCAGCGTGTCCCGTCGGGCAGGTCCTCGGCGAGCGAGTCGACCCGTGCGCTCCACTCGCGCAGGAGCGCGGTGAGCGGCCAGCCGAGGGGGCTGGGGGTGCGGGTGGTGTCCGGCGTCGTGAGGGTCACGGGACCAGGATACATCGGAATGATCTCGATGGAAGATGAGTTGCTGGTGATATCGTCTGTCACTCAGACGATCTTTGGAGACGACCGCCGCCCCCGCGGCACACGGAGCGCGCACGCATGACGGACTACGGCCACGACCTCATCCTCGGGACCTTCCTGACCCCGCAGAACAGCGACCCGCAGGCGCCCGTGCGCCTCGCGCAGATCACCGAGAACGCGGGGCTCGACCTCGTGACCTTCCAGGACCACCCCTACCAGGCGGGGTTCCTCGACACCTGGACCCTCATGACCTGGGTCGCCGCGGCGACCGAGCGCGTGCACGTCGCGGGCAACGTCCTCAACCTGCCGCTGCGCCCGCCGGCCGTCCTGGCGCGCGCTGCCGCGAGCCTCGACCTGCTCTCGGGCGGGCGGTACGCCATGGGGCTGGGGGCGGGTGCGTTCTGGGACGCGATCGAGGCCATGGGCACGCCGCGCCTGACGCCGGGCGAGGCGGTCACGGCCCTCGACGAGGCCGTCGACATCATCCGCGGCATCTGGGACACGAGCGACCGCACGCCCCTGCGCGTGCACGGCACGCACCACCAGGTCGACGGCGCCAAGCGCGGCCCGGCCCCCGCGCACGACATCCCGATCTGGATCGGCGCCGTCAAGCCGCGCATGCAGCGGCTCATCGGCCGCAAGGGCGACGGCTGGCTGCCGTCCCTGTCATACCTCCAGCCCGGCGACCTCGCCAAGGGCAACGCGGTGATCGACGAGGCCGCGGTCGCGGCCGGACGCGACCCGAGCGCGGTGCGCCGCATGGTCAACGTCAACGGCAGGTTCACCCCGAGCCGCCTGGGCTACCTCCAGGGCCCCGTCGAGCAGTGGGTCGAGGAGCTCGGCAACCTCGCGCTCGAGGACGGCGTCTCCGGGTTCGTCCTCGCGACCGACGACCCGCGCGAGATCCAGGTCTTCGGCGAGGAGGTCGCCCCGGCGCTGCGCGAGCTCGTCGCGGCCGAGCGCCGGTCGGTCGGCACGGCTCCCGCCGGTCGCCGTCGCGGCGCCCTCGCGCTGGCGGCCCGCCGCGACGGGATTGACTACGACGGCCTGCCCGACTCGTTGACCGAGCGCGCGGTCGAGCCGGGCGACCGCGCCTACGACACGGTCCGCCACACCTACATGCGCTCGGGTGCCCCGGGCATCGTGCTGCGCCCGCGCACCGCGGACGAGGTCGCCGAGGCCGTCGTCTGGGCCGGCGAGCAGGGCGTGCCGCTCGCGGTCCGCTCGGCGGGCCACGGCATCAGCGGTCGCTCGACCAACGACGGCGGCGTGCTGCTCGACGTCGGGGCCCTGGACCAGGTCACCGTGCCCGACGACGGCTCGCACCGCGTGCGCCTGGGTGCGGGCGGGACGTGGGGCCAGGTCGCCGAGGTGCTCTCCCCGCACGGCCTCGCGATCAGCTCGGGCGACTCGGGCGGCGTGGGCGTCGGCGGCCTCGCCACGACGGGCGGCATCGGCCTCCTGGGCCGCAAGCACGGCCTGACGATCGACCACGTGGTCGCGGCGGAGATCGTGACCGCGGACGGTCGGGTGCGCGTCGTCGACGCCGAGGACGACCCCGAGCTCTTCTGGGCCCTGCGCGGCGCGGGCGGCAACATGGGCGTCGTGACCTGGGTCGACGTCGAGGCGACGCCCGTGACCGACCTCGTCTACTCGACCATGGTGCTCGACGCGTCGGACACCGCGGGACTGCTCGAGCGCTGGGCCGCGACGGTCGAGTCGGCGCCGCGCGAGCTCACGAGCTTCCTGCACATGAGCGGGGCTCGCGGCGGACGTGGCCCCATGGCCCAGCTCATGACCGTGTGGGCCGACGACGACACGGGGGCAGCGATCCGCGCGCTCGAGTCCCTCGCCGACTCGGCCCCTCTGCTCGACCACCAGGCCGTGCTGACGCCGTACTCGGGCATCGTGCGCCGGGCCGACGCCCAGCACTCGGGCGGCGGAGAGCCCGGCTCGCGCTCGGGCCTGATCGAGCACGTCGACCAGGCCACGGCCCGCGACCTCGCCCGCTTCCTCGACGGCGGCGGCGCGCAGCTCCTCCAGCTCCGCGCGGTCGGCGGGGCGGTCAACGACGTCGCGCCCGACGCGACGGCGTACGCGCACCGCACGCAGAACTTCTCGGTCGCGGCCTTCGGGTCGCGCCGCGGACCCGGCGGGATCGACGGCGCGTGGGACGAGCTCGTGCACCCGCACACCGACGGGCTCTACCTGTCGTTCGAGACCGACCCGCGTCCCGAGCGCCTGCGCGAGGCGTTCCCCGAGCCGACGCTCTCGCGCCTGCGTCAGGTCAAGCGTCAGGTCGACCCGACGAACCTGTTCTCGGCGAACTTCCCGATCCCGCCGGCGGACGCCTGAGTTCCTGCGGGTCGCTCCTGACTGCGAGCGGCCCGCAGACCGCCGTGGGGGGCTGGGTGCAGAATGGCAGCATGCCTCTCGCACCCCGCTACCTCGCCGCCGACGACCGCTACGAGTCCATGACGTACCGGCGATCCGGTCGCAGCGGCCTCGCCCTGCCCGCGCTGTCGCTGGGCCTCTGGCACAACTTCGGCGACGTCAACCCGTTCGACAACCAGCGCGCGATCCTGCGCCGCGCGTTCGACCTGGGGATCACGCACTTCGACCTCGCGAACAACTACGGCCCGCCCTACGGCTCGGCCGAGGAGAACTTCGGCCGCCACCTCGCGCGCGACCTGCGGCCATACCGCGACGAGCTCGTGATCTCGAGCAAGGCCGGGTACGACATGTGGCCCGGCCCCTACGGCGACGGCGGCTCGCGCAAGTACCTGCTGTCCTCGCTCGACCAGTCCCTCGCTCGCATGGGCCTCGACTACGTCGACATCTTCTACTCGCACCGGTTCGACCCCACGGTCCCGCTCGAGGAGACCATGGGCGCGCTCCACACGGCCGTGGTGAGCGGGCGGGCGCTGTACGTCGGCGTCTCCAACTACTCGCCCTCCCAGACCCGCGAGGCCGCGCAGATCCTCGCCGACCTCGGCACGCCCCTGCTCATCCACCAGCCCAGCTACTCGATGTTCAACCGGCACGTCGAGCTGCCCGAGGCCGGGCACGACGACGGCGAGAACCTGCTCGACGTCGTCGAGGACCTCGGCGTCGGGACCATCGTCTTCTCGCCCCTCCAGCAGGGCCTGCTCACGGACCGCTACCTCTCGGGCGAGGTGCCCGCGGACTCGCGCGCCGCCGTCGGGCACTTCCTCAAGCCCGCCGCCATCTCCGAGACGTACCTCGAGCGCGCCCGTGCGCTGAACGAGATCGCGGCCGGGCGCGGTCAGTCGCTCGCGCAGCTCGCGCTGAGCTGGGTCCTGCGCGACGAGCGCATCACGTCGGCGCTCGTCGGGGCGAGCAGCGTCGCGCAGCTCGAGAACAACGTCGCGGCGCTCGACGCCCCCGCGCTCACGGCCGAGGAGATCGCGGCGATCGAGCCGTTCGCCATCGACGGCACGACGCGCTGAGCCCACCCGCTCGACCCGGCGGCCGAGCCCGAGGCGCGTCAGTCCGCGACGACACGTCGCCTGACGACCCACGGGCTCGGCCGCCACGTAGCCCAGGGCGCTCCGTTCAGCTCCAGCGCTGGACCGCGAGCGGCGCGGCCTCCGCGAGCTCACGGACCACGGGGTGCTCGCTCTCCGCGAGGACCTGCTGCAGCGGACCGGACTCGACGAACTCGCCGTCGACCAGCAGGTGCGCCGACGACGTCATGCGGTGCACGAGCTCGAGGTCGTGCGACACCAGGAGCACGCCCGTGCCGAGCCGCGTGGCCGTCTCCTTGACCCGCCCGGCGATCTCGCCGCGCATGGTCGGGTCGAGCGCCGTGAGCGGCTCGTCGAGGAGCAGCACGTCGGGTCGCGTCGCGAGCGCACGGGCCATGGCCACGCGCTGACGCTCGCCGCCCGACAGCGTGCGCAGCGGGCGGTCCGCGTAGCGGTGCTCGAGGGCGACGAGGTCCAGGAGGTCCTCGATCGACTGCCCCGAGGGGCGCCCGCCCTTGCGTGCGTCGGTGAGCCCCGACTTGAGCACGTGCGTCACGGTGCTCGCGGGGTCGATGCCCGGCAGGCCGTCCTGCGACACGCGTCGCACCGCGGCCTTGAACGTCTTCTTGTCGCGCCGTCCGAGGCGCGTCACGGTCCGTCCGCCCCACGTCACGGCCCCGCTCGAGGGCTTGACCTCGCCCAGCAGCGCGCTCACGAGCGTCGACTTCCCGACGCCCGACGGGCCGACGATCCCCACGGGCTCCTGCCCCGCCGCGAGCTCGATCGAGACGCCGCGCAGGACGTCCTCGCCGCCGTGCCCGGCCCAGAGGTCGCGCGCCTGCAGGATGTGGGTGGTCGTCATGCCCGGTCCTTCCGAGGGTGGGTCAACCAGATCAGGGGCGTGGGTGTCCCCGGTGGTCCAACGAACGACGGTACCCGCGTTCTCCCGGCGGACGGTGCGTCGCGGGTCACACCGGCCACCGGCCGGTGCGCGCCCGGTGCGCGCCCGCGACGCCTCGAGGTGACCGGGTCAGTCGCTCGTCGTCCACGCCGACGGCGCCGCGACCACGTCCCGCAGCACGGTGCGCGCGCCGCCGATCATGGCCGCGTGCCCCGCGACGAGCGCAGGCCGCAGGTCGAGCTCGGTCCAGGGCGACGCGAGGACGCGGGTCGTGAGCTCGGTCGTCAGGGCCTCGCGCAGGTAGGGCAGCAGGTCGGTGTAGATGCCGCCCAGCAGCACGGTCTCGATGTCGACGAGGTTGACGAAGTTCGCGAGCGCGCGCCCCAGCGCGGTCCCGGCCGAGGTCGCGGCCTCGCGGGCCGACGGCGTGCCCTCCGCGAGCGCCTCGAGGAACGTCTCGACGGGCGCGTCGACGGGGATGCCGGCCGCGCGCAGCATGGCGTCCTTGCCGGCGTACTGCTCGAGGCAGCCCGTGGCGCCGCACAGGCAGCGCGGACCGTGCGGGTCGACCACGACGTGCCCGATCTCGCCGCTCCAGCCCCGGTTCCCGAGGAAGAGCTCGCGGTCGATCACGATCGCGGAGCCGATGCCCACCTCGCCCGAGACGTAGAGGAACGACGACGGCACGGGGGGAGCGGCGTCGTCGGGCCTGTGGTCCTGCGCACCCGCGACGAGCTGCGCGAGGCCCGCGAGGTTGGCCTCGTTGGCGATCTCGACGGGCAGGCGGTCGGGCAGGCCGAGCAGGGGCAGGGGCAGGAACGAGGACCAGCCGAGGTTGGGGGCGACCTGGAGGCGGCCCGCGCGGGCGTCGACCAGGCCGGGCAGCGCGAGGCGCGCGCCCGCGACCTGCATGTCCTGGGCCTCGACGTCCTCGACGAGGCGGCGGGCGAGCGCGCCCAGGCGTCCGAGGACCTCGGCCGGGTCGCTGCCGTGCAGGTCGCCCGGCACGACCTCCTGCGCGACGACCTGCCCCGTGAGGTCGAGGACGGTGCCGCCCAGGTAGTCGACGTTGACCTCGAGGCCCAGCCCGACGATGGTGCGCTCGGCGGGCGTGAGGGGGACGGCGGGGCGTCCGGCGCGCAGCGGGGTCACGGGCGGGAGCTCGCGCACGAGGCGGGCCTCGATGAGCTGGTCGACGAGCACGGACACCGTGGCGCGCGTGAGCCCGGTGGCGGCGGCGATGTCGGCGCGCGAGCGGGGGCGTGGCGCGTCGAAGAGCGCCTGGGAGACCAGGGCGAGGTTGTACTCGCGCAGGGTGTGCTGGCGGGCGGCCGTGGGGCGCGCCCGGGTGGGCGTCCTGACGCCGGTCGAGGACTCGTCGCGGTTCACGTCTTGACCTTACCGACAGGACCGCATAAGTTCATCCATACAACAAATGACGGCCTGCTCGATGACGGAGCCGGCCCATCTCGACGAGGAGACTGTCGTGGCTGACGCGATCGACCAGAACATCAACTTTTCCTTCGGCCTGTGGACCGTGGGCTGGACCGGCCAGGACCAGTTCGGCGGAGCCAGCCGCCCCCACCTCGACCCGGCCGAGTCCGTGCGCAAGCTCGCCGACCTGGGCGCGTGGGGCTTCACGTTCCACGACGACGACGTCGTGCCCTTCGGCTCCGACGACGCGACCCGCGAGCAGCTCCTCGGCGAGGTCAAGAAGGCCGCCGACGAGACCGGCCTGACCATCGAGATGGTCACGACCAACCTCTTCAGCCACCCCGTCTTCAAGGACGGCGGCCTCACCTCGAACGACCGCGGCGTCCGCCGCTACGCGCTGCGCAAGGTGCTGCGCAACGTGGACCTCACCGCGTCTCTCGGCGCCAAGACGTTCGTCATGTGGGGCGGCCGCGAGGGCACCGAGTACGACGGCGCCAAGGACCTCCACTCCGCGCACGAGCGCTACGCCGAGGGCCTCGACCTCACGGCCGCGTACATCAAGGACCAGGGCTACGACATCAAGATCGCGCTCGAGCCCAAGCCCAACGAGCCCCGCGGCGACATCTTCCTCCCGACCATCGGGCACGCCCTCGCGCTCATCGCGAAGCTCGAGCACGGCGACATCGTGGGCCTCAACCCCGAGACGGGCCACGAGCAGATGGCGGGCCTGAACTACACGCACGGCCTCGCGCAGGCGCTGTGGGCCGGCAAGCTCTTCCACATCGACCTCAACGGCCAGCGGTCCATCAAGTTCGACCAGGACCTCGTGTTCGGCCACGGCGACCTGCTCTCCGCGTTCTTCACGGTCGACCTCATCGAGAGCGGCTTCCCCAACGGCGGACCCCGCTACGAGGGCCCCCGCCACTTCGACTACAAGCCCTCGCGCACCGAGAACGAGGTCGGCGTCTGGGACTCGGCCAAGGCCAACATGGAGACCTACTCGATGCTCGCGCGCAAGTCCGCCGAGTACCGGGCCGACCCCGAGGTCCAGGCCGCGTTCAAGCACGCGGGCGTGTTCGAGCTCGGCGAGAGCACCCTGGGTGCGGGCGAGACCGTCGCCGACCTGATCGCGGACCGCGGCGCCTACGAGGAGTTCGACGTCGAGGCCGCCGCCGAGCGCGACTTCGGCTTCGTGCGCCTCAACCAGCTCGCGCTCAAGCACCTGATCGGCTGATGGGCGGCTCTCCCGGGTCGGCCGCCGGCGTCCTCGTCGCAGGGGTCGACTCGTCGACGCAGTCGTGCAAGGTCGTCGTCCGTGACGCGCGCACCGGGGCGCTGGTGCGCTCGGGCTCGGCGTCGCACCCCGACGGCACCGAGGTCTCGCCCGACGCCTGGTGGGCGGCGTTCCGCACCGCGGCCGAGGTCGCGGGCGGGCTCGACGACGTCGCGGCCCTGGCCGTGGGCGGTCAGCAGCACGGCATGGTCGTGCTCGACGCCGACGGCGAGGTGATCCGTCCCGCGCTCCTGTGGAACGACACCCGCTCGGCCGGCGCCGCGCAGGACCTGGTCCGTGAGCTCGGCGCCGGGGACCCCGGTGCCGGGGCCAAGGCGTGGGCCGAGGCCGTCGGGTCCGTGCCCGTCGCGTCGCTGACCGTGACCAAGCTGCGCTGGCTGCGCGACGCCGAGCCGCAGAACGCGGCACGGGTCGCGGCCGTCGCGCTCCCGCACGACTGGCTGACGTGGCGGATCGCCGGCTACGGCCCGCGGAGCGAGGGCCTCGAGCCCGACCTCGGCGCACTTGTGACCGATCGCTCCGACGCGTCCGGGACGGGCTACTTCGACGCCTCGGCCGACGGCGGGCGCGGGGCCTACCGCACCGACCTGCTCGAGCTCGCGCTCGGACGCTCGGACGTGGTGCTGCCCCGGGTCCTCGGCCCGGGGGAGGACGGCGGCGTGGCCTCGGCCACCGTCGCCGGTGCCGCGGTGAGCGACGGGGCCCTGATCGGCCCCGGCGCGGGGGACAACGCGGCCGCGGCCCTGGGCCTCGGCATGCGCGCGGGCGACGTCGCGGTCTCGATCGGGACCTCGGGCGTCGTCTCCGCGATCGCGACGTCCCCCACGGCCGACGCGAGCGGGCTCGTCAACGGCTTCGCCGACGCCACGGGCAACTACCTGCTGCTCGGGGTGACCCTCAACGCGAGCCGCGTCCTCGACGCGACCGCGCGGGTCCTGGGCGTGGACCACGCGGGCCTGTCCCGGCTCGCGCTCCAGGCCCCGGCGGGCGCCGACGGCCTCGTGCTCGTCCCCTACCTCGAGGGCGAGCGCACGCCGAACCGGCCGGACGCGAGCGGCACCCTGCACGGCATGCGTCTCGCGACCATGACGCCCGCGCACCTCGCGCGGGCCGCCGTGGAGGGCATGCTGTGCGGCCTGGCCGACGGGCTCGACGCCCTGCGCGCGCAGGGCGTGCAGGTCGAGCGCCTCCAGCTCATCGGCGGCGGCGCGCAGTCCGAGGCGGTGCGGCGCATCGCACCGCAGGTCTTCGGCCTGCCCGTCACGGTCCCCGAGCCGGGCGAGTACGTGGCCGACGGCGCCGCTCGCCAGGCGGCGTGGGTGCTGTCGGGCGAGGCGGAGGCTCCCCGGTGGGAGACGTCGTCGAGCACGGGCTACGACGCGGACCCCGAGCCCGGGACCCGCGCGGGGTACGCGGCGGTGCGCGACCTGACCTGAGGTCATGGGCGCTGTCGTCGACGCGTCGAGAGAAGGGGCCGCCG
>NZ_JACSQE010000014.1:98178-102694 GCF_014836745.1 Oerskovia gallyi
GTTCCTGCCGGAACGGCGGCCCCTTCTCCGTCCGCGACCTGGAGTGCCTTCAGGGGCGTCGCCGGGCGAGGTACCAGGCACCCCCTGCCGCCGCCGCGAGCGAGGCCGCGGCCATCGCCGCGAGGGTCTGCGCGAGGCTCGCTCCAGGCCCGGAGCTCGTGCCCGGCCCGCCCGGTGCGGCCGGCTGCGCGGCCGGCGGGGCGAGCGTCGCGGTGGTCGCGACGAAGCTCGGCGCGGGGTGCCCGCCCGCCGGGTCGGTGTCGACCCAGTCGTACGAGCCCTCGGTGCACGTCTGCGTCGTGGGGAACCAGAAGGCCTGCCCGGCGGTGCCCGTGACCCTGGCGACGAGCTCGAACCGGGCAGCGGTGCCGTCGGCGACCGGGGTCCCCTCCCAGCGGACCCCTCCCGGTTCCTGGGTCGACACCCATCCTTCCGGCTCGACGGTCGAGACGGCCTCGACCCCTGCGGGGAGCGTGAGGTCGAGGCCCGTCGTCGGGGCGCCGTCGCACCCGTGCTCGAACGAGAACGTGAGCGTGGTGGTGCCGTCCCCGTTCGGCGTCGCGGTCTCCAGGAGGACGTGGGCCGCCGCGCCCTGCACGCCCGCCACGGTCAGCAGCGCGGCGAGACCGAGGGCCGCGGCTGCGCGAGAACGGCGCGTCATGGGGAGACCTCCACGGGAAGCGTGACGACCGGGTTCTCGTACTTCGAGGTGCGGACGCCGACCGTGACGTCCCACGCCCCGGCCATCGGCAGGTCGATCGAGGCCAGGTAGGTCCCGGTGCCGGTCCGTGTGACGGTGGGCGTGAAGGGGCCGATGCCCAGCTCGGGCTGCGTGAGCCCCACCTCGGGGAGCGCGACGGGGTCGAACGGGGCGCCGTCGGCGTCGAGCACGGTCAGCTCGAGCGAGTTGATGCCGAGCGCGCCCGGCGTGACCCTGGCCTGGAGCGACCCGGACCCGAGGGGTTCGTCGAACTCCTGGGCGGGCGCAGTGCTCTGCGCCTCGACGGGGACCCGGGTCCGCGCCTCGACCGGGCTCTGGGAGACGAGCACCCCGGTCACGACCAGCAGCACCGTCAGGACAGACGCCTCGGCGACGACCGTCCGGCGCAGACGCAGACGGCCCTCGGGACCCTCCGCGACGTGCGGGACCAACCCGTACCGGTTCCACGCCGCGATCGCCACGAGGCTCAGCGCAAGGGCGACCTTGACCAGGAGCGTCCGGCCGTACCCGGTGGTCACCAGCGCGTCGAGCGAGCCGAGGATGCGCCAGGCCAGCAGCACGCCGCTCAGGGCGAGCGCGAGGACGAGCCACGCGCCCACGGTCGAGAAGCGCAGGACCGTGCGCGCCGAGCGCTGGGCAGACGCCCCCGAGGAGCGCGCGAGCAGCAGGCACAGCCCCACGATCCCGCCGAACCACACGGACCCCGCGGCCACGTGCAGCACGTCGGCACCGAGGACGAGCCACGCCGGGCCGAACGTCCGGGTGTGCCCCACGACCGTCAGCGAGGTCGCGGCCAGCGCGGCAGTGCCGAGCGCGAGCGGGACGGGCCACCGCCGACGCGTCGCCCGGCCCGCCCGGGGGCAGAAGATGGTCGCGACGACCAGTCCCACCAGGCCGAGGAGCGCGGCCAGGGCCGACTCGGACCCCAGGGCCGCGGTCCAGACCTCCGGCTCCAGGAGCGCTCCGGCCGCGCGGCCCGCCTGCCACACGGCCGTGACCGGTACCGAGACGAGTAGCCCCGCCCCGGCGAGGACCGCGAGCCCCCGGCGCGTGCGGTCGAGCCGACGCCGGAGCACGGGCATGGCCCCCGGGGTCGCGTCGAGCAGCAGGAGCTCGAAGACCACGAGGCCGGCCACCCCGAGCGTCCCGACGTAGACGAGCGCCTGGGACGCCCGCCGCAGCGTCGAGACCGCCGCCGACGTCGAGGGCTCGGGGACCGCGGCGACGGTGTCGCTCGGTGCTCCGACCGAGAACGTGAACGCCCCCGCGACCGGGTGGGTGTCCCCGGACGTGACGCGCCAGCTCACGACGTACGTGCCGTCGTCGAGCACAGCGGGCACCGCGATCTCCACGCGGGAGTCGACCGCCGTGGGCGTGACGGCCACGGCCGTCCCCGCGGCGTCGAGCAGCGCGACGCCGCCGGGCGGCACCTGTACGGGTTCGTTGAAAGTGAGGGTCAGCAGGGCGGGGGAGTCCTCGACGACGAAGCCGTCCCGAGGATCGCTGTCGACGATCACGGCGTGGGCCGCGGCCGGGGACGCTGACGCCAGCATCAGCACCACCCCGGCCACGGCCGACACCACGACCGCCGTCACCCCGCGCAGGACGCGGGCGACGTTCATCGGTCGCGTCAGGCCTTGGGGCGACGGGCGAACGCGGCGCCGCCCAGGACGAGCCCCGCCGCACCGAGCACGAGCGCCACCCCGGACAGGACGAGGGGCAGCGACGACGGCTCGACCGACGACCCGGCCGCGTCGGCCGTGTCGTCAGTGCCGTCGGCGCTCGCGGCCGCGTCGGAGACCGTCTCGACGTCCCCGTGCGCCTCCTCGGCCTCGGTGATCGTCAGGGTCGGGGCGGGGAGGTCGAGGTCGTGCGGGTCCTCGCCCTCGGCCGCGACCTGGACCCAGGCGGACTCGCCCTCCTGGCAGGTCTGGACGGTCGGGAAGACGAGGGTCTCGCCGACGGCGTCGGGGAGCTTGGTCGACAGGACGAGGGCGTCCCGGTACCCGTCGGGCAGCGGCGTCCTCGCGGTGTAGACGATCTCGCCGACGCGCTCGGTGAGCTGGCCGCCGTGACCGTCGTCGATCGGGGTCGCGAGGGTCACCATGACCTTCTCGACGTCCCAGCCGGGGTTGACCGTGGGGGTCACGCTCGTGATCGGCTCGGGGATCTGGATCGAGACCTTCGTCGTCGCGGACTCGCCGCAGCCGTGCGGGACGCCGAACGTCAGGAGGGCGTAGGAGCCCGCGGTGGTCGTGTCGGGGTTGACCGACACGTGGGCGGACGCGCCGCTCGCGCCGAGCGCGAGGAGCAGGGTCGTCGCCGCGGCGACGGTGAGGAGCTTCGGTGAACGCTTCATGATCGGGGCACAGGCCTTCCGTGGTCGAACGCAGGGTCGCTCCCGCCGCGGGCACGCGGGCCCCGCGGTCGCTGGACGCGTGGGGGTGCGGCTCGACGACGTGTGCGCCGTCGAGGCGGCAGGGAGCGGGTCGCGGCAGGGAGCCGCGACCGAGGTCAAGGTGCTGCGTGGACCAGGACGGGAGGGGCGCGCCCCATGACCGCACCGCTGCCGGGGGCGGCGGGGGCGGGGGACGTCGAGGCGAGGACGAGGACGCCCCGCCCCCGGGCAGCGGGAGGACGCAGGAGGCGCGGGACCGAGCGCATGGTCAGCCATGACCACAGGGCCCACAGCGCGCGGTCCGCGTGGGTCAGGAGCACCGAGACGACGAGCGTCGCGAGCACGTGCGCGGCGAGCATGGGCACGGGGTTCTCGGCGGCGTGCGCGTGCGCGGGCACCGGGGACGCCGCGAGGAGCGCGCACTGCTCGAACGTGTAGTGCAGGACGACCTGGCCCAGACCGAGCACGCCCAGCAGGAGCGGCAACGCCAGGCGGCGGCCCAGGAGGCCGCGCAGTACCACGGCCGTGAGCATCACGAGGACCACGACCGGGACGGCTCCCGGTGCCGCGCCCCCGGCGAGGCGGTGCGAGACCAGGGACAGCCCGACGACCGCGGTGGCGAGCAACCCTGCTCGAACCCCGCGCAGCAGACCGACCGCCGGCGACAGCACGCGACGACTGTAGCGGGCAGAGCGTCAGAAAAGGACCCGTGTCCAGGAACGGCCATCTGCGTGAGCCTCTCCAGGCAGGGACCCGTCCGCAGACCGGACTTTCTGCCAGGATGCACGGATGGTGCATCCCATCGACCTCATCCCTGTGGACGCGGAGGGCTTTGACGCCCTCGAACCGCCCGTTCTGGACGAGGCGTCCGAGTCGGCCGGTGCGGCGGGACCACATGCTGCTCGGGTCTTCCCTCTCCTCGTGGCCGGGGCCTTGCTGCTCGGCGCCTCATCGCTGCTGAGGCACCTCGGGCGCGTGCTCCAGGCGTCCGCGGTCGACCGTTTCGGGAGCGTCGACCTCTCGAGCTGGCAGTGGTCGGTCGGCGAGGGGGCGTTCGCGGCGCACGTCCTGTCCGTCGGGGCGGGAGCGGCGGTGCTGACCGTGGCGGTGCTTCGAGCGGCGCGCCTCGTGGACTCCTTGGCGCGGCCCGACGTCGCCGCATCAGCCCGGCCGGCTCGGGCCCGGTGGTTGGTCGTCGTGGTGGCCTGTGTGGTCGCTGTGGCTGTGATGGTGGCCGTGGCCTTCCCGCCGGGCCGTGTGCCGAGTCAGGTGATCGTCCAGGACGTCCAGACCGGTCGGCTCTCGGTCCTCGACGGCTGACCCGCTCCGGGCGCACGCACGAGGTGGGGCCCGGCCCCCCCCCGGCCCCCCGCCCCCCCCCCGCCCCCGGGGCGTCC
>NZ_JACSQE010000014.1:102704-112187 GCF_014836745.1 Oerskovia gallyi
CCCGCGCCGGGCGCACGCAGGGGGGGGGCCCGGCCCCCGCGCGGGAACCGGGCCCACCGGGGCTCACGTCTCAGGTCATGGCGTCAGAGCACCCGGACCACTGGCCCGGTCACTGCGCCGAGGCGCCCGACGGCGAGCCCCTTGGTGACCGACCAGGCCGGTCCCTCGATCGTGAACGTGGTGACGTCGGTCGTCGAGGCCGACCGGGAGAGGTTGATGCCCCAGGCGTTGGCGGTCACCTCGAGGTGCACCCAGTCGCACGTGCCGGCGTCGAGGCGGAACGTGTTCCCGGTGCGGGTCAGGTCGAACGTGCAGGGCCCGGCGTCGTAGGGGGCCGCGTTCGCGGCCGGCGCCAGGGCGACGGTGGCGGCGACGAGGGCTGAGACTGCCAGGGCGCGCTTTCCGGTGGTTCGCATGGAGCTCCTTCGCTTCAGGTGAGGGGACGTCGTCGTCCCCCGGACCTGTCCAGTCCATCCTGGACGCCGGTGCCAGGACATCCGTGAAAACCCTTCCATGGACATTTCACCCTGTACGGGGAATCCCTCACACGCCGCCCGCGAACCCCGTCTGTCGCCACGCCTCGTAGATCGCGATCGACGCGCTGTTGGTCAGGTTGAGCGACCGGCGCCCGGGCAGCATGGGGATCTTGACGTGGTCGGTGATCCGGGGGTGGGCCAGGACGTCGTCGGGGAGGCCGGTGGGTTCGGGGCCGAACAGCAGCACGTCGCCCGGGCGGTACTCGACGTCGGTGTGGCGGGTCGTGGCCTTGGTCGTGAAGGCGAAGACGCGTGCCTCGGGCATCGAGGCCAGGGCTGCGTCGAGGTCGGCGTGGACCTCCAGCGCGGCGAGGTCGTGGTAGTCGAGGCCCGCGCGGCGGAGCTTGGGCTCGTCGAGGTCGAAGCCCAGGGGTTCGACGAGGTGCAGGCGCGCGCCGGTAACGGCCGCGAGCCGGATCGCGTTGCCCGTGTTGCCGGGGATGCGCGGCTCGAAGAACACGAGGTGGGGCAGCGTCGGGGCGGGGCGCTCGGCGCCGGTGCCGAGGTGCGGGCGCCAGTCTTCTGCGCCGGTGACCCCGGGCGAGGGTGCGGGCACGGGGGAGGAGGGGACGTCGTCGGGCATGGTCCCGATTCTCCCACCGCCCCGCGGCCGACGTGTCGGGGGGGGCTCAGCCCATCTGGGTGAGCGCAGCCTCGTCGACCTCGTGCTGCAGCGGATCTCCCGCCAGGAAGCGCGCGATCTCCTCGACCACGATCGACCCCTGCCGCAGCCGCCCCTGGACCGTCGCGGCGGCGTGGTGCGGCGTGAGGAGCACGTTCGGCAGTGTCCGCAGCGGGTGGTCGACGGGCAGCGGCTCGGCGTCGAACACGTCGAGCGCAGCGTCGATCCGTCCGCTCGCGACCTCGCGCAGCAGGGCTTCCTCGTCGGTCAGCCAGGACCGGGCGGTGTTGACGAGCCCGGCGCCGTCGGGCATGAGCGCGAGCTCGCGCGCCCCGACGAGGTGGTGCGTCTCGGGCAGCGTGGGTGCGTGGAGCATGGTGATGCGGCTCGTCGCGAGCAGGTCGTCGAGGCTCAGGAGCGTGACGCCCAGCGCCTGGGCGTCCGTGGCCGACAGCGTCGGGTCCGCGACCACGACCTCGGCCCCGAGCGCGCGGAGCATCGTGATCGCCGCGCGCCCGGTCCGGGACGCGCCGATCACGCCGACGCGCGTGCCCGCGATCTCGAACCGCGGTGGCGCGTCCTCGGCGTCCTCCCACGAGGCGCCCGACGCGAGGCCGTGGTGGAACCGCGGGAGCTGGTGCAGCAGGGCCATGGCGAACACGACCGACACCTCGCCGACCGACTGCGCCATGCCCTGCCCGGCCTGCGTCACGCGCACGCCGCGCGCGAACAGCTCGGGCGTGACGAACGGCTTGACGCTCGCGCCCGTGTGCGCGACCAGCCGCAGGCCCGGCAGGCGGTCGAGCAGCGCGGCGTCGAGGCGCGGGGTGCCCCACGAGATGACGAGCACCTGAGCACGTGAGAGGCCCGACGGCGCAGCACCGGTCCGGGCGTCGAGCGTCGCGCCCAGCGTGGCCGGGTCGTCGACGAGGACGACGTCGGTCAGCGCCGTCAGAGTCTCCCATGCCGCGGGCGTGAAGAACTCGGCCCGCAGCGCGGGGGAGACGCTGACGACGCTCGTGGTGCGGCTCATCGCAGGATCATCCCAGCCACGCGTCGAGGTGCTCGGCGATGAACGCGTCGTCCGACGCACCGAGCCACGGGTACGCGGCCGTGACGCGCGTGAGCTCGTCGGCCTGCCCGGGCGACAACGTCTCGGCGGGGTCGAGGCACCAGATGCCCTCGAGCAGACCCTGGCGGCGCAGGACCTCGTGCACCCCCGCGATGACGCCCGCGAAGTCGTTCGCGGAGTCGAACACCGCGGCGTTGGCGTCGGTGAGCCCGGTCTGACGGGCGACCAGGAGGCGCAGGGCCGCGTCGTCGGGCACGGTGAGCGTGCCGTCGGACGTGACGCCGCGCGCGGCCTGCGCGAGGCGCAGGGTCTCGACCGCACCCCGCGTCCACACGGCCCACTGGCCGAGCAGGCCGCCGACGAAGCGCGCGGTGTACGGGCCCGCGCTCCCCGCGACCGGGACGTCGACCTCGGAGACCAGGTCGGCGATGATCGCGTCGTCGTTGCCCGTGTAGAGCGAGATCTGGTCGGCGCGGCCGGACTCGGCCACGCCGCGCAGCACGTCGATCGTCCGGTACCGGTCGAACGGCGCGGCCTTGACGGCCACCACGGCCTCGATCGACGCGAGCTCGCGCCAGAAGTCGACCGAGAGCCGCGGCCCGCCGATCGCCTCCTGGAGGTAGAAGCCGATCACGGGCAGGACCTCGCCTACCGCCCTCGCGCGGTCGAGCAGGTAGCGCTCGACCTCCTCGCGCGTGCCGCCGAGCCCCGCGACACGAGGTGCGAGGAGCACCGCGTCGTAGCCGAGCTCGGCCGCGACCTGCGCCTCGGTCACGGCCTGGGCCGTGGGGCCCGCGGCTCCGGCGACCTGGACGAGCGGGCGCGGGTCGGTGACCGTGGACCCTGCGGGCGCGTGCCCACCCAGCGTCTCGCGCGAGACCTCGGCCGCCATCTCGAGCACGGGCCGGTAGAGCCCGACGTCGCGGATCTCGAACTGCGTCGTGTGCACGCCCACGGCCACGCCGCCCGCCCCGGCCGCGTGGTAGTACCGCGTCAGGGCGCGCTGGCGGCGCTCGTCGAAGCGGCGGTCCGCGGTCAGCGCGAGCGGCTGGGCCGGGATGACCGTGCCGGCGCGCAGGAGCGCGAGCGACTCGGGCTTCATGGCGTCGACCACCGAGCCCATCAGAACTTCCCGTCGCGCACGGTGAACTTGGTGGCCTTGCCGCTCGTGGGCAGGCCCGCGGCGAGCCACTGCGCCTGCCAGTCGACGAGCGTGCGCAGCGAGACGTCGGGATACCCGAACAGCTCGTGGCACAGGCTCGCGTCGTTGAGCAGGGCCGTCCCCGCCTCGGCGCCCGTGAACGACACGTCGCGGTCCAGGCCCGCGCCGAGCAGCCCTGCTAGGCGACGCACCGACGCGGTCTCCGGACCCGTGAGGTTGACCGTGAACGCGGGGGACGACGCGTGGCCGAGCGCGCGCAGCGCGACCTCGTTCGCGTAGCCCTGCCACACGACGTTGACGTGGCTCGTGGTCAGGTCGACCGGCTCGCCCGCGAGGATCGGCGCCGCGACGTCGCACAGCACGCCGTAGCGCAGGTCGACCGCGTAGTTGAGGCGGATGTTCGCGACCTTGGTGCCGCGCGTGAGGGCCGCGTGCTGGAACAGGCGCTCGCGCCCGAGGCAGCTCATGGCGTACTCGCCGACCGGACCCGTCGGGTCGTCCTCGGAGCAGCCGCCCGAGGACACGGGCACGAGGGGGTAGACGTTCCCGGTCGAGAACGCGGCGATGGTCGAGTCCGCGTAGCGGCGCGCGACGTCGCTCACGAGCGCGGCGTTCGCGGCCCACGCGAGCGAGGGGGCCGACGACGTACCGAACTTGGCGCCGACCATGTAGACGACGTCGGCGCCGTCGGGCAGGTCGGCGAGGACGGCCGGGTCGCCCGTCATGAGGTCGGCCGTCACGACGTGCACGCCCGCGTCGCGCAGGTGGTCGGCCTGGGCCGGGTCCGACCAGCGGGAGACCGCGTGGACGGCGTCGCCCGTGCGGCCTGCGGCGTCGAGCGCGCGCCGGGCGAGGACCGTGAGGCTAGGGCCCATCTTGCCGCCCGCGCCCAGGACGACCAGGTCGCCCGAGCGGGCGGCCATGTCCGCGACGAGCGCGGGCGAGGGCGTGGTGAGCAGGTCCTCGAGCTCGGCGAGCGAGGAGGGACCGGCGGAGCGCCCGACGGCGGAGGCGTCGGCAGGAGCGACGGCGGCGGCGGGCAGGGGGCTGGGTGAGGTCGAAGACACGAGTGCTATCCCTTGATTCCGGACATGGTGACGCCTTCCTGGAAGTAGCGCTGGGCCACGAGGTAGGCGGCGAAGATCGGCACGAAGGAGATGGTCGCGCCGGCGAGGATCATGTTGAGCGGCACGTCCTGCTGCTGCAGCGACGCGATGCCCACGGTCAGGGTCCAGTGGTCGGTGCCCTGGCCCATGATGAGCGGCCACAGGAAGTCGTTCCAGTGCCACAGGAAGACGAACGTGCCGAGCGTCGCGAGGATCGGCTTGCACAGCGGCAGCACGATGCGCGTGAAGATGCGCCACTCGGACGCGCCGTCGAGCTTGGCCGCCTCGAAGAGGTCGTCGGGCATGTCCATGATGAACTGCCGCATGAGGAACACCGCCTGGGCGTTCGCAAGCGTCGGCAGGATCAGGCCCCAGTAGGTGTCCAGGCCGCCGACCTGCGCCATGAGGATGAAGGTCGGGATCAGGGTCACGTGGTACGGGACCATGACCATCGCGAGGAACGACCAGAACATGGCCTCGCGGCCCGGGAACTTCTTCTTCGCGAACGCGTAGCCGGCCATCGCGGAGAACGCGAGGACCAGGACCACGGACACGACCGAGTAGATGAGCGTGTTCCCGAACCAGGTCCAGATGTTCCCCGCGCCGAGCACGCGGTCGTACGCCGCGAAGCCCAGGTTCGTGGGGATCAGGCTCTGCGGGAACTGGATCGCCGCGGCCGGCTTGAGCGAGAGGACGACCATCGCGTAGAACGGGAAGATCGTCACGACCGCGGCGAGGCTCAGCACGACGTAGCGCACGACCTTGCCGCGCCACGTCAGGTCCATGCCCGAGCTCTTGCTGCGCCTGCGGCGTGGTGTCAGGGCAGGCGAGGTGGTGGTGCCGGCAGCGGTCCCGGGGTGCCCCGGGGTGCCGGGGGTGGCGAGCGTGGTCACTTGTCCCTCCCGATGAGGCGACGCTGCACCAGCGCAACGACGATGGTGATGATGAACAGCGCTACGCCGAGCGTGCTGGCGTAGCCGAGGTCGAAGTACTTGAAGCCCTGGTCGTAGATCTGGTAGACGAGGCTGTAGCTCGCGCGGGCGGGCCCGCCGCCCGTCATGGTGTAGACCAGGTCGAAGATCTGGAACGACGCCGTGGTCTCGATGACCGCCAGGAAGAACAGCGTCGGCTTGAGCTGCGGCATGATGATGTGCCAGAACCGGTGCCAGGCGTTCGCGCCGTCGAGCGCCGCGGCCTCCTCGAGCTCACGCGGCAGGTCCTGCATGCGGGCCAGGAGGATGAGCATCCCGTACCCGAAGCGCGACCAGATCGACACGAGCGCCAGGGCCGGCAGGACCAGGGTCGTGCTCCCCAGCCACGAGTCGGTCGACAGGCCGATCAGTCCCATGAGCTGCGACCACGGGCCGCCCGTCGAGAAGACCCAGGTGAACACCGTCGCGGCGAGCACGAGGCTCGTGACGACCGGCAGGAAGAACACCGAGCGGTAGAAGCCCGAGCCGCGGAACGAGCGGCGGACCAGCAGCGCCATGAAGGTCGAGATCGCGAGCGACAACGGCACGATCAGGACGCTGAGGATCAGGGTCACGCGCATCGCGGACCAGAAGATCGGGTCGTTGACCATGCGCTCGAAGTTGTCGAGGCCGGTCCACTCGGCGGTGCCGCCGATCGTGTACTCGAAGAAGCTCAGCCCCACGCCCGCGATCGCCGGACCGAAGCGGAACGCGAGGAAGAGCAGGAAGGCCGGGAGCGCGAAGAGCAGGCCGATCCGTGCCTCGCGGCGGGCCATGGTGCGGCGAAACGCTGATGGTCCTGTCGGGCCGGTCCCCTTCGACGGGCCCGAGGGCCCACCGGACGTGGAACGCGCGACGGACGCGGCGCCGTCGGGCACGGAGCCCTCGAGACCTGGCCCGAGGACGTCTCCGGACGGGGTGGTTGCTGTCATGGGGTTCTTCTCCTTCGCCTCACCGGGCCGAGGGCCGCGTCAGCGGCGGCCACCCGGCCCGGTGGGTGTGGTGCGAGATCAGCCGAGGAGCGGGTTCGCGGCAGCGGCCGCGTCCTTCATGGCCTGCTCAGGGGTCTTCTGGCCGATGAGCGCGGCCTGGATCTCCGGGGCGAGGATGCCCATGACCTCGCGCGACTTCTCGTTGAGGTCGCCGGAGGTCGTGGCGTCGAGCGTGGCCTCGAGCGCGGCCATGGTCGCGTCGTCGCCGTACAGGCCCGTCTGCGAGGTGTACGGCGTGAACCAGCCGGCCGCCTTCGCGTACTCGGCCGACGCCTCGGGGCGCGTCGCGAACGCGAGCCACTTGCCCGCCGCGTCCAGGTTCTCGGCCTTCTTCATGAGGGCCAGCGAGCCGACCGTGCCGTAGCCGATCGACTCGGCCTGCTTGAGGGAGGGGAGCACGACCGTGTTCTCCTCGCCCCAGAAGCTCGCGACGTCGCCGGGGCCCTGCTGCCACGTGCAGGCGATCTTGCCCTGCGCCGTGCGGGTCTGCTCGAACGCCGGGATGGTCGTCAGCAGGTCCTTCTCGACGAAGCCGCCCTCGGCGAGGTCCGTGACGAACTGGAGCGCCTCGACGCCCTCGGGGGAGTCGAACGCGACCTCCGTGCCGTCCTCGGAGAACACCGAGCCGCCCGCCTGCCACAGCAGCGGGTAGAAGGACTCGTTGAGCGTCGCGTCGACCGCGCCCCAGTAGTTCGTGACGTCGTACCCGGCGTCCTTGAACTTCGGGGCCAAGGTCATCAGGTCGTCCCAGGTGGCCGGGTAGTTGCCCGACTCGCCGATCGCGTCGAACGCCGCGGCGTTGCACACGAGCGGCTTCGAGTTCATGATCAGCGGCGCGCCCATCATGGCCCCGTCGATGCTCACGGACTTCGCGGCGTTCTCGCGCAGGTCGCCCGTGTTGTCCGTGATGTAGTTGTCGACCGCCGCGAGGGACTTCGCGTACTTCGGGAGCTGGTCCGGGATGAGGTAGACGACGTCGGGGCCCTTGCCGCCCGCGATGCCCGTCGCGAGCGTCTCGTCGCGACCCGCCCACGGGTAGATCTCGACCTTGACGTCGACGTCCGGGTTCTCCTTGGTGAACTCGGCGATCTGCTCGTCCCAGAACGCCTTGTGGGCCGCCTCGTCCGCGATGACGGGGTAGGTCCACATGGTGACGGACCCCGAGGCCGCGCCGTCCGAGGGGACGGGGGTCGAGCCGCCGGCCGCGTCGCCGCCGCCACAGGCCGTGAGAGCGCCGAGGGCGGTGATCGCTGCGAGAGCGGTCACCACGTGCTTCTTCGGCATGGTCATTTTCGTGCTCCTTTGACGTCGAATGATGACTACCGTGCTGGTTGATCCGTGTGCTGTTGAGCCCGCACTGCGCGTCGTCGCGCGTGCGGGGTGCTGCTCTGCCCGGGCGGCCGGAGGGCCGCCCGGACGGGACGTGCTGCTAACGGGCCGGGACCTCGACGACGGTGCGTGAGTGCCGCGACTCCTCGGCCGCGAACACGGCGAGGTGGCTCTGGAGGGACTCGACCGCGCCCGACCGGACGTGGCTCGGGTCGCCCGTCGCGACGGCGCGCACGAACGCGTCCATGACGCCCGAGTCGCCGCCGCCGTGGTCGTCGGCCGCGTTGGTCGCGCCGTGGTGCCCCGAGTCGTGGACCGTGACCGAGCCGTCCCGGAAGTCGGTGACCCGGATCTTCTCGCCGTCGCCGTCGAGGCAGCCGTGCGTCCCGAAGATCTGCGTCTTGCGGTGGTCCTGCTCCGAGAACGCCGTCATGGTGAACGTCGCCGCACCGCCGCCCTCGAGCTCCATCGCGACGACCTGGTGGTCCACGACGTCGTTGTCGGACGCGTAGACGCACCTCCCGTAGTCGCCCGTGCGCAGGGCCTCGACCACCGACGCCTCGTCCGTGCCGTCCGTGACGACCGTGACGGGCCAGATCGCGCCCTTCTCGCGCAGCGTGCCGAGGTACAGGCGGGGTGCCGAGTACGGGCACGTCGGTTCGAGCGGGCAGTCCAGGCAGCGGTCCGCGGCACCCGCCGGGCGCTCCTGCGGACGGAAGTGCTTGAGCGAGCCGAAGCTCGCGACGGTCTGGATGCGCTTGCCCGTGACGTACCGGATCCAGTCCAGGTCGTGGCTCGACTTCGCGAGCAGCATGGGGCTCGACGTCTTCTCCGAGCGCCACGGGCCGCGCACGTAGGAGTGCGCGTCGTGCCACCAGCCGACCGGTTCCAGGTGCTGCACGTTGACGATCTCGCCCAGGACGCCCGAGTCCACGACCGACTTCATGAGGTCCGTGTACGGCATGTAGCGCATGACGTGGCAGACGCCGAACAGGACGCCCGAGGCCTCGACCGCGTCGACGACGTCGCGACACTCCTCGGCGCTCGGCGCGAGCGGCTTCTCGACGAGGATCGCGTAGCCCTGGGCCGCGAGGGCCACGACCGGGTCGCGGTGCTCGCGGTCCTGCGTCGCCACGATGACCATGTCGGCGAGGCGGGCCGGGGTGCCCGCTGCGACCAGGTCCTCCCAGTCCGCGAACTGCGCGACGGGGGCGGCGTCGGGGTTCGCCGCGGCCGCGCCGTCGCTCACGAGGGACCGCTGGAACGGGCGCGGGTCTGCGACCGCGACCAGGCGCGCACGGTCGGGGTGCGCGGCGATCCAGCGTGCGTAGGTCTGACCACGGTTGCCGGCGCCCACGAGGGCGACGGTCACGGGTGCATCATTGCGGGTCACGAGCGGTCCTTGCGTCGTTGCGGGGGCTGCGGGGGAGAGCTGGTGGTGCGGGTCGAACGGTCGGAGCGGGCGGAGAGCCGGGCGAGTGCGGCTCCATTTGCTATTTGCTATAGCAACTATGACAGATGATCCTGCGCCCTGACAGCCCGTCAGGTCAACTTGCGACCGAGTCGTTATCTTCGGCCGGTGCCGAGAACGGGGTTGAGGTCGTCAGCGGCTCCATTTGCTATTTGCTATAGCAACTATGACAGATGATCCTGCGCCCTGACAGCCCGTCACCTGGAACCTGGACGGTGCACG
>NZ_JACSQE010000014.1:112197-147371 GCF_014836745.1 Oerskovia gallyi
CGGCCGGTGCCGAGAACGGGGTTGAGGTCGTCAGGTCACGGCTGACGACCTCAACCCCGTGGTCGAGGCTTGGCTGGCCCGCGTCAGAGGATGAGCGTGCCTGCCGTCGAGACCGTCGGGCCGTCGGCCGGGATCGCGACGCGCTGCACGCCGGACTCGACGTTGCCGGTGTGCAGGAGGTAGGAGCCCGCGCCGAACGCGCCGTCGGCGAGCTGGAGGCGGCCACCGGTGAAGGTGGACCCCACGGCCGACCAGCGATTGATACCTGTGTCTAGCTTCACGTGACCAGTGTCACCCGACGCGGCCACCGATCGTGCACCGTCCAGGTTCCAGGTGACGGGCTTGTCCGCCTTCGCCCGGCTCAGGAACGTGCCACCCGCGGGTGATCCCTCGAGCCGCGCCCCGTCGCCGACCCGGACGGTCTGCTCGGCGGTGCCCGCCGCGACGACCGCGACGTTGCGCACCACGCCGCCACGGATCGTCAGGTCCCCCGACGCCGTCACGGTGCCCTTGCCCTCGGCCGCCTCGAGCGTGCACTGGTCCAGGACCACCTGGCCCGAGCCCGCGAACGACGCACCCTCCAGCCCGTTCAAGGTCGTGCGGACCAGGTGCACGGGGTTGGTCACGGTGGCCTGCGTGATCGGCGTCCCCGGCAGGACGTTGAAGCGCGAGCCCTCGATCACGTTGGGGCGCTTCGAGCGGCTCGACGCCTGCGACACGATCAGGGTGTCGTCGGCCTGGCAGCCGCGCAGCTGGACGCCGTCGGCGTTGACCCACAGCATGCCCGAGCCCGCGAGGCCCTCCTTGCGGATGACCTGGACGTCCTCGAGCGTCAGGTCGGTGACCTTGACGCGTGCCACGAACCACGAGCACACGTGCTTGCTGACCGTGATGCGCTTGGCCGACGAGCCCCACGCCGCGCCCGAGTTGGCGAACGTCATGAGCCCGGAGTTCCCGACGTACGTCAGGTCGTGCTCGTACTGGCCGTGCGTGACGAACGGGCCCTGGTCGTCGCCGTCGCCGTGGCAGTTCTCCACGAGACCGTACGCCGAGGCCGTCCAGTCGTTGAGGTGGCGGCAGTTCGAGGTGTGGCAGTCGGACACGTGCCCGTACAGGCAGTAGATCTGCTGCGTCAGGTAGCCCGCGCCGCCCCACGTGATCGAGGCCGGGTTGGCGAGCGAGCAGCGCGACGTCGTGAAGAACGTCGACCACCGGCGCATGACCAGGGGCCAGAACGTCGCGACCCCGTGCACGTTCTCGACGTCGCAGCTCACCGCGTACTCGAACGCGAGCGGGTGCGACCCCGTGTACTGGTCGCCGCCCGCGACGCCCACGAACGACAGGTTGCGCACGTGCACCTGCTGCACGGGCTCGACCTTGGTCCACGTGAGCGTGCGCCCTGCGGCGAGCTCCCAGCCGTTGAGGTAGTTGACGCGCACGTGCGTCGCGTCGACGATCTGCGTGACCTGGACCTGGAGCTGCAGCTCGCGCTCCCACTTGCCCGCGAGGGCGTTGACCTCGAGCGCGTACCACTCGCCCACGGCGAACTGCGAGGAGTCGGCGACCTCGAAGTCGTCGCGCAGCTCGGGCATGACGGCCGTGAGCTTGTGGGTGCGGACGTCGTCGGTCACGGTGCCGCGGAAGAACAGGACGGCCGCGAACGGGTCGTCCTGCCCGGCCTTCTCGATGCCCTCGGTCGTCATGGTGTGCCCGCCGAAGTCGAGCTCGAGGTGCGAGCGCGTGAACCGGTGGCGGCGCACGAAGTTGAGGTCGGAGTGCGCCTCGATGCGGCTCACGGTCGGGTCGTTCACGAGCGCGTCGAGCGCGTCGTCGGCCGGGGTGTCCTTCCCGAACAGCCCGAACCAGCGGAAGTCGGCCGTGCCGGTGTGGAGCGTGTGCCACCGCCCCTTGCCCGGAGCGTCCTTCGGGGCCAGCACGGTGCCGCCGTTGGCCGCCGCCTCGCTCTTCGCGTCGTAGCGGACCAGGCGTGCGGCGCCGTCGCCCGGCGTGGCGTGGCCGAGGAGCTGGACGACCGTCCCGTCGTCGATCTTCTTCGCGCGCCAGCCCACGAGCTGGGCGACGGACGCCGCGACCAGGACCTCGTCGTCGGGCTCGTCCTTCTTCAGGGGCAGCACGCCCGACGGCGCAGCGGCAGCGGGCGTGGCAGCGGCGGCCGAGTGCGTGCCCATGAGGGCGCCGGCGGCCACGAGGCCGCCGATCCCGGCGACGCGCAGCAGGTTGCGGCGTGAGGGGGCCTCGACCGTGGGGGCCTGGCGGGGCGAGGTCGGCGTCGTCGCCGGCTCGCCGGGGGTCTGTCCGGACGTGAGGAGGTTCGTCATCTGCAGGGGCCTTTCATCAGGGGTTCTTCCGGGTGGGCAGGGGGAGCTCGTGCGGTTCACAGCGCGAGCGAGTCGGTGACGAGGACGTGGTCGCCCTCGGGGAAGCCGGTGCGGTCGACGCCCTGCTCGACGCAGCCGGACTGGAGCACGCGCGTGGTCGGTGCCAGGTCGTACCGGCCGCCGCGCAGGCGCGTGCCGACCGCGGTCAGGGCGTCGGTGCCCGAGAGAGCGACGTGGGCGGTGGTCCCGCTCGCGGCGAGCGTCGCGCCCCGCAGGTCCACCTGGACCGTCCCGGGGCCCGCAGCCCGCGAGACCAGGGCGCCCGCCGTCGTCGTGCCGGAGACCTTCGCCCCACGGATCGTGAGCCGCTGGTCGCGGACCCCGCTGAGCTGGATGCCGGTCCCCGTGAGGGTCCCGCCGCTGATCGTGACGTCGGCGGAACCGACGAGCGCGGGAGCCGCGGGGGCGGCCTCGTCGGTCGAGCCCACGAACGTGCAGTCGGTGAACGTGACCGGGCCCGCGCCGCGCAGGATCGTGCCGTCGAACCCGGTGAAGCTCGTCCGGACGAAGTGGACCGGGTTGGCGACCGGCGTCTGGTGCAGCACGCTGGCGACGGGCAGCGAGAAGTGGCAGTCCTCGATGACGTTGGGGCGCTTCGACAGGTTCGACCGCTGCGCGACCGCGAAGAACGACGCGGTGCACCCGCGCATCTGCACGCCGTCGGCGTTGACGGTGAGGCTGCCCTGCTGGTCGAACGTCGAGCGCGCGACCACGTGCACGTCCTCCAGCGTCAGGTCCGTGATCTTGGTGCTCACCGTGAACCACGAGGCCACGTGTCCCTTGACCGTGATGCGCTTGGCGCTGATGCCCCACTGCGCCCCCGAGTTGGCGATGTCCATGAGGCCGCTGTTGCCCTGGAACACCAGGTCGTGCTCGTACTGGCCGTGCGTCGTGAACGGGTTGCCGCCCTGGTCGTCGCCGTCGCCGTGGCAGTTCTCGACGAGGCAGTAGGCCGAGGCCGTGAGGTCGTTGAGGTGGCGGGCGTTGTGCGAGCGGCAGTCCGCGATCCGCCCGTACAGGCAGTAGATCTGCTGCGTGAGGTAGCCCGCGCCGCCGTAGAAGACCGTCGGCGGGTTGGCGACCGAGCAGCGTTCGGTCGCGAAGAACGTGTTCCAGCGGCGCATGATGACGGGCCACCACGTCCTGGAGCCGTGCACGTCCGAGACGTCGCAGCGCACCGCGAACTCGTAGGCCACCGGGTGCGAGCCGGTGTACTCGCGGTCGTCGGGCAGCTCGCCGTCGAGCGGGCCGTCGTACGGCCCTGCCCCGACGAACGTCATGTTCCGCACGTGGACCTGCTCGACGGGCACGACCTTGCGCCACTCGAGCACCCGGCCCGGCGCCAGCTCCCAGCCGTTGCGGTAGTCGACGCGCACGTGCGCCGCGTCGACGACCTCGGTGATCTGGACGAGCCGCTGGAGCTCGCGCTCGTCGCGCCCGCCGCCCGGCCGGGGATCGACCTGCACGGTCCACCAGTCGCCGACCGCGAACGCGGAGGAGTCCGCGACCTCGAACACGTCGCGCTGGTCGGGCATGGTCTCGGCGAGCGTGCGCTGCTGGGTCACGTCCGTCACGGTGCCCTGGAAGAACATGACGGCGCCGAACGGGTTGTCGTGCGCGTTGCGCTCGATGCCCTCGGTCGTGATCGTCCGGCCGCCGAAGTCGAGCTCGAGGTCGGAGCGCGTGAACGTGTGGCGGCGCACGAAGTTGAGGTGGGAGTGCGCCTCGATGCGGCTCACGGTCGGGTCGTCGACGAGCGCGTCGAGCGCGTCGTCGGCGCTGCCCGTGGGGGCGTCGGCGCCGAAGATCCCGAACCAGCGGAAGTCGCCCGTGCCGGTGTGGAGCGTGTGCCACCGCCCAGGACCCAGCCCGGCCGCACCGAGGTCCTGCGGCGCCAGCACCGTGCCTCCGTTGGGGGTCGCGGTGCTCTTCGCGTCGTAGCGGACGAGGCGTGCGGCGCCGTCGCCGGGGGTCGCGTGGCCGAGGAGCTGGACGACGGTCCCGTCGTCGATCTTCTTCGCGCGCCAGCCCACGAGCTGGGCGACGGACGACGCGACGAGGACATCGTCGTCGGGCTCGTCCTTGCTCAGACCCAGCGGCGCGGCGAGCGCCGAGGGGGCGAGGCCCGTGGACAGAGCGAATGCGGTCGCGGTCAGCGCGCCCATGCCCGCGACGCGCAGCAGGCTGCGGCGCGAGGGGTCGGTGGGGGGCGTGGGGTCGGGGGAGAGGTCGGGGGCTGCCGTGCTGTCGCGGGCAGTCAGGGGGGTCTTCACGTGGGTCACCCTTCGGACGGGTCGATGAGACGGGTCCGTTCAGGCGTGGCCGACGCGCGGCAACGGGCGTGCGGGTGGAGTCCGGCGGGCCGGGGCTGCGGTCACCGAGGGACGGGGCGAGATGGACGGTTCAGGCTGTGTGCGGCAGGCCGCGACAGCAGGATGGATGCGCTTCGTTGCGTCCGGATGAACCGGGCATTTCCCGGAGATTAGGCCGGTGCTATAGCAATGTCAAGAGGTTGGTGACGACTCGCCAGGTCCGCCGGGCACGCCTGGGCAGCCGCGCCGGTGGCCGTCTCACAGGTAGTCGCCGGGCCAGTGGAAGCCTGCCGCGGGGCCGCCCGCCGCGGCGCGCAGGGCGTCGCTCTCCGCCGTCGAGCGCCGGACCGGGCGCAGCATCCCGGTCGCGTCGGCCACCGTCTCGCGTCCGCCCGGCGTCAGCAGCGCGTCGGTGAGCACCGCCGTGGCAGGGATGCGCGGCAGGCGCACCTCGGCGTGGGTCGCCCCGTGCTCGCGGGCCAGCGAACGTGCAGCGAGCGCGAGCACGTCGAGAGCGTCGCGATCCTCGGGGGACCGCGCCCCACCGTGCCCGACGGCGAGCTCCCGCACGCGCAGCACCTCGCCCTCGACCTCCACGACCAGGTAGCCCACGATCGACCCGTCGGGGCGTCGCGCCGTGAGGAGCTCGGCCGACGAGTACCAGAGGGGGATCCGGCGCCGCCAGTGCTCGGCCGTGCGGCGCGTGGTCAGGGGGGCGTCGTGGAACGCGTCGTGCAGGGCCGCGAGGTTCCGCCACGGGAGGTCGGCGCCCCAGGCGGGGAACGTCGTGCGGACGGGGGACCCCGTGTGCAGCGGCCGCTCGTGGCGAGCGACCACCCTGGGCGAGCCGGGCCGCTCGGGGCGAGCGGCGCCGTCGGGCCGGAGTGGGCCACGGGTGACGGGGATCTCGAAGACCTCCCAGCCGCTCGGGCGGTAGACGCCCGGCGTGCCCGTGAACAGGAGCGAGGCGTCCATGCCCGCAGCGTCCATGCGTGCGACCGCCTCGGCGAGCGCGAGGCGGACCAGGCCGCGGCCGCGCACGTCGGGCGCCGAGGCGACGTTCGAGACGCCACCTACGGCCAGCGTGGTGGCTGCCCCGTCGGGGCCGGGGAGGCCCACGAGCGTGCGCGGGGTCCAGCAGACCGAGGCGACGACGCGGTCCGCGGCGGGGGTGGGGCCGGGAAGGACCGCGACGACCGTGCGGTCGAGCCGGCCGTCGTCGGTCTCGTAGACGGGGACCATGAGCGGCGCGTCGAACGCGGCGGCCCACAGCGCGTACAGCGACGGGACGTCGGCGGGCGTCGCGGTGCGGAATTCCATGGGGCTCCTCGGTGAGCGGGGGCGCGTCGGTGCAGGTGGGGCGTGTGCGCAGGGCGGTCGGCGGCCTCGCCTTGACGGTTTGCTATAGCAAGAATAGTCTCGCATCCACGTTCTCGAGTGAACGATGCACGGCAACGAAGCACGTGCGAGGTCGGGCTGGACCTCGCACGAAGTGTCCATCCCTCGACCGTCCCCCTCGCCGCCGAACATGTGGTTGCGGTCGTGAATCGCCCCGATTCCGACGCCCACCGCATGTTCGAGGAGCGTTTTGCGCCTGTTCGACCATCGCCGCACCGTCCCCGGGGCGGTGCTCGTCGACCTCGACAACACCCTCGTCGCACGCAGCGTCCTGCGGGGGCTGCTGTGACTCCGTGCCACCCTGGTCTCGACACCACAGGAGGGCGCATGAATGAGCTGGGCATCCGGACGCACATGGAGGCGTCCGGCTCCGGCGTGCTGTCGTATCGCGACGAGTGGACTGTCGACGGCGGGACGCTCACCCGGCTCGTCGGTCGCGTGTCCCTTGCCGAGGGGCCGGGAGGGCTTGCGGCCCCGCTGGTCGACCCGAGCCCGTTCCTGCCGGCCACCGCGTCGGAGTACCTCGACGCGCTGCTCGGCGGCGGAGCCCCCGACGACGTGGGCCTCTTCGCCGACGGTCGGGTACCGCTGCTCGTCTGCCCGGTGTGCGCGGACCTCGGGTGCGGCGCGGTGAGTGCGCGGCTCGTGATCGGTCAGGGTGTCGTCGAGTGGCGCGACCTCGGCTGGCAGATCCCGCGCGACCGTGCCGACGACGAGGTCGAGGACGTGCCGTTCACTCCGCCCCTGCACCTGGTCTTCGCGCGTGACGCGTACGAAGCCCTCGTCGCGCGACTGTTGCTCCGCTACCGGCAGGCCTGAATCGGCGGCGCCCACGCCGCAGCCCCGGTCAGGCGCCGCCGGCATCCTCCGTGGGTTCCTCGGCGACGTCGCCGTCCTCGGTGTGGCTCTCGAGCCGTGCCGCGGCCTCGCCGATGTGCTCGGCCATGACGGCCCGCGCCCGCTCGGGGTCGCCGCTCGCGATCGCGTCGATGATGAGGTTGTGCGTCTCGGCGTGCGCGACGCGGGCCTCGGGGTCCAGCGCGACGTTCGCGGCGCGCAGGAAGCCCGTGATCCGGGAGCGGAGCTGGGACGTGATGGTCATGAGCATGCGGTGGTCGGCGAGCTCCCAGAGCTGCTCGTGGAAGCGGCGGTCGAGCTCGAACACGCGCGCCGAGCTGCCGCGCTCGGCGGCGTCGACCATCTGCTGCACGGTCTTGCGCAGGCGGGCCTCGGTCTTGGCGTCCCACTCGGCCTGGACGCGCACGACGACGAACTGCTCCAGGAGCGTGCGCAAGCTCGAGATCTCCTCGAGGTCGCGGCTCGTGAGGGCGGCGACGCGGGCGCCCCGGTGGGGGAGGCGTTCGACGAGCCCTTCCTCGGTGAGGCGGGTCAGGGCCTCGCGCACGGGGATGTGGCTCGTGCCGAGGCGTTCGGCGAGCTTGCGCTCGACGAGGCGCGAACCGGGCGCGAGGTCGCCGCTGAAGATCGCCTCTCGCAGCTCGACGGTCACGCGGTCGGCGACGTTCAGGTCGGGCACGCTCTTGAGCGCCATGGGTTCTCCGTAGTGTTCTGCGGTCCGATCCGGGAGGTGCCCCGAAGGATAGCGGTCGGCGAACTGGGCCCGGCTGCCCGCCCGCGGTGCGTGCCGGGGCGAGGGCTGTGCGGGGCGCACCGTTGTGCCACCATCGAGGCGAAGGGCCACCGGACGGCTTGCCCCCTCCCTACATGCTATAGCATTCGAGGGTTGACGCACAGGCTCGAGGAGGATCCATGGTGTCCCTGCACGACCAGGTGAAGGTGCCTGGTTTCCGCGGACTGGCGGGCGTCGCCCGCCGAGACGTCACGCCGCCCGTGGGCATCCGCGCCCGCAACTGGGGGCCCGCCGACTGGAACGCCTCGCAGGGCACGCACCGCGCGATGACCCTCACCGCGATCGCCCTCGGGCAGGAGACGCCCGGCAGCGCGTCGTCGCGCCCCACGCCCGACGGCGCCGCGCGCCCCGGGCAGGTCAGCACGCCCGACGGCGCCGCTCACCCCGAGCCCCCTGCTCCCCCTGAGCACCCCGATGTTCCCCACGCCGAACCACTCGTGATGATCACCGTGGACGCCACGTGGTGGCGCCGCGTCGACGACGAGCGCGGCGTCCGGGACGCGGTCCTCGCAGGCCTCGGCCTGCCGCCCGAGCGGCTGCTCGTCTCGTTGTCCCACACGCACGCAGGCCCGGTGCTGTGCAGCCACGACGCCGACCTCGAGGGCGGCGAGCTCGTCCCCGCCTACCTCGAGCACCTCGCGGCGCGGGCCGTCGACGCGGGCCGCGAGGCCGTCGCCTCGCTCGCCCCCGCGACGCTCGAGTGGACGACCGGGCGCTGCTCGCTCGCGGCCGACCGCGAGCTGATCCTCGGCGCGGGCGGGTCGCACGGCGAACCCGTCGTCACGGCACCCGACGCGTCCGGTGCCACGGCGTCCGCCGGTCCCGGCGCCCCGGCGGACGTGACCGAGGACTTCGGGCTCCCCGTGATCGGCTTCAACCCGACGGTTCCGCGGGCCGCCGTCGATGACACCGTCGTGGTCGGCCGCCTCAGCCGGATCGAGCCCGGGCCCCCCGGAGAGCCCCTGCCGACCACGACGCCCCTCGCGACCATCGTCAACTATGCGTGCCACCCCACGACGCTCGCGTGGCAGAACACCCTGGTCTCCCCGGACTACGTGGGCGCGATGCGCGACCTCGTCGAGGAGTCGACCGGGGCCCCCGTCGCGTTCTTCCAGGGCGCCTCGGGCGAGCTGGCCCCGCGCGAGCAGTACACGGGGGACGTGGCGGTCGCCGACCGGCACGGCACCTCGCTGGGGCACGCGGTCCTCGCGGCGCTCGCCGAGCTGCCGCCGCCCGGCACGGCTCTCGAGCTCACGCACGTCGTGCAGTCCGGAGCGCCGCTGGGCATGTGGGAGCCGCGCCCCGCCGAGGGCTCACGCGTCCTGCGCGCGGTGAGCGACGTCGTCGTGCTGGAGCTGCGGGACCTGCCGAGCCTCGCGCAGATGGAGGCCGAGTGGGCCGACATCGACCCGCGCAGCCGCGACGAGCGGCTGCGTCGCGCGCGCAACCTGCGCGACGGCTACGTGACCGGCCCGACCGTCGAGCACCCCACGTGGGTGTGGCAGATCGGGGACGGGTTCCTCGTCGCGCACCCGGGCGAGGCCTACTCGCGCTTCCAGCGCACTGTCCGCGAGCACGCGGGCGACCGTCCGGTCGTGGTCGCGAACCTGACCAACGGCCCCGGCTTCGTGTACCTGCCGACCGACCAGGCGTACGTGCGGGGCGCCTACCAGGCGTGGCAGTCGCCGCTCGCGCCCGGCTCGCTCGCACGGCTCGAGCAGCACGCGAACCACCTCATCGACACCCTGACGGCGGCGACGCCGGCACCCGCGCAGACTTCCACGGAGGACCAGTGAGCACCACGACCACCCCGACCGGCACGCCCGCGGGCAACCCGCTCCGCACCGCGATCGTCACGGGCGGCGCCGCGGGCATCGGCCGACAGATCGCCGAGAGGCTCGCGGCGGACGGCCACCGCGTGGTGTGCGCGGACGTCGTCCAGCACGACCTGCCCGCGCTCGACCTTGCGGCCCTGCCCGCCGAGCCGAGCCTGGTCTGGATGCCCCTCGACGTCACGGACCACGCGGCCGTGGGGGCGGCGTTCGACGCGGTCGCCGCCGCGACGGGCAGCATCGACGTCCTGGTCAACAACGCCGGGATCCAGCGTCACCGCGGCATCGAGGACCTGAGCTGGGACGAGTGGAAGGCCGTGGTCGACGTCAACCTGCACGGCGTCTTCACCTGCCTCCAGGCTGCGGGGCGGCACATGCTCGCCGCGGGCCGCGGCGCGATCGTCAACATCTCGTCGGTCTCGGCGCGCGGCTCCGCGGGCCGGGCCCCGTACTCGACGACCAAGGCGGCCGTGATCGGCCTGACCTCGACCGCGGGGGCCGAGTGGGCCGCGCGCGGGGTGCGGGTCAACGCGGTCGCGCCCGGGTACATCGACACGGGCGTCTTCCGCCAGGGCGTCGCGGCCGGGACGCTCAAGGAGGAGACGATCCTCGCGCGCATCCCTGCGGGCCGCCTCGCCGACGCCTCGGAGATCGCGAACGCCGTGAGCTGGCTCGTGTCCGACCAGTCGCAGTACGTGATCGGCCAGACCCTCTACGTCGACGGCGGGTTCATCGTCGACTACGGCGTCCCGCTCGCGAAGAAGCCGGAATGACGAGCCGAGCAACGAGCCCGGGCGGGCTCGCGCGCATCACCGAGGTCCGCACGTCGACGACCGTGGTCGCCCTGCCGCAGCCCCTGCAGCTCGGGGCCATGACGGTCACGCGCCGCGAGTACGTGGGCGTCCAGGTCCGAGCGGTGCTGCCGGACGGCACCGAGGTCACGGGCGTCTCGTACGCCCTGACGCGCGAGGCGCCCATGGCCGAGATCGTCGAGCGCCTCGTCGCACCGCACGTCGTGGGCCGCGACCTCCCGGTCGACGACCCGGCCGCGGGGGTGCGGGCGGCGTGGGACGCCGCGCTGCGCGGCTCGGCGATCGTGGGGCGCGTGGGCCTGGTGCGTCGGGCGATCGGTCTGGTCGACGTCGCGCTGTGGGACGTCGCGGGCAAGGTCGCGGGCGTCCCGGTGTGGCGCCTCCTGGAGTCCGGCCCGGTCGCGCCCTCGGCCCGCCCGGCGATCCTCGTCGCGGCCTACCCGACCCCGGGACGTACGGCCCGCGCCGTCGCCGACGAGGTGCTCGACCGTGCCCGCGCCGGCTGGCCGCTGCTCAAGATCTCCCGATCCCCCGACCGCGACCTCATGCGCGACCTGCTTGCGATCCTTCGCGCCGAGCTGCCCGGGGTGACGGGCCGTGAGACCGAGGCCGGTCGCAGCGGTGTCGTCGTGGACGTGGGCTTCGGCTGGCGCGACGCGGACGAGGCGCTCGCGGACCTCGACGCCTGGGGGATCGGCGCTCCCGCAGGGGCCGGAGCGCCTGCGCTCGCCTGGCTCGAGGACCCCGTGCTGCCTGAGGACGCCGACGGCGCCGCGCGCATCCGTGAGGTCACGGGACTGCCGCTCGCGATCGGCGACGAGGTCACGGACCCCGAGGTCTTCGCGCGGCTCGCTGCGCTCGGTGCGCTCGACGTGGCGCGCGTGGACGTGGTCGGGATCGGCGGCCTCACGGCGGCCGACCCCCTGGTCCGGTCGTGGCAGGACGCGGGGCTCGTGACGTCGAGCCACGTGTACCCCGAGGTCAGCGTGCACCTCGGTGGCGCCCAGGGGATCGGGGTCGAGACGTTCGAGCGCTCGCCGCAGGGCAACCCCTACGACCCGGCGCCGCTGCTCGTCGAGGGCGGCCCCGAGTTCTCGGCCGGCACGGCGCTGCCGCCCGAGGTCCCCGGCCTGGGCTTCACCCTCTCGCCCACGTACTTCACGTTCGAGCCCGACCCCTCGCTGCCGAGCATGCGGTTGGCGTCCGAAACGGGCCCCGGGACGACGCCAACCGCATGCCCGACCGACGACAACCGCATGCTCGGCGACCAGGAGGACCGATGACCGACCCGACCAGCACGCCCCGGGCGGGCTCCGCCGTCGGGCACGACGACGAGCGAGGACCGGTGTCCGCCCAGAACCCGACCGGACAAGCCTCCGTGCCAGGACCAGCCGCGACCCGCAGCGTCGTGGTGACCGGGAGCGGCAAGGGCATCGGCCGTGCCATCGCGGCGCGGCTGACCGCGGACGGCTGGACCGTCGTCGGGCTCGAACGGAGCGCCGGCTCGGGGACCGTCGAGGAGGGCGTCTGCGCGGCCGTCGTGCTCGCCGACTCGCGCGACCGTGAGTCGCACCGCGAGGCCGCGCGCGTCGCCCGGGCCCTCGCGCCGCTCGCGGGCTGGGTCAACAACGCGGGTATCACCCGGACCACGCCGCTGCACGCGCTCGGCGACCCCGCGCGCGCCGCGGAGATCGAGCGCACGGCACGAGACATCGTCGAGATCAACGGCCTGGGCTACCTCTGGGGGGCCGCCGCCGCGGTCGAGGCGTTCACCGACCAGGTGAGCGGCGGGTCGATCGTGAACGTCGGGTCGATCCACGGGCGGTCCTCGTTCGTCGACCACGCGGCCTACGAGCTGACCAAGGGCGGGATCGACGCCCTCGCACGCAGCGTCGCCGTCACGTACGGGCGGTACGGCATCCGGGCCAACACGGTCGCACCGGGCGGGGTCCGCACGCCGCACCTCGACGCGCAGATCGCGAACGCCGTCGACCCCGAGGCGGAGGAGCGCGGGCTCGCCGAGGGCCCGCCGCTCGGCCGCATCGCCGAGTCGGCCGAGATCGCGGCCGTGGTCGCGTTCCTGCTCTCGGACGAGTCGTCGTACGTCTCCGGTCAGTCGATCGCGGCCGACGGCGCGTGGACCGCGTCGTTCGGGACGCTGCCGCACGACGCCGGGCTCGACGCGCGGTACGGGCTCGACTGAGACCGGCTGAGTACACGCTTTTCTGGATTCAGGATCCCGTGTACTGTCCGACGCATGGAGACCGTCACCCTCACGCACACGGCAGCGCTCGCGCGTCTCGGGCACGCGCTGTCCGACGAGACGCGCACACGCATCCTGCTCACGCTGCGCGAGGCGCCCGCCTACCCCTCGGACCTCGCAGACGCGCTCGGCGTCTCCCGCCAGGTCATGTCCAACCAGCTCGCGTGCCTGCGCGGCTGCGGGCTCGTCGAGGCGATCCCCGACGGTCGCCGCACCTGGTACCGCCTGGCCGACAGCCACCTCGCGCCCGCCCTCGACGACCTGCTCCGCCTCGTGGTCACGGTCGACCCGACGTGCTGCTCGCCCGACGGGTGCACGTGCTCATGACCTCGGTGTCGATCGGTCCTCGGCCGCCTGCAGGCCTCGCCCCCGCCCGCAGGGCCCTCCTCGAGCGCCGCGTGCGCTGGATCGTCTCGGCGACGATCGCCTACAACGTGGTCGAGGCGGTCGTCGCGATCACCGCCGGGCGCATCGCGTCATCGGCCGCGCTCGTCGGGTTCGGCCTCGACTCGGTGGTCGAGGTGCTGTCCGCCGCAGCCGTGGCGTGGCAGTTCGCGGCCCCCGACCCGCACCGCCGCGAGCGGACCGCGATGCGCCTCATCGCGGTGTCGTTCTTCGGCCTCGCGGTCTTCGTGAGCGTCGACGCGGTGCGCACCCTGCTGGGAGCCTCCGAGCCCGACCACTCGACCGTCGGGATCGTGCTCGCGGCCGTGAGCCTCGCGATCATGCCGTTCCTGTCCTGGTTCGAGCGTCGCACGGGCCGTGAGCTGGGCTCGGCCTCGGCCGTCGCGGACTCGCGCCAGACGCTGCTGTGCACCTACCTGTCCGCGGTGCTGCTCGTGGGCCTGCTGCTCAGCTCGACCCTGGGCTGGACGTGGGCCGACCCGATCGCGGCCCTCGTCATTGCCGCCGTCGCGATCAAGGAGGGCGTCGAGGCCTGGCGCGGGGACGCGTGCTGCTCGCCGGTCGCCGGCCTGCACACCGATGTCGCCGCGGCGCACCACGCGCCGGGCGCACGCCACCAGAGCGGGGAGGCTGCGCCGTCGGGCACGGCCGCTCGCCCGGACGGCGCAGCGACCGCCGCGGACGGCTGCACCTGCTGCGCCGACTGAGCCCGGCTGAGCCGGCTCCGATGGCGGCCCCGGACGACCCGACCTACGGTCGAGGAGGACCCGCCCGGACCGGACGGCGTCCTGCGAGTACCGACGACGGAACGAGGCTGTGGTGGCAACACTGACCGTGTGGAAGTTCGAGACTCCCGAGGGCGCGCAGCAGGCGGAGGACGCCCTGCTGGCGCTGCAGAAGCAGGAGCTCATCCAGGTGCAGGACGCGGCGATCGTGTCGTGGGAGGAGGGGAAGAAGAAGCCCAAGACGCACCAGTCGAACAACACGACGGGCATCGGCGCGCTGGGCGGCGCGTTCTGGGGCCTGCTGTTCGGGATCATCTTCTTCATCCCGCTCATCGGCGTCGCGATCGGCGCGGCGTCCGGGGCGCTCGCGGGGTCGCTGACCGACGTGGGCATCGACGACGACTTCATCGACTCGGTGCGGTCCAAGGTGACGCCCGGGACGTCGGCGCTGTTCGTCATGACGTCCGGTGGGGTCATGGACCGGGTGCACGACTCGCTCAAGGCGCAGGGCATCCACGGCGAGCTCATCCAGACGAACCTGTCGGCCGACGAGGAGGCCAAGCTCCGCGCGGCCTTCGACGACGCGGTCTGAGAACCTCCGCACCCGCGAGACGTACGGCCCCGGTCCTTCGCGGACCGGGGCCGTCGTCGTGGGTCCGACCCACACGCAACCTGCACGTCGGCGCGCCCGGCGCGCTGCCGGATCGGGCGTAGCGTCGAAGCATGTCCGGAAACGACACGCACGGACCGGCTGGAACCCTCCGCAGCGGGGGACGGGGCGCGCTCGCGGAGCCGCCCGGTGCGGCCGCGTGGAGCCCTCTCGAGGAGGTCGCCCCGGCCGACGAGGACGACGCGACCCGGGACTGGGACAACGAGGGCGGGCACGAGCGCGGGCACGTCGCCCACCACCCGCCGGCCTCCGACCGGGAGACCGCGCGGCCGCCCGACGCCTTGTGGCTGACCGGGGTCCTGGCGACGGCGCTGCCCCCCGAGATCGGCACGCCTCACGAGCCCGTCACGTACACCGTCCCGGCGGTCTTCTCCCGGCGGGTCACCCGCGAGGAGCAGGACGTGATCGAGGGAGACGCGGTCCGGCATCGCCTCGCGGACGCCGGCTTCGAGGACGTCGAGCTGAGGGTCTCGGACCGTCGGCTGCTCATCGAGCACACGAGTCTCGCAGCGCTGAGAGGAGGCCTCGCGCACGAGATCGCGCAGACCCTGCGTGACCTCGGCCGGGACCTCGTCGCCGAGCACGACCGCCTGGCGGCCGAGATCGCGGAGCTGCAGAAGGAGGAGGACCGGCGCGCCGCCGCCGTCCTCGTCGAGGCGGAGCAGATCCGCTTCGAGTGACCGACAGCGGTCGTCGAGCGGCCGTCGAGTGATGAGGACCCCATGGACACCGTGCCGAGCGACCCCCCGGGAGCGCGGCCTGCCGCCCGCCGGGTGACGAACGAGTACTCGGCGCTGGCCCGGCTCGTCCGGGAGACGGGCCTGCTCCGCCGCCGCTACGGGTACTACTGGACGCGGCTCGTCCTCGCGGTGCTGGCCTTCGGGGGGGTCTGGGTCGCGGTCGCGTTCGTCGGGAACTCGTGGTGGCAGCTCGTCCTGGCGGCCGCGATGGCCGTGGTCGTGACGCAGATCGCGTTCCTGGGGCACGACAGCGCGCACCGGCAGATCTTCCGGTCCAGGGCTTGGAACGACTGGACGGCCCGCGTGCTCGCGGGCGGGTTCGTCGGCCTGAGCTACGGCTGGTGGCGGACCAAGCACGAGCAGCACCACTCGGCCCCCAACCAGGAGGGCCAGGACCCCGACATCTCGCCCGGCGTCATCGCGTTCACCCCTACGGCCCTGGCGGCGAGGACGGGGTGGCGGTCGTGGTTCGCCCACCACCAGGGGTGGTTCTTCTTCCCCCTGCTGACTCTCGAAGGCCTGAACCTGCACGTCGCGAGCGTGCGGACCGTGCTGCGCAGGGGATCGGTGCCCCACCGTGGGGTCGAGGCGCCCCTGGTGCTCGGAAGGCTCGCCGTGTACGTGGGGGTGCTCGCGCTGCTCCTGCCTCCGGGGAAGGCCGCGGCCTTCCTGGGGGTGCAGCTCGCCGTGTTCGGGGTGCTGCTCGGCGGGTCCTTCGCCCCGAACCACAAGGGCATGCCGATCGTGCCACCGGACCTGACGCTGGACTTCCTGCGGCGCCAGGTCCTCATGTCGCGCAACGTGCGCGGCGGGTACGCGGTCGATGCGGTGATGGGGGGCCTCAACTACCAGATCGAGCACCATCTCTTCCCGAGCATGCCGCGGCCCAACCTCAGGAAGGTGCGACCGATCGTGCACTCCTACTGCGAGGACGTGGGGGTGCCGTACACCGAGGTGGGGCTGTTCCGGTCGTACGGGATCGTCGTGCGGTACCTCAACCGCGTGGGCCTGCGGGCGCAGGAGCCGTTCACGTGCCCGCTCGCGGCGTCGCTGGGGAGGTAGTGCGCCTCCTCGTCGCGCCTGCCGGACGCCGGGGTCGTCATCGTGCGGGGCGCCGGGGACGCACCGTGCTACGAGCGCACGAGCGTGATCGCCTGCGCCCGGTCGCGTACCCCGAGCTTCGCGAAGATCGCGTTGATGTGGGTCTTGACGGTCGTCATACCGACGACGAGCCGCTCGGCGATCTCGGTGTTGCTCAACCCCTGCCCCACCAGCTCCAGGACCTCGCGCTCCCGGGCGGTCAGGGCGGGGAACCGCCGGGACAGCGGCAGCGGGGCGGGTGTGGCCGAGACGGTCCCCACGTGACGCCCGGTCAGCGACCCGACGAGCACCTCGCTGACCGCGGGCGCCAGGAGCGTCTGACCGAGCGCGACCGTGCGGATCGCGTGCGCGACCTCGGCCCGTCCGGCGTCCTTGGTCAGGTAGCCGCGGGCCCCGGCACGCAGCGCGCCGAGGATCGACTCGTCGTCGGCATGGGTCGTCAGGACGAGGACGGCGGTGGCCGGGTGCTCGGCGAGGATCCGGGTCGTGGCCTCGACCCCGTCGACCCCCGGCATGCGCAGGTCCATGAGGATCACGTCGGGGTGCAGGCTCGCGGCGAGCCGCACGGCCTGCCCGCCGTCGGAGGCCTCGCCGACCACCTCGAAGTCGGGGACGAGCGACAGGACCGTCACCAGGCCGTCCCGCACGATCGCCTGGTCGTCGACGACCAGGAGCCGGATGCGTTCGCCGGTCATCGCAGGGACACGGCGACCGTGACGGTGAACGTCTCGGCGTCGTCGTCGACGAGGACGTCACCGCCGAGCGGGAGGGCGGCGACGCGGGCGCGCATCCCTGCCAGTCCGTGACCGGCCCCCGTCCCGGCGAGGGAGGGGTGGGGGCCCGGCGCGCGGGGAGTGGTGAGCGTGAGGAGCACGCGAGCATCGTCCCAGACGATCGTCGCCCGGACCGGCATCCCGGGGGCGTGCTTGCGCGCGTTGCTGAGCCCCTCCTGCAGCGCCCGGCGGAGCGCGGCCGACTGGCGCTCGTCGAGGGTGCGAGGATCGCCCGACTCGACCAGGCTCACCGTGCCGCCGAGCTCTCGGTGGTCGGCGAGGAGCGCGGCGAGGTCGTCCTCGGGAGGGGCGAGGGTGCTGACGACGGAACGCGCCTCCCGCAGGCCCGACGCGGCCAGCCGTCGTCCGGCCGAGACGCGGGACGTCGCTCCGGCCACGTCCCCCACCTCGAGCAGCGCCTCGATCGCGTCGAGCTGGACGACGAGAACCCCCAGGCTGTGCGCCAGGACGTCGTGGATGTCGCGAGCGATCCGGGCGCGCTCCTCGAGGGCTGCGGAGCGGACGCGGTCGTGCGCGGCGACGAGCCGCTCGGCCGCGAGGAGCTGGGCTCCGGCGGTCGCGAGGCGCGACTGTCGACGGCTGAACCCGAGCGTCGCCGCGAGCACGAAGATCGCGACCATCCCGAGCACGAGCACCGCGGGGAAGTCGCCGTGGACGACCAGGAACGGTCCCTGGAGTGCGACGGCCGTCGCGGCGAGCCCGATCCCGTAGCCCAGAGGGCGGGCGGGTCGGCCGATCGCCATGACGACGGCCGCGAAGGCGGGGGCGATCGTGAGGCCGCCCGTGGGCACCACGACGAGCGCGCCGCAGACCGTCATCACGACCTCGGCCGCCGTGACGACGCCGACGCGCCGCAGCGGGACGAGCACACGGACGACCCAGGCGGTCACCGCGGCCAGCCCCAGCCACAGGACGAGGGAGGGGAGGGGCTGAGCGGGGGGCCGCACGAGCTGGGTCACGAGCACGTAGGCGACCACCGCGGCGCCGGCCAGGCTCAGGATCTGCCCGGTCCGGCTGTGCCCGGTGTCGGCCGCGAGGACCTGCTGCCGCAGGGTGGTCTCACCACGGGGCGTCACGGGGATGTCCTCGGCGAGGGTGGGCGTGCTCACCCGACCATCATGCGACCTGCGCGGGAGTGCGCAGGCCCGCACCCCGAGCGGCGGACGCACCGTGCTCGCGTTCGACGCGCCCTGCCCGTGCGCTCACGACCAGGACACGGGCGGCTCGGTTGGCCGCGAGGAGCAGCAGGATCACGCCGGCCGAGGCCGCGAGGTGCGCGCCGGCGGCGCCTGCGAGGATGCCGGTCACGAGGCGTGCGACGACGAGCGCGATCCACAGTGCCAGCGCCGCCCAGCCGGCGCGGGCCTCGAGCGTCGCCCCCGCGGCGACCGCGCGGGCCCGACGGCGGGCCGCCACCCCCGGGGCAGGTGCGGCGGCCACGTCGATCGCCCGGAACGAGGTCATCACCCCGATCAGGGCGCCGACGCCGACCGAGACCACGAGCTCGCTCGTGACCACGACCAGGTCGAGCGCGGTCGGTCGGACGGTGATCGCGGACGAGAGCGCCAGCAGCCCGACCGCACCCAGGACCGCGGGGAGCGTCCACATGCGCGCCGAGACCGCACGCCAGGTCGTCTGGCGGTAGCCGAGCCAGCAGAGGACGGCGACGGCGATCAGTGCGGGCTCGAGGTTCTCGGGGTTCACGGTGGGCTCCTGGGGCGAGGCGGGACGACGTCGTCAGCCTGCCCGGTCGGTGCTCGGCCGCACACGGCCCGTGGGTGGAGATCCGGGTGGAGATCCCGGCCGTGGCCGGGTGGAGACGCAGCCTGCGCAGGGTGCGTCCGGGCAGAGCGAAGCCCGGCCGATCAAGGGGGGTGACCGACCGGGCTCCGCGTTCGTGGGGGCGTCAGGCCTTGAGCATGCTCGCCCGGGTGATGACGCCGTCCTGGACCTCGAAGGTGGCGATGGTCTCGCCCGACCCGTTCGAGGTCGACACGATCTCGCGTGCGACCACCCATCGCTCACCGTACGCCACCGAGGCATCGATTGTGCAATGCACATCGCCCGTTGCAAGGCGGGGGCCGTAGAAGGCGCGCAGCGCGTCCTTGCCGACGATCGGCTCGGGTGTCACGCCGACGACCACGACGTCCTGCGCGTAGGTCGCGACGAAGCGCTCGAGGTCGTGCGCGTTGAACGCGTCGACCTGCTCGGTGACCACGGCGTGGGCGGTCGGGTGCTGCGGCATGGGAGTCCTCGTCTCGTGGGGGGGTCGTGCGGGCCGGTCGGTCAGTCGATGCGGACGCCGCCGTTGATGTCGTACGTGGCGCCCGTGACGAACCCGGCCCGCGGGGAGGCGAGGGACGCGATGACCCAGGCGACGTCGTCGGGCGTGCCGAACTTCCCCAGCGGGATCGAGGACGTGAGGGCCTCGCGGCCCGCGTCGTCGAGCTGGTTCGTGATGTTGCTCGTGACCGGGCCGGGCGTGACCGCGTTCGCGCGGATGCCCTCGGCGGCCAGGAGGCGCGCGAAGCTCCGCGTGATCGCGAGGAGCGCGCCCTTGCTCGCGGCGTAGTGGACGCCGGTCTTGAGCGCGCCCTGCTGGCCCGCGATCGAGGCGACGTTGACGATGCTGCGGTCGACCGGCTCCTCGCCCTCGGGGGCGGCGGCCGCCCGCAGGAGGGGGAGCGCGGCCCGCGAGAGGACGAAGGTGCCGCGCGCGTTGGTCTCCATGACGGCGTCCCACTCGTCGAGCTCGATGTCGTCGAGCGCGCGGTAGGGGCACATGCCGCCGTTGTTGACCAGGACGTGGAGCCTGCCCCAGCGTCGGGTGACCTGTGTGACGAGCCTGTCGACGGACGTGACGTCGCGCAGGTCGAGGCGCGAGACGTGGCAGCTCGCGCCCAGCTCGGTCGCGAGGTCCGCGGTGGTGCGGGCCCCGAGCTCGTCGTGGGCGTAGGTGAGCCAGAGGTCGTATCCGTCACGGGCGAGCTGGAGGGCGGTCGCGGAACCGATCCCGGAGCTGGCGCCCGTGATCAGCGCAAGTCGTCGAGCCATGACGTGAACGCTATAGCAAATTGCGGGGACCGCAAGCGTCCTGTCCAGGGACGCTGGCCGTCAGTTGCTAGATGCTATAGCATTTCGGCTCATGAACCCCGACACCGTCGTCATCACCGACTGCGACCTCCCGGGCACCGCGTGCGAAGACACCGTCACGGCCGCCGGCCTCGGTGTCGTGCGCGGGACGGCCCGCACGGAGGACGACGTCATCGCCCTCGTCCGCGACGCCGCGGCCGCAGGTGCCGCCCCGTCCGCCCTGGTCGTCCAGTGGGCGCCACTCACCGCCCGCGTCCTCGACGAGATCGAGGGCGTGCGCTTCGTCAGCCGCATGGGCATCGGCTACGACATGGTCGACGTCGCCGCCGCGACCGAGCGCGGCATCGCCGTCGCCAACACCCCGACCTACTGCATCGAGGAGGTCGCGTCCCACACCGTCGCGATGGTCCTCGGCCTCAGCCGCGGGCTCGTCGGCTACGACCGTGCCGTGCGTGACGGCGTCTGGGCCGCGACCGCCCCGCGCCCCATGGCCGCGCGCCTGTCCGCGACCACCGTGTCCGTGATCGGCTACGGCCGGATCGGGTCGCTCGTCGCGCGCAGCTGCGCCGCGCTCGGCTACCGCGTCCTGGTCCACGACCCCTTCGTGCCCGACGTCGACGTCGCCGCCGCCGGCTACCTGCCCGTGACCCGTGAGCAGGCCGTGGCCGAGGCCGACGTGCTGAGCCTGCACGCCCCGCTCAGCGAGGCCACCCGCCACCTGCTCGACGCCGCGTCGATCGCGACCATGAAGCCGGGCGCCGTCGTGGTCAACACGTGCCGCGGCCCGCTGATCGACGAGGACGCGCTCGCCGACGCTCTCGAGGCCGGCCACCTCGGGGCCGCGGCCCTCGACGTGTTCTCGCACGAGCCGCTGCCCGCCGACTCGCGCCTGCGCACGCTCGACCAGGTGCTGCTCAGCCCGCACGCCGCGTGGTTCTCGCCCGAGGCCATGGCCGACCTGCCCGTGCACACCGCGCAGAACGCGATCGAGTTCCTCGCGGGCCGTCCCGTCGGCTCGATCGTCAACCCGGGCTACGCGCGCGCCCTGGCACGCTGACGTCCTGTTTCATCCCTGAAGACGACCTCCTGGAGCACCCCGTGCAGCTCATGCGCCTCGGCCTCCCCGGCCACGAACGTCCCGTCGTCCGCACCGCGGACGGCACCACCTACTCGCTCGACTCCTTGACCCGCGACGTCGACGGCGAGTTCCTCGCGGCCGACGGGATCGCGCGCACCCGGGCCGCCCTCGACGCGGGCGAGCTGCCCGTCGTCGCGGACGCCGACGCGCTGCGCGTCGGGGCCCCGGTCGCCCGCCCCACGGCCGTCGTGTGCGTCGGCATGAACTACGCCGCGCACGCCGCCGAGTCCGGCTCCGAGCCGCCGACCGTCCCGATCATCTTCTGGAAGCACTCCAACACCGTGGTCGGCCCCGACGACGACGTCCTGCTCCCCCCGGGCGCGCAGAAGGTCGACTGGGAGGTCGAGCTCGCGATCGTCATCGGGAAGAAGGCCCGCTACCTCGCGTCCCCTGCGGACTCGGCCGCGCACGTCGCCGGGTACACCGTGTCCAACGACGTGTCCGAGCGTGACTACCAGATGGCCGTCTCGGGCGGCCAGTGGTCCAAGGGCAAGAGCTGCGAGACGTTCAACCCGATGGGTCCGGCGCTCGTCCCGGCCGACCAGGTCGACGCCTCGAACCTGCGCCTGCGCTCGTGGGTCAACGGGGAGATCCGCCAGGACTCCTCGACGGCCGACATGATCTTCAACGTCGACTTCCTCGTGTGGCACCTGTCGCAGTACATGGTGCTCGAGCCGGGCGACGTCATCAACACCGGGACGCCCCAGGGCGTCGCGCTCTCGGGGCGCTTCCCCTACCTGGTCGACGGCGACGTCATGGCCGTCGAGATCGAGGGCCTGGGACGCTGCGAGCAGAAGGTCCGTGACGCGGTCGTGTGATCCCGTCCTGCGCCCGCCGAGATGCTGCTCGTGGTCGCCCCGCCCACCACGGCGGCGACCACGAGCAGCATCTCGGCGGGGATCAGCCCGCGAACGGCAGGACCGGCAGGCCCCGCACACCCGGGACGACCCGGAAGACCGACCCCGCGTCGAGCTCGGGCTCGAACGGCTCGCGAATCATGAGCCGTGACGTCGTGATGAACAGCTCGTCGAGGTCCTCGCCGCCAAAGGTGCACGCCGTGACGTGCGAGGCGGGCAGCTCGACCACCGCGGTCAGCGTCCCGTCCGGCGCGTAGCGGTGCACCGCGCTGCCGCCCCACAGCGCGACCCACACGCCCCCCTCGGCATCGACCGTGAGCCCGTCGGGCAGACCGTCCTCGCGCGGGATCTCGACCAGGACCCGCCGGTTCGCGAGGGGCTCGGGCGCTCCCGCGTCGTAGTCGAACACGTCGACCCGGCACGTGAGCGTGTCCACGTAGTAGGCCAGCGTCCCGTCGGGCGAGAAACCCAGCCCGTTCGAGCACGTGACGCCCGACAGCACGAGGCGCGCGGCGCCGTCGGGCTCGACGCGGAACAGGGCGCCCGCGCCCGACCGGTCGTCGAACGGCATGGACCCCGCGTAGAACGCGCCGTCCGGGGTGGTCGAACCGTCGTTGAGACGGACCGTCGGGTCGCTCCACAGCTCGGGGAAGGGACGCACGGGGGAGTCGGGCGCCTCGTCGTCCACGAGCGCGAGCCCCCGCTCCAGCCCGACGACGTAGCCCCCCTGGGAGCGCGGGCGCACCATGGTCGCGTAGTCGCCCACGTGGCGGCGGGTCACCGTGGCGTCGGGCTGGAGGGTCAGGAGGTCGCCGGCCATCATGTCGACGAACCGCAGCCCGCCCCAGGTCGGGGACCACACGGGCCCCTCGCCGTGGTGGGCGACTGGACCGGTGATGTTCTCGGCGCGCATGAGGCTATTGTCCCGGACCGCCGCGGGTGACACGAGGCGTACCCTTGGCCCCATGACAACGCGCAACTGGTGGTGGCTGCCCTCGCAGCCGTGACCAGTCGTGTCCCCGAGCTGCCCTGCGTGCAGCCCGGGTCGGCCCTCCGTCGCCTGCGGCGAACGAGGGCGGCTCCTGACTCCAGGAGCACCATGACCCTCACCAGCGCGGCCACCGCCGCAGCCACCACCCCTGCCCAGGGGACCCGCCCGCCCGAGGCGCGCTCCGCCGTCGGGACCCTCGACGCAGCCCGTGCCCGCAGCCGCGCGGTCGAAGCACGGATCGCCGCCAACCCTGCGGAGTTCCGCGTCCTCACGGGCGAGCGACCGACGGGTGCCCTGCACATCGGGCACTACTTCGGGACCGTCGCCAACCGCGTGCGGCTCCAGCAGGCAGGCGTCGAGGTCTTCCTGATCCTCGCCGACTACCAGGTCATCACCGACCGCGACGAAGCCGGAGACCTGCGCGGGACCGTGCGCGAGATCCTGCTCGACTACCTGGCGGCCGGGATCGACCCGGACCGGACCACGGTCTTCACGCACAGCGCCGTCCCCGCGCTCAACCAGCTCCTGCTGCCGTTCCTGAGCCTCGTGAGCGTCGCCGAGCTCGACCGCAACCCGACCGTCAAGGCCGAGACCGCAGCGACCGGCGGGCGGGCCATGAGCGGACTCATGCTCACCTACCCCGTGCACCAGGCCGCCGACATCCTGTTCTGCCACGCCAACCTCGTGCCCGTCGGGCAGGACCAGCTGCCGCACCTCGAGACGACGCGCACCGTCGCGCGCCGCTTCAACCAGCGGTACGCCGCCGCGAACCCGTACTTCCCGGAGCCCGACGCGCTGCTCGCGCCCTCGCCCACGATCCTCGGGACCGACGGGACCAAGATGAGCAAGAGCCGCGGGAACACGCTGCCGCTCGGGGCGAGCGAGGACGAGACGGCCCGGTGGGTCAAGCGGGCCAAGACCGACGCCGAGCGGGCCATCACCTACGAGCCCGAGACCCGACCCGAGGTCGCGAACCTCCTGACGATCGCGTCGCTGTGCACCGGACGGGCCCCGGAGGAGATCGCCGACGAGGTCGGCAGCGCGGGGGCGGGAAGGCTCAAGGCCCTCGTGACCGAGGCTCTCGTCGAGCACCTGCGGCCGATACGGGCTCGGCGGGCGGCGCTCGCGGCGGGCGACGGTCCCGAGGTGCTCGACATCCTCGCGCGCGGCAACGCACGGGCCAACGAGATCGCGGACCGCACGCTCGACGACGTGCGCGAGCTGATGGGCATGGTCTACCGCCGAGGGTGACGTGGCTGACCGGGTGACGCGAACGCCCGCCGAGGGTGACATCAGATGTCACCCTCGGCGGGCGCGTCGGTCACCCTCGGCGAGGAGGGACTCAGCCGGGTCCGCGGCTCACTCGGCCCCGAGCCGCGACCGCAGACGCGCGAGCTGCGCCCACAGCTGGTCCGGGACCCTGTTGCCGAACGTGTCGAAGAACTCGCTCGTGAGCTCGGTCTCTGCGAGCCAGGAGTCGGCGTCGACCTCGAAGAGCGCCTCCAGGTCGCCCTCCGGCAGGTCCAGCCCGTCGACGTCCAGCGCACCGGGCGCGGGCAGCAGGCCCACGGGGCTCGTGACGGCCCCTGCGTCGGTCCGCAGGCCGCGCGAGCGGTCGACCTGCTGCGCGATCCACTCGACCACGCGAGAGTTCTCCCCGAACCCGGGCCACAGGAACGAGCCCTCCGCGTCCTTGCGGAACCAGTTGACCTGGAAGATCTTGGGCCGCTTCTCCGGGTCGAGGCCCGCTCCCACGCTCAGCCAGTGCGCCCAGTGGTCGGCCATGTTGTAACCGCAGAACGGGAGCATCGCGAACGGGTCGCGGCGCAGCTCGCCCAGAGCGCCCTCGGCGGCCGCGGTGCGCTCCGACGAGATCGTCGCGCCCATGAACACGCCGTGCTCCCAGCTGTACGCCTGCGCGACGAGCGGCACGTTGGTCGCACGTCGACCGCCGAAGACGATCGCGTCGATCGGGACGCCCGCAGGGTCCTCCCAGGTGTCGGCGATCGTCGGGCACTGCGCGGCTGCGACCGTGAAGCGCGAGTTGGGGTGCGCGGCGGGTGTCTCCGCCGCCGGGGTCCAGTCGTTGCCGAGCCAGTCCGTGAGGTGTGCGGGCGCCTCGGGGGTCAGGCCCTCCCACCAGACGTCGCCGTCGTCGGTCAGTGCGACGTTGGTGAAGATGGTGTCGCGGTCGAACGTCGCGACCGCGACGGGGTTGGTGTCGATCCCCGTGCCGGGGGCGACGCCGAAGAACCCGGCCTCGGGGTTGATCGCGCGCAGCGTCCCGTCGGGACCGGGGCGCAGCCACGCGATGTCGTCCCCGATGGTCTCGACCTTCCACCCGGGGACGGTCGGCTGGAGCATCGCGAGGTTCGTCTTGCCGCACGCCGAGGGGAAGGCCGCGGCCAGGTGGTAGGCGCGTCCCTCGGGCGACGTGGCCCGGATGAGCAGCATGTGCTCGGCGAGCCAGCCCTCGTCACGGGCCATGGCCGACGCGATGCGCAGCGCGAAGCACTTCTTGCCGAGCAGCGCGTTGCCGCCGTAGCCGGAACCGAAGGACCAGATCTCGCGGGACTCGGGGAAGTGGGCGATGTACTTGGTGTCGTTGCAGGGCCAGGGCACGTCCTGCGTGACGGCTCCCGAGTCGTCGACGAGCGGCGCGCCCACGCTGTGCACGGCGGGCACGAACGGCGCCCCGGCATCGATCAGGGCGAGCACGTCGCTGCCGACCCGCGTCATGACGCCCATGCTCACGACGACGTAGGGCGAGTCGGTGACCTGGATGCCGACCTGCGAGAGGGGGCCGCCGACGGGGCCCATCGAGAACGGCACGACGTACATCGTGCGACCGCGCATCGACCCGTCGAACACGTCGCGGAGCTCGGCGCGCATGGCGTCGGGCTCGCGCCAGTTGTTGGTGGGGCCGGCGTCGGCCTCGTCGCGCGAGCAGATGAACGTGCGCGACTCGACGCGGGCCACGTCGCTCGGGTTCGAGCGGGCGAGGTAGCTGCCGGGGCGCAGCTCGGGGTTGAGGGGCAGGAGCGTACCGGCGTCGAGCATGAGGTCGACGAGCCGCTGCTTCTCGGCCGCGGAGCCGTCGCACCACACGACCGCGTCGGGCTCGGTGAGCTCCGCGATCTCCCGCACCCAGGCACGCGGGTCGCGGGCGGTGCGGGTACCGGAGCCGAACGCGGCACCGGCCATCGCGGTGCTGAGCACGTCGGGCAGCTCCTCGGTGAGGGCGGCGTGGCGGGTGCGGCGGGGAGGGGCGGTCGCGGTCATGAGGGTCTCCGGTCCTGGGCGGTCGTCGGGTCCACCCGGTGGGTGTCGGTGCTGCTGTTTCCACCCTCGACCCGGAACACCCCGGTTTTCCACCTGGACCGTTGTCAAGAATCGCGGATGTTGACATAGAGTCAAGGAATGGCTGTCGACGAAGACCGCAAGATCCCCACGACCCCCGAGGTCCACACGCCGCCGAGCACCGACCTCATCACGCTCGGTCGCCGGATCCGGTACTTCCGGACCGGTCGCGGGCTCACGCTCGACGCGCTCGGTGCGCAGGTGGGCACCACCGCGAGCCTCCTGTCGCTCATCGAGAACGGCAAGCGTGAACCGCGGCTCTCGCTGCTGCAGGCGCTCGCGGGTGCGCTCGGCGTCGCCGTGGCGGACCTGCTCGCGGACGAACCGCCCTCGCGCCGGGCCGCGCTCGAGATCGAGCTGGACCGGGCCCAGCGCGGCCCGCTGTTCGCGACCCTCGGCCTGCCCGCGGTCAAGGCGTCGCAGAAGCTGCCCCTGCCGGTCCTGGAGAACCTGGTCGGTCTGCACGGCGAGCTGGCCCGTCGCGCGTCGGAGGCCATCGCGACGCCCGAGGAGGCCCGCCGCGCCAACACCGAGCTCCGCCTGGAACGCCAGTCGCGCAACAACTACATCCCCGAGCTCGAGGACCTCGCGGAGGAGATGACGCGCCGCGCGGGGTACACGTCAGGCGCCCTGACGCACCGCACGGTCGCGCGCATGGCCGAACAGCTCGGCTTCACGCTGCTGCACGTCGACGACCTGCCGCACTCGACGCGCACGGTCACGGACCTGCGCAACGGCCGCATCTACCTCCCGCCGGCCTCGATCCCGGGCAGCCACGGGCTGCGCTCGCTCGGCCTCCAGGCGATCGCGCACCGCGTGCTGGGCCACCAGCGCCCGACGTCGTACGCGAACTTCCTGCGCCAGCGCGTCGAGATCACGTACTTCGCAGCGTGCTGCCTCATGCCGCAGTCGGCGGCCGTCGAGTTCCTGGAGCAGCGCAAGAAGGACAAGGACCTCGCGGTCGAGGACTTCCGCGACGCGTTCGGCGTCTCGCACGAGGCCGCGTCCCAGCGCTTCACGAACCTCGCGACCTCCCGCCTGGGCATCCCTGTGCACTTCATGCGCGTCGGTGACGACGGCGCCCTGTACCGGGGCTACGCGAACGACGGCCTGCCGTTCCCGGCGGACGTCACGGGGGCCATCGAGGGGCAGCTCGTGTGCCGTCGGTGGGCCGCGCGCGAGGCGTTCGCGCGCCGCGACCGCGCGACCGAGTCCTACCAGTACACGGACACCCCCGCGGGCACCTTCTGGTGCAGCACCCAGACGGGCACGACGACGACGGGCGAGTTCTCGATCACGGTCGGGGTCCCGTTCTCCTCGGCCAAGTGGTTCCGAGGTCGCGAGACCACCGCGCGCCGTGCCTCGACCTGCCCCGACGAGGCCTGCTGCCGCCGGCCGGCGGCGCAGCTCGCGCGGCACTGGGAGGAGGTCGCCTGGCCCAGCGCGCGCATGCACCAGTACGTCCTGTCGGCGCTGCCGTCAGGGGCGTTCCCCGGGGTGGACGCCTCGGAGGTCTACGCGTTCCTCGAGAAGCACGCGCCGCGCGAGGGCTGACCCTCCACGGGCGGGTGCGTGCCGTCGTCGGGCGGCGTGGTGGTCCGGGTGAGCTCGGCGACCTGACCGAGGACCTCGGCGGTCTCGATCTCGACGCGCAGCCCGATGCGGTCGAGCCCCAGGGCCGCGGCGTCGGCGACCGTGCCGAGCAGCACGCGCAGGTCGGCGACGGCAGCAGAGACGGCCTCGACCGTGGTCGCACGCTCCGCGCGGGCGGTGACGAGCCCGAGGCTCAGGCCCAGGTCGTCGACGACGTCGACGCCCGGTGACAGGAGCGTGGAGGCGGCCCGGGCCAGGGCGCCCACGTGCTGCCCGAGCTCCCGGGCGGGCAGGCGCGCGGACGCGAGATCGGTCACGCGGTCGTCCAGCTCGCGTGCGACGAGGGTCGACGACGCGTCGCGCAGGTCCTCGACGTAGGTGCGGTAGCCCGCGCCCTCGGCGAGGGGGCGCTGCGTCCGGTCGAGGGCCCAGGCCGGGTCGCGGCCCGCGGCCTGCAGGAACACGTCGAGGTCGACGGCGTCGAGGACCTCGTCCGGCTCTCCCGCGAGCCAACGCTCGACCCGGGCGAGGTCGGCAGGGTCGTCGACGTCGAGCCCGACGGTCGAGAGCACGTCGAGCCAGGTCCCGGTGGTCGGGTCGTACAACGGAACAAGGTCCTCGTCGCCGGGGTCGAGCGCCCGGACGTGTCGCCCGTGGTGCGGGTCGTGCAGGAGCACCCACCGCTCGCCGTCGATGGACACCGGGCCGGACTCGGTCATCTCGAGCGCGACGCGGGTCGCCCACTCGTCGTAGGTCTCGCCCCAGGTCTCGCCCGTCATCGGGTCGCGCAGGGTGATCGGTGAGCGGAGGCGTGCGGGCAGCCACAGGAGGGGGTGCCACATCGCGGCCGGCCGCAGGCCGGGCCACCGGCGGTGCCCGGCAGGCACGGTCCACGGCATGGGCAGCGGGCTCGCCGTGAGCGGGGAGAGCAGGAGCTCGCCGTCGTACAGCCCCGTGAAGGCGCGCCACAGGTGCAGCCGCCCCGCCGTGTCGAGAGCCGACGCGGGCAGGAGGAGATGCTCCCCGGGCCCGACGTCGAGCGCTCGGCGCCTGTGCTCCACGTTCGTCCTCTCCTCGCTGACCGTCTGGGCTGCCTATGCCGACGGAGCACGCGCCAGCCTGCGTCGGGCGGAGGCGCGCCCTCGCGGGCGACGTGACGCACATCACATCGCCCGAAGGGCTCGGAGGCCCGATTTTCGCGAGCACGCCGCACACACACGTGCCATGCAGACCATCACCGTCACCGCCGACGTCGACGTCGATGTCACCGCCGCTGCCCGAACGTCCGTCCACGACCGCGCGAGCGACGAGCTCGACCGCACCACCACCGACGTCGCCCGTCGGGTGCGCGCGGGCGACCTCACCGAGCGCGAGGCCCGCATGATCGTCTTCGAAGCGGTGTTCCGCACGGGCATCGTGCGCTCCGAGACCGCGCGCTACTGCCACCGCCACGGGATCGCCCGCTTCCTGCACGACGACATGGTCGACGCCGCCGTGGACTTCTACACCCGCAAGATCCTCGACCTGCCGAGCACCGACGGAGCCGAGGGCGACTCCCGAGGCCGCAACGGCACCAAGTTCTTCGACCTCGAGGTCTTCGCGGGCGGAGCGAGCGCGGCGGGCTCGATCCGTCAGGCGCTCGGCGACTACACCCTCATGCACCGGACGCTGCTGCGGAGCGTGCGGTCCGCGCGCAAGGTCGGGCAGATCGTCTCGACCGACCTCCTCGAGGGCACGATCGACGCCGAAGGGCGCCTCGCGGGCCTCGTGCACGAGCTCCCCGTGGTCCCCGACCTTGCGGTCCAGGTCCTCGACGCGGGCCGCGACGAGGAGATCGACCGCCTCTGCGCCGCGCACGAGAGCGCAGCCACACGCCAGCGCGGCGTGCTGCGCATGCACATCGACGCCGCCGCGATCCGCGACGCGTTCGCCCTGCCGACCCTCGAGCGCCCCCTCGACCCGGACGTCCGGGCACGCATGCTCGCCTGGATCGAGGAGGACGAGGGGCTCGCCCTCCGCTCGGTCCTCGCGCTCGCCGACACGCCGTCGGACCCGCGCATCGCGACCCTCGCCGGCCTGTGGACGACCTACGAGGACGAGCACCTCGAGACGGTCGCCACGCACGAGTACGGGCAGAAGATCGCCCACCTCCTCGTGCGCGACGTCCTCGCGGACCGCGCCCGCCCGGGGCGGCCCGCGCTGTCCCGCACCCGGGTCTCGGTCAAGCAGGCCGTCGCAGGGTGCGGGGTCGACGCGGCCTGGGTCACCGAGCTCACCGCGGTCTTCGTCGAGCACGAGCACGAGGCCCGCTCCGCCTGGGACCCGGACCGCGGCACGGGGGAGTCGACCCGCGACACCGCGCGCTACCTGGACACCCTCGCGGCCGCGGCCGCCCTGTCCGGCCGCCCGCTCGGGCGCACCCCCGACGAGGTGCGCAGCACGCTCGCCGACATCGTCGCCGCGGCCCGCCAGACGACGAGGGTCGCCGAGGCAGGCTGACCGACCCTCGTCGCCAGGCCGCACGACCACCGACGTCGCTGCATAGGAAGCAGGACCGTCGACGCCTCCACCAGAGGCCACGAGAGGAGCACCCCATGGCTGCGACCCCCGCACGCCCCAGACCCAAGACGATCGCCGAACGCTGCGCGCCCCTGACCAAGGAGCTCGCGCGCCGACGAGCGGGCGCCCCTCTCTATCCCGGTGACGTCCACGAGCAGATCGCCTCGCTCGTCGACGAGCTCGTCATCCAGGGCCTGACGCGCGCCGAGGCCGCAGGGCTCGTCAACCGTGCAGCCCAGAAGGCCACGGCGGCATGAACCACCTGCGGCGACCGTGGGAGCCCCCGGACGCCGACCCGCACGACGCGCTCGACCGCTGCGACCAGTGCGACGCGTGCGGCGCGACGGCCTGCGTCCGCGTGACCGTCACCGGCCGGGGCCCGCTCCTCTTCTGCGACCCGCACTACCGCCGGCACGAGAGCGCGATCGTCACGGCCGGCTACGCGGTGCGCGACGAACGACGCAGCCTCGACGACGACATCGCCCTCGCCCTCGCCCTCGCACGAGCGCTCGACAACGCGGCCTGACCCCGAGCGTCGACGGGTCTGCCCGAGGCGCCGGTATCACCCCCACCAACCGCACGAGACGACCGACAGTCACCGACGACAGCCCCGGTGGATGCCAGGGCTGGGGGGACCGGTGTCCCTGACGACAGGTCGCTCCGAGCGACGACGACGATGCCAGCGATGGCGTGGAGGTGCGGGCGTGGACGAGATGGACGAGATCGTCCACGAGTTCTTGGTCGAGTCCTACGAGAACCTCGATCAGCTGGACCAGGACCTCGTGGCGCTGGAGAGCGACCCCTCGTCGCGCGCGCTGCTCAGCAGCATCTTCCGCACCGTGCACACCATCAAGGGGACGAGCGGTTTCCTCGGGTTCGGCAACCTGGAGAAGGTCTCGCACGTCGGCGAGTCGCTGCTGTCCGAGCTGCGCGACGGCGAGCGGGTCATGGACCCCCAGGTGACGGACGTCCTGCTCGCTCTCGTCGACACCCTGCGCGCCATCCTGGCCAAGGTCGAGGCGGGATCCGGCGACGACGTCGACGTCGCGCCGATGGTCGCCCAGATCGTGGCGGTGCAGGACGGGACGACCCCTGCCGAGGTGCCGGCGCCGGTCGCGCCCGTTGCGGTCGATGTCGAGCCCGAGCCCGAGCCCGAAGCACCCGCGGCACCCTCCGTCGTCGAACCCGTCCTCGCGACGGCTCCCGCGGCGCTCGCCACGCCGGAGCCCGTGACGGAGCCCCTGCCTGCCGCGGCACCCGTGCCCGCGACCACGCCCAAGCACGAGGAGATCGAGCTGCCTGGGCGCAACGCGGCCGACGGCTCGATCCGTGTCGACGTGGACCTCCTGGACTCCCTCGTGCGACAGGTCGGCGAGCTCGTGCTCGTGCGCAACCAGTTCGACCGCATCGCCGGCGCGGGCGAGGACCAGGAGACCAAGCGGTCCGCGCAGCGTCTGAGCCTCATCGCCTCCGAGCTGCAGGAGGGTGTCATGCGCACCCGTATGCAGCCCATCGAGCACGTGTGGTCGAAGATGCCGCGCATCGTGCGGGACCTCGCGAAGATGCTGGGGCGCGAGGTGCGCGTCGAGATGACCGGTGGTGACACCGAGCTCGACCGCTCCCTGCTCGAGGCCGTGAAGGACCCCCTGACGCACCTGGTGCGCAACGCCGTCGACCACGGGATCGAGGCCCCTGACCAGCGGCTCGCCGTGGGCAAGGCCTCGCAGGGGCTCGTGTCGTTGCGCGCCTACCACTCGAACGGCCAGGTGGTCGTCGAGATCACCGACGACGGCGCGGGCATCGATCCCGAGAAGGTGGGACGCTCGGCGGTCTCGAAGGGGCTGCGCAGCGCCAACGAGATCGCGGCGATGTCCTCGTCCGAGGTGCTGGACCTCCTGTTCCTCCCCGGCTTCTCGACCGCCGCGAAGGTCACCAACGTCTCCGGCCGCGGCGTCGGCATGGACGTCGTCCGGACCAACATCGAGGCGATCGGCGGATCGGTCGACGTCGAGTCGAGCGTCGGCAAGGGCACGACGTGGCGCATGCGCATCCCGCTCACGCTCGCGATCATGCCCGCGCTCACGGTCACGTGCTGCGGCTCGGTCTACGCGATCCCGCAGGTCAGCCTCCTGGAGCTCGTCGCGCTCGGAGGGCAGGACACCAGGATCGAGCACGTCGGCACCGCCCCGGTGTTCCGGCTGCGCGGGACGCTGCTCCCGCTCGTCTCGCTCGCCGAGGTCCTGGACCTCGCCTCCGAGTCGGCCGGCCGCGTCATCGCCGTCGTCGAGGCCGACGATCAGCGGTTCGGCGTGATCGTCGACCGCGTCCTCAACATGGAGGAGATCGTCGTCAAGGGACTCGCGAGCCGGCTCAAGCAGATCGGCATGTACTCGGGCGCGACGGTGCTCGGCGACGGAGGCGTCGCCCTCATCCTCGACCTCCCCGCGATCGCCCGGCGCGTGCTCAGCACCGAGATCGCGGAGCTCGCCAAGGTGCGTCGGCAGACGACGGTGCAGGCCGCCAAGGCGACGCACCAGGTGCTGGTCGTCGCCGCCGGGGACCGTCGCGTCGCGATCCCGCTGTCCGCGGTCACCCGCCTCGAACGGATCCGCACGGAGCGGATCGAGCAGGTGGGCACCCGCGAGGTGCTGCAGTACCGGGGCGCGCTCGTACCGCTGGTCCGGCTCGACCGGGTGCTCGGCGCCGTGGGCGCCCCGACCGGTGACGAGCTCGACGTCGTCGTGTACACCCGCGGCGGGCGCAGCATCGCGATGGCCGTCTCGGAGATCCTCGACATCGTCGAGGACGACGCCCGGCTGCACAGCGACATCGACGACAACGGGCTGGTCGGTTCGACCGTCCTCGACCAGCGCGTCACCGAGCTGCTCGACGTCCGCAGCGCCGTCCGCGCCGCGGACGCAGGCTTCTTCGACGACGACCATCCTGACGGCCTCGCCGACCGGGCGGCCTTCGACGACGACCTCCTGGCAGGTGTGCGATGAGCACGAGACTCGTGACCTTCACGCTGGGCGACCGGCTCTGCGGGATCCCCGTCGACAGGGTCCAGGAGGTCCTGCCGAGCCGCCCACGCACGCGGGTGCCCCTCGCGCCGGACGACGTCGCGGGCCTCGTCAACCTTCGCGGCCAGGTCGTGCTCACGGTCGACCTCCGACGACGGCTCGGCATGCCCGCGCACGACGGCGAGCAGATGATGGCCGTCGTCTTCGTGGGCGACGAGACCGTGAGCCTGCTCGTCGACCGGATCGGCGACGTGCTCGTGGTCGACGAGGAACAGTTCGAGCTGCCTCCCCAGACCCTGTCCGAGGCGCTGCGCGCCGTGATCCTCGGCACCTACAAGCTCTCCGACCAGCTCCTGCTCGCGCTCGACGTCGACGCCGTGGCGTCGTGAGCCGACTCGTGACGAGTCCCGCGAGCCAGCCCGCCAGCCGGCCCGCGACCAGGCCCGCAGGTCGAGCCAGCACCCCCCTCCCCGTTCATCACACCGCCCAGGAGTCCCCCATGTCCTCGTCCCTGACGCCCCCGACCGTTCGGGCACGCCGCTCCCGATTCGGCGACCTCTCGGTCCGGACCCGGATCATCGTCGCGCTCGGCGTCCTCGTCCTCGTGCTCGTCGCGACCGTCGCCGTCGCCCTGCAGGGCCTGCGCTCGACCCTCGACGACACGGCGACCGTCGCGGACGTGGGCAACACCGCGCTGCGCCTCAATGCTCAGATCGACCACGGTGCCCAGGAGGCCTGGCGGCTGACGTACCAGTACGACCTCGTCGAGGGGTCGGCCCGGTCCGCCGTCGTCGCGCAGATGGACGCGACGGACGCGGACCTCGAGGCGGACATCGCCGCGTACGACACGATGCTGGGGACGATGACCGAGCCGAACTGGGAGGCGTTCAAGACGGCGTGGGCCGACTGGGTCGCCTACCGCGACTCGACCCTCATGCCGGCGGTCGAGGACAAGGCCGTGACGCCGGAGATCCAGTCGCGCAACGACGCTCTCATCGCCGCCCACGTCGCCGCTCTGTCGCGCGCCGGTGACGCGGCGAACGAGTACGCCGCGTCGATCGCCGACGAGGCCACGGAGCACGCGAACCGCACCGTCGCCATGATGGTCGTCCTCGGGCTGGTCGGCCTGGTGATCGCCCTGGTCGTCGCGCTCGTGGTCGCGAACGGGATCCGCCGGTCGGCCGAGAAGGTGCGACGCTCCCTGGTCGCGCTCTCCGAGGGCGACCTGACGGTCCGCGCCGACGTGGACAGCCGGGACGAGATCGGTCAGATGGCCGTGGCTCTCACGACCGCGCAGACGAGCCTGCGGGCCATCATCTCCACGGTCGCCGGCACGGCCCAGGAGGTGGCTGGTGCAGCCGACCGCCTGTCCTACGCGGGCGCCCAGTTCTCGGCGTCGTCGGAGGAGACGGCGGCGCAGTCGGGGGTGGTGGCGGCTGCTGCGGAGCAGGTGTCGCAGAA
>NZ_JACSQE010000015.1:0-72596 GCF_014836745.1 Oerskovia gallyi
CAGCGCCAACAATGGCGACACGCAACGGACGAGAGCTGCTCACAGGAAAGAACGCCTTCCGGTCGAGGAGGGGAGGTGCGGTCCACGCCGGGGTCGGCAGCCGCACGCTTCGACGGTACGTCCTCAACCACGGTTGAGGTCAAGGTGCACGGTGGAGGCGGCGGGGAAGCCCCTGGACTGTCAGGGCTCGTAGCCCTCGACGAAGCCTCGGATCTCCTTGCGCAGCACGTCCTCGCCCAAGGGCTGCCGGGTCGACGTCGCGATCGTGAACCCGTAGCCCTCGATCGGACCGTTCGTCCAGGAGAAGTCGTACACCCCCGGGTCGTGGGGCCTGTCGACGACCGTGAAGACCTGACCGTCGACCGTCATGTGCCACACCTGAGGGGCCCTCCGAGGTGTGGCGCTGACCCGGCTCTGCAGCCGCTCGATCCGCGGTCTCAGGAGCGCGTCCATCGCCGCCGGGTCCTCCCACGTCTCGACGCTCACGAGCATCCGGTGCGGGCCGAGGTCCCGGTGCCACGCGCCGCCCACGGGAACGAGCTCGACGTCGTAGACCACCGGGACGTCCGGGACGCCCGGGTCGCCGATCGGCTCCGGGACGTAACCAGGGGGAAGATCGGCCTCCGAGAAGAAGTAGTTCGGTCGCACCATCTGCTCGGCCCACGACCGGGCCTCGTCCACGAGGGCGTCGACCACCGTCGCCAGCCTCTCCGACGCGGGCCTGACGTCGCGCCCGGTGGGCACCTCGGTCAACCGGTCCCACCACGCGCGCCACCCGTCCGCGAGCGCCGCGGCCTCGTCGCCCGGCAGGGCCTCGACGGCGAGGCGGGGGACCAGCGCCGGGACGTCGTCAGCCACGGGCAGCGCCAGACGGTCGCGGACGAACAGGGCCACCGTGAAGCCGGTGCCGCGCCCCACGTTGATGTTCCGCAGGTCCTGTCGTTCGTGCGTCATCGCTCACCTCGTCGTCGGGCCCGGCAGGAGTGCTGGCCGGACCGCCCATGCTAGGCCGTCATCGACTCGCCGACCTGGCCTCGGGGGCGAGGTGCGGTCGCCTGCGGCTTTTGGCTTCGCCCCCGCCGCGCGTGTGCCCCGCAGATGACCTCCCGGCATCCCCGATGACCTCGCGCCGAGGCCCCGATGAACGCCTCGGGAACGTTCGGGGAACGGAGCCGCTGAGGCCACTTCTCGGACACTTCGCCCTCCTAGGGTGACGGCGTCCACCCGCTCGTGACTGGAGCCCCACCCCATGACCTCCGTGTCAGCCCCCGTGCGCCCCGCGCCACCCGCACGCCCTCGGACGATCCCCGGGCGGGCCCCGACGGCCCGGTCCCGCTTCACGCGCCCCACCCCGCGCGCCCTGCGCACCTGGCTCGCGTTCCTGCTGCTCGCGGGGCCCAACGTGGTCCTGCTGCTCGTGTTCGTCTACCGCCCGCTGCTGCAGAGCTTCTACTACTCGACCCTGCAGTGGAACATGGGCTCCCCCACGGCCCGCTCGGTCGGACTCGGCAACTACGTCGAGTGGTTCCAGGACCCGACGACGGCCGACGTCATGGTCACGACGGGCGTCTTCACGGTCGCGACCGTGGGCGGCTCGCTGGTCCTGGGACTCGGCCTGGCCCTGCTGCTGAACCGGCGCCTCAAGGGTCGCGGGCTCGCGCGGACCGTCGCGTTCGCTCCCTACGTCCTGTCGGGCGTCGCGGTCGGCATGCTGTGGCTGTTCATCTTCGACCCCCGCTACGGCCTGCTCTCGGCGGGCCTGCGCGCGATCGGGCTCGAGTCCCCCGACTGGTACACGACCTCGCCCTGGGCGCTCGTCATGATCATCGTCGTCTACCTGTGGAAGAACGTCGGGTACGTCGCCCTGATCTTCCTGGCCGGTCTCCAGGCTGTCCCGCAGGAGCTCAAGCAGGCCGCCGCCCTCGACGGAGCGTCCTCGGCCCGCACGTTCCGTTCGATCGTCCTGCCGCTGCTCGCGCCCACGACCTTCTTCCTCACGGTCACGACGCTGCTGAGCTCGCTCCAGTCGTTCGACATCATCCAGGCCATGACCAAGGGCGGCCCCCTGGGCTCGACCACGACCCTCATGTACCAGATCTACGAGGAGGGCTTCGTGACCGGCCGCGCCGGCTACGCGTCGGCCGTCGCGACGATCCTCTTCCTCCTGCTGCTGGTCGTCACGGTCGTCCAGCTGCGCTTCGTCGAGAAGAAGGTGCACTACGCATGAGCGTCCAGAACCCGGTCCGGGACGTCCCCACCACCGCACCTCGCACGACCTCGGGCGCGCCCAGCGCTCAGCACCCCGGGTCACCCGTGGACGCACCACCGGCCCCCGGCGGTGCGAGCCACCGCCCGAGCGGCGCCCGGGCGCCGGAGCGCACGCGCCGTCGTCGGCCTCTGCACCTGGGCTCGTACGCGACCCTGCTGGTCGCGACCGTCGTCATGGCGCTGCCGCTCGTGTGGATGGTGCTCGCGAGCTTCAAGCGCCCTGACGAGCTGTACTCGATCCCGCTCCAGTGGCTCCCGCAGAACCTCGACCTCGCGAACTACGTCCAGACGACGCAGAGCATCCCCGTCGGGCAGCTCTTCCTCAACAGCGTGGGCCTGACGGTCGTCGGCTCGACGCTCAAGCTGCTGCTGGGCCTGTGCTGCGCGTACGCGCTCGTGTTCCTGGACTTCCCGTTCAAGCGCGCGGTGTTCGTCCTGGTCCTGTTCACGCTGCTCATCCCGCAGCAGATCACGATCATCCCCAACTACACGTTCGTCGCCCAGCTCGGGTGGCTCAACACCTACCAGGGCATCCTCGTCCCGGGCCTGGCGAGCGCGTTCGGGACCTTCCTGTTCCGCCAGCACTTCCTGTCGCTGCCGATCTCGATCCTCGAGGCCGCCGAGCTCGACGGCGCGGGCCACTGGCGCAAGCTGTGGCGGTTCGTCGTGCCGCTGTCCTACCCCACGATCGCGGCCGTCGCGCTCGTGTCCGTCGTCGCCGAGTGGAACGACTACCTGTGGCCGTTCCTCGTGACCGACGACGCCGAGAAGATGACGCTCCCCGTGGGACTCACGCTCCTGCAGAGCGTCGACGGCATGAACAACTGGGGCGTCCTCATGGCCGCGACCGTGCTCGTGACCCTCCCGATCCTCGTCGTCTTCCTGCTCCTCCAGCGCCGGCTCGTCGCCGGGCTCACCGCCGGAGCCGTGACCGGCTGACGTGCCGGTCTCCCCCTGTCCCCCGGCACCTGCCGGATCGCTGTTCCCCACCCCAAGGAGCATCACGTGAACCAGCCCCTGCCCGCCCAGTGGACCCCGTCTCGACGCGACGTGCTGCGCCTCGGCGGCCTCGGCGCCCTCGCCCTCTCCCTCGCCGCGTGCGCGGGACCCACCGTCGGCGGCGGCACGTCCGCCCCGTCCGCCTCCGCAGGCACCGACTGGACCACGATCACGCCCGCCTCGCAGATCACGTGGTGGAGCAACCACCCCGGCGCCTCCAAGGCCATCGAGGAGGAGCTGATCCGCCGCTTCAACACGAAGCACCCCGACATCGCGGTCAAGCTCGTGACCGCGGGCGCCGGGTACGACGAGGTCGCGCAGCGCTTCCAGGCCGCGTCGTCGTCGAACAACCTCCCCGACCTCGTCATCGCGAGCGACGTGTGGTGGTTCCGCTACTACCTCAACGGCCAGGTCATGCCGCTCGACGACGTGTTCGCGCACCTCGACGTCGACGTCACCGACTACAACCCGACGCTGTACGGCGACTACGCGTACGACACCCGGCACTGGGCGGTGCCGTACGCGCGCTCGACGCCGCTCTTCTACTACAACAAGACCATGTGGGCCGCAGCCGGCCTGCCCGACCGCGGGCCCGCGACGTGGGCAGAGCTCGCCGAGTGGGCCCCCGCGCTGCGCGCCCAGGTCCCGGCCGACGGCGCCCCGCTGGGCCTCGCGACCGGCACCTCGTGGGCCGCGTGGTGGTTCGAGAACATGCTGTGGGGCCAGGGTGGGCAGTACAGCGACGAGTTCACCGTCACGCTCGACACCCCGCAGGCCCTGGCCGCGGGCGACTTCCTGCACGACCTGTTCCACGGGTCCAAGGTCGCGGGCGTCGGGACCGACGCCGGGGCCGACTTCGCCGCCGGCATCTTCGCCTCGACCATCGGGTCCACGGGCAGCCTCACGGGGCTCCTCGACGCCGCGTCGTTCGAGCTCGGCACGGCCTACCTGCCCGACGGCCCGAGCGGCTCCGGGACGCCCACGGGCGGCACGGGTCTGGCCATCCCGGCCTCGCGCACGCCCGAGCAGCAGCTCGCCGCCGCGATGTTCCTCGCCTTCATCACGGACCCGGAGAACACCGCATACTTCTCCCAGAACACCGGGTACATGCCGGTGCGTACGTCCGCGGTCGAGGGAGAGACCATGAGCAGCATCTACGCGGCCACGCCGCAGTTCCGCACGGCGGTCGACCAGCTCGCCGAGAAGTCCCGCTCGCAGGACTGGGTCCGGGTCTTCGTGCCTGGTGGCGACCAGATCCTCACCGACGGGATCGAGCAGATCGTCCTCAAGGGCACGCCCGCCGCCGAGGCGTTCGCGTCGATCACGCCGCGCCTCGAGAAGGCGTACCAGGAGAACGTGGAGCCGTACCTGTGACGGGCGCGTTCCGGGTCGTCGCGCACCGGGGGAACTCGTCGGTGGCCCCGCAGAACACGCTCGCGGCGTTCGAGGCCGCGTGGCGCGCGGGCGCGGACAGCATCGAGCTCGACGTGCAGCTCACCGCGGACGGCGAGGTGGTCGTGATCCACGACGACACCCTCGACGCCACGACCGACGCGACCGGTCGCGTCGACGCGCTCCCGCTCGCGGAGGTCCGCGCCGTGGACGCGGGTTCGTGGTTCGCCCCCGCCTACGCCGGGCAGCGCGTCCCGACGTTCACGGAGCTCGTGGACTTCCTCGTGACGCACCCGGGCATCGACCTCCTGCTGGAGATCAAGGGCGACTGGGGGCCCGACGCCGTCCGCAGGGTCACGGAGCCCGTCCTACGCGCCGGGCTCGCCGACCGCGTGATCGGGCAGAGCTTCTGGACCTCGACGGTCGCGGCCCTGGCGAAGGTGGCCCCGGACCTGCGCCGCGGGCTGCTGATCGGCGAGCTGTCCGACGACCTGCTCGCGACGTGCGCCGACCTGGGCGTCATGACGTGCAACCCGGCGGGGCACCTGCTCGTCGAGCGGCCCGGTCTGGTCGACGAGCTGCACGCGGCGGGGCTCGAGGTCATGGTGTGGACCTTGAACGAGCCCGCGCAGTGGACCCTGGCCCGGTTGGCCGGTGTCGACGCGGTCATCACCGACCGTCCTGACCGGCTGCGAGGGTGGCTCGCGGGACGCTGAGAAACTGCCGCCGCCGAGAAGTGAGCAGATGCCCCTGGATCCTGCGATCCGGGGGCATCTGCTCACTTCTCGGTGCGTCCGCCCATCAGCTCCGCGCGTCGACCATCCGGGCCCCCGACACGACCCCCGACACCCCGCGCCGGTCGCGCGTGAACAGGACCGAGACGACCGCCACGAAGGCGACGAGAGAACCGAGGGGCGCTGCGACGTCGGGCAGGAGACCACCACTCGGGACCTCCGCCAGGACCAGGCACACCCCCCAGAGGCCGCCCGACACGAAGCCACGCACCACGCGACGCACCGTGGTCCCACGCCCCAGGCCGTCCGCACCGACCGAGCCCTGCGCGACGTCGGCCGTCCAGCGCGGCTCGAGCCACATGGCCCGCTGCCCCCACGACGCCCCGCTCCCCAGGAAGGGCGGCACGAACAGGACCAGGACCACGGGCACGACCGAGCCGAGCACGACGTCGACCGCGCCCGCCTCGACCGGGACGTCCTGCCCCAGCGCGACGAGCGTCACCCGGTAGAACAGGACCAGCACCGTCCCGGTCACCGACACCAGGAACGCGTCGAGCAGCATCCCCAGCCACCGCCGCCACACCGTGACCGGGCGCGGCACGCCCCGCTCGGTCGCGAGGTCCGTCGAGCGCGGCATCCACCGCAGGACCACCGGCGCGATCAGCGCACCGATCAACCCGCCCAGGGTGTTCGTCAGGAGGTCGTCGACGTCGGCCAGCCGGTACGAGCACGGGATGAGGCCGAAGATCCCCGTGCCCTGCGTCGTCTCGATGAGCAGCGACGCCGCGAACGCCGACAGCACCGTGAGCGGTAGCCGCCACCCGAAGAAGCGCCGCACCAGGACGCCCCACGGGACGAAGAGCACCACGTTGAACACCGTCTGGAGCACCGCCGGGCTCCGCAGCCGAGCCGCCGCGCTCATGCCCGCGGTGTCCCGGCGGATGTCCTCGACGAACTGGAACGGGTTCAGCTGCGGCCCCGAGAACCCGTGCTGCGCGCACCACAGCGCGAGGTCGCCCGAGGGCAGCGGCAGGAGCGTGTACGCCACGAGCGCGACACCGTAGACCGCGACCGCCGCCGACCCGAGCAGGCGCAGCCAGCTCAGTCGCCCGTACCGGCGGTACTGCCAGACCACGATCGGCAGCAGGAACATCACGAAGACGACGACCCCGCCGATCACGCCCACGTACGCGGGCCAGGTCCACCTGCTCACGACGAGACCCTAACCAGGGGCGGTCGTCACGGCGCGGCGGACGCGGGTCGGGTGCGTCACGTCGGGGCTGACGGGACCATCACCGTCGGCATCAGGCGTCAGGCGTCAGGCGTCACCGTCGTGGCCGCCGTCGCCCTGCGACTCACCGCGCCCCAGGTCGCGGTCGCCCGGGCGCTCCCTGTCGCCGGGGCGCGCAGCCTCGCGGTCCCGCTCGTCGTCGTCCGGCGAGGCCGGCGCGTCGCGTTCGTCCTCGACCCGGTTCCGCTCGGCCGTCTCCTCGCGCTCGTCGATGACCTCCTGGCCCGGGCCCGCGAAGGCCTGCGCCCGCTCGACTCCCTCGGCCGTACCGCTGAAGAAGGCCGACTCGGCCGCGCCACCGGGCAGGTCCTCCGGAGCGACCTCGGCCTCGCGCCCTACCGCTACGGCTACCTCGACGGGGTCCATGACCCGCGTCTCGACGACGTCCGGTGGTGCGCTGACCGACCCGATGACCCTCGCCTTGTCACGCACCGACAGGCGCCGTGTGGCCTGGCGGGTCGAGAGCGGCGGCTGCCCCGGGATTCCTGGCCCCACGGGGATCGAGGGCGGGAGGTGGACCTCGCGCTCGGGGATCGCGGGGTGTGCCGCCGCGCCCTTCTCCTGCGTGCGACCCGGCGCGACGTCGGGCTCCTCGCTGATGCGTCCTTCCTCGACGCCCTCGAAGCGCGTGCGGGGCAACGAGTCGGCGCTCGACCGCTGGAGCCACTCGACGAGCCCCTCGCGCACGAAGCACCGCAGGTCGAACAGCGTCGGGGCGTCGCGGGCGCTCACGAGCGCTCGCACCCGGACCACGCCGTTGATCGCGTCGGTCACCTGCAGGATGCCCACGCGCTGGTCCCACAGGTCGGTGTGCGCGAGGAGCCGCTTGAGCTCGGTACGCATGGCGCCGAACGGCACCCGGAAGTCCAGGTCGAGCTCGACCGTGCCGAGCAGGTCCGCGGCCCGTCTCGTCCAGTTCTGGAAGGGCGTCGTCGTGAAGTAGGTGCACGGCATGATGAGGCGCCGGTCGTCCCACAGGTGCACCACGACGTACGTCATGGTGATCTCCTCGATCCGCCCCCACTCCCCCTCGAGCACCACGACGTCGTCGACCCGGATGCCGTCCGTGAACGCGATCTGCATGCCCGCGAACACGTTCGCGAGCGACGTCTGCGCCGCGAGGCCCGCGACGATCGAGATGACACCGGCCGACGCGAGGATGCTCGCGCCCGCGGCCCGCGCCGCGGGGAACGTCAGGAGCACCGCGGCGATCGCGCAGATCACGATGATCGCGACCGTCAGGCGTCGCACCACGATGATCTGCGTGCGGATGCGCCGGGCGTGCCGGTTGTCGACGACGTCGACCCGGAAGCGCTTGAGCGCGCTGTCCTCCAGGACGAACGCGAGCGCCCCCACCCACCACGCACCGGCGGCGATGAGCGCGACGAGCAGCGCGTGCTCGACCGCGGGCCGCCACGCGACCGACGCGTCCGTCGTGACCCGCACCGCGATCCACACCGCGACGACCATCAGCACCGCACGGTCGGGGCGGCGCAGCCGCTTCGAGATGTCCCGCGCGAGCTCGCTGCGCCGCCCGAGGCGGTTCGTGATCGCCGAGATGATCGTGCCCAGCACGAACGCGGCCACGAGCGCTCCCGCGACGGCGGCCAGGGTCAGGGCGACGTCGGTCGCGCTCTCGATCTCTTCGTCCATCCGTCCACGCTAGGTGCGCGGGGCGGGCGACGCCCGGACAGGCACCGAATGAGACGGTCCTCACAGGCCAGGGAGCACGCGCGACCGGGGCGTGACGGGCCACGCGCGCCTCAGCGCGCCAACCACGGTGCCAGACGGCGGGTCACCCACGGCAGCACCGCGTACGTCATGATCGGGGTCAGCACGAGCGTCGTCACGAGCACCCTCGGGACCACGGGCAGCTCGCCGAAGCTCGGGACCGCCCAGGACATGAGCAGCGTGAACGCGAGGTTCACCGGGAAGAACCCCAGCCAGATGCTCACCGACTGCTTCCAGCGGGCCGGCGCCCGGTCGGCGCTGATCTGCGGCTCCTCGACGCGGGCGGGCGCGTCGAACCACCCCTCGATGCCCGTCCTGCGCTCGACGCGCTGCTCCTCGACGAGCCCCTGCCCCTCCTGGAGCCACGCGACCCGCTCGGGCGAGGAGTCCCAGGCGTCGAGCGTCGCCTCGTCGGCGAAGCGGTAGAGCATGTGCCAGTCGTGCGAGTCCTTCGCGGCGCGCACCCAGCCCGACCCGAGGAAGCCCGGGTACGTGTTGGCCATGTTGACGCCGGCCTGGACCCAGCGCGTCGCGTCCGGGACCAGGTCAGGGTGGATGCGGCGGTGGATGGAGACGGTGACGGGTCGGTCCGGGGATCGCCCGGCCGTGCACGTGGGAGGAACGGTCATGAGGGCGAGTACACGACGCCGACGTTTCGTGGGTGTGACACCCGGCGACCGTGGGACGACACGTCCCGACAGGTGGGCGCGCTCGAGGGGTCGCCGGGCCTCGCCCGGCCCGAGCCCGCGCTACGCCGAGGCCCCGTACTGGTCGAGCAGGTGCCGCGAGACCGTCTCGATCACGCCGTACGGGATCGGTTCCGAGAGCATGAACTTGAGCGTCCCCTTGGAGGCCCGGTAGGGGGCGACGAGCCGCTCGAAGTCCTCGTCGCCGTCGGGCACGGGGTACAGGCTCACGTGGTGCTTCCACCCCGCGAAGTACACGATGACCCGACCCCGCGCCGTCACGGCCGGGATCTGGTAGCTGATCTTCTCGCCGGCGTCGGGCACGACCCGGTGGATCGTGCGGCGCATCTCCTGCAGGACCGCCTGGGTCTCGGGCGGGAACGAGCCGATGTAGTCGTCGACGGTCGCGAACGTCCCGGTCATGCCGACCTCCCCGTGCTGGGGGCCCCGCGGGCTGCGGGAGTCCTTCCCCTACTGTCTCGCGCGAGCGGGTGAAGGGCCTGCGGGAGCGTCACCCTCGGTGGGACGTGGCGTCACCCTCGGCTGTTCCGGACGTCACCTCCAGGGGGCACGGTCCGGCCCGCCCGACCATACTGGCCAGTATGATCTCCTGGGACCTGGCCCTCGCCCTGCGCGAGGCCGGGGTGCGCTGGCACCCCGAGCCCGGCGACCGCTTCCGGCTGCTGGCCACCGGCCCCACGGGCGACCTCTTCACCGTGAGCGACATGACCATCGAGCCCCACGAGTTCGACACCGGCGTGATCCTCGGCTTCAACGGCACGACCGAGTGGGCGCTCGACTCCGTGGCCCTCGAGGACGCGCTCTGGCACCCGCTCGAGCCACAGCTCCGCGCCCTGCTGGGCGGCACCTTCCGCTGGCTCCAACGATTCGTCGAGGACGACGACGTCCCCGCCTACCTCGTCGAGATCGAGCTCGGCGGGCACCCGCTCACGTTCCGCGGCTACGACCCGGCCGACGCCTACGGCGAGGCTCTCCTGCACCTGGTCGCGGCGTCGTCGGGTCCGCCCTCGGTGCGCCCCTCAGCGGCCCCCGGCCCGGCGGACGGACGCGGGGTGGCGACCTGACCGCCGAGGGCCCTCCCGCGGACGCGCCACCCGAGCAGGTGACGACGCCCGACGACGCCCCCACGGCCGACCCCCGGGACACCTCGCCGCACGCCACGGAGACCGACCCCTCCTCCGCCGAGGACTCCGACCCCGCGCCCCGGCACCGGCACCGGCTCCCCCTGCTCGCCGGGCTCCGCCACGCCCCCTCGACCTTCCGGCGCGTCCTGCAGGCGCTCGGCAACGAGGCCACCCCCGACGACGAGCCCGACGTCCCGGAGATCTCGCCCGACCTGGTCCCCCTGCTCCGCACGCTCGGACGGGCGATGCTCGACTCAGGGCAGTCGGTCAACGACGCCCAGGACGTCCTCAAGCAGGTCGCCGACCTGCACGGCGCGCACACCGTGCAGACCCTGGTGCTGCCGACGTGCGTCTTCATCCGCGTGCAGACCGCCTCCGGAGTCGTCACGGACTTCACCGACGCCGCGGGCAGCGGGCTGGACCTCGACCAGATCGGCGCGCTCTACGCGGTCATCCGCAAGCTGCGCTCCCAGACGATCGACCTCGCCGACGCGCGCACCGAGCTGCGCGCGATCCGGCGCCAGCCGGCCCGGTTCGGTGCCGTGCTCACGATCGTCGGGCACGCGATCCTGACGCTGGGCTTCGGGCTGATCCTCAACCCGACCCTGGATCTGCTGCCCGTCTTCCTGGTGCTCGGGCTCGGCGTCGGGGTGCTGCGGTGGCTCGCCGCACGCTGGCCCACGCTCAGTACGGCCCTGCCCGTCGTCGCGGCCTTCCTCGTGACGGTCCTGGCGATCCAGGTGGTGCACCCCTGGCTCGGCGACAGCCCGCTGCAGGTCCTGGTCCCGCCGCTCATCAGCTTCCTGCCAGGGTCGGTCCTGACCGTCGCGGCGATCGAGCTCACGAGCAACCAGATCGTCTCGGGTGCGAGCAGGCTCCTCTACGGGGTCGCCCAGCTGCTGCTGCTCGTGTTCGGCGTCGTGGCCGGTGCAGCGGTCGCCGGTGACCTGGTCGCCGGGCACGGCGGCGAGCGGATGGGGTGGTGGGCCCCGTGGATCGGGGTCGTGCTCGTGGGCGTCGGGCAGATGTTCTTCTCCTCCACCCCGCGCCGGAGCCTGCCCTGGGTGCTCGTGGTCCTGTTCGCGGCGTACGCGGCCCAGCTCGTGGGGTCCTACATCGCCCCGGAGATCTCCGGCTTCTTCGGCGCGCTCGTGATCGTGCCGCTCGCGACGCTCGTCGAACGGACCCGCACCGGTCCCCCGGCCATCATCACGACGCTCCCGGCCTTCTGGCTCCTGGTGCCGGGCGCCCTGAGCTTCCTGGGGCTGTCGGAGCTCGTGGCGGGGGACACGGGTTCTGTGTCCGACATCGCGAACGCCGTCGTCGCCGTCTTCGCGATCGCGTTGGGCATGCTCGTGGGTACGGCGCTGACTCGCGACGCGAGACGCGTCGGTCGTACCTTCTTCACCGAATAGGCCCGGACCCGGCACACCATCGCCAGCGGATCCTTGCTCGACAAGGCCAGACCGCTCACAAACGTAGTTGAAGATGGAACGAGTTGGCAGGCACCGAGGACCGTCCTCGCATCCCATCTGCCGGCGCACGCGGCTCCCACGTCATCCGGACGCGCCGCGACTCAGGCTGCTGAGGCTCCAAGAACGACTCCCGTCACCGCGACGGCACGGTACGGCGTCGAGCTCCCGCTCGACAGCCGCAGTGCGCACGCGGTCCCGGCCTCGGCCCGACGAACGGAACATCCGAACACCGTGACAACTGCACCGCTCAGCTTCGCCGCGCCTGCAGGGCGCCGCCCGCTCCCGGGCGCCGACGACCGCACGACCTCCCCCTTCGGCACCGCTCTCCTCGACACCGCTCCCCTCGGCGCAGCCGACGGGCCGGGCCTGCGCGCGAGAGGGGGCCGTTGATGGGGAAGCACTCCCAGCGTCGCTTCGCCGCGACCCTCCCCGGGCGTTCCCTGCGCCGCCGCTCCCCCTTCGCGATCGCGGCAGCCCTCGCCACGGTCGCCGTGACCACCACGGCAGGTGCGGCCAGCATGACCACGTCTCCCGACGGCTCCCAGGCCGCGACCGCATCGGCGTCCGCACCGGTCACGAGTGCCGCCGGACCCGTCGCGACGACCCCCGAGGAGAAGTCGGCGCTCGACGCGGCCAGCACCCAGCTCGTCCGCGCCGAGTACCTGGCGAGCGAGGGCACGTCCTCCTTGACACCCGAGCAGCTCGCCCAGGTCACTGCGACCCGCGACCAGCTCCGCCAGCTCCTGGACGTCACGCGCACGTCCGAGACGGCGGCGCGTGGGACGACCACGATCGGGTCGGCGACCGACCCCACGCTCGCCGCGAGCACCGCCCTCGAGACGGGCGCGGCTCTCGACACGAGCGCGTCCCTGGACGACGCCACGACCCTCGCCGCCGGCACCGCCGACGGGACGAGCGCCGACGAGACCCTCGACGGCCGCGACACGTTCCGCGCGAGCCGTGCCGGAGCCGACGGTCGCGAGCCCCTCACGACCGACGGCACGGCCGAGGCCCCTGAGGCCTCGACCGACACCGCGACCACCTCCCCGGAGGAGGCGGCGCAGACGACGACGGACCAGGCGACCACCGGTGCGGTGACCGCCGGCACCACGGCCGACCCGGTGATCGACCATGCGCAGGTCGCGCCGACGACCACGGAGATCGGGGCTGCGACCGAGGCGCTGCGCACGGTGCTCGACGCCGCTGCCGTCGCGGTCTCGGTCCAGCCGGCACCGACGGCCGAGGAGATCGCGGCCCAGCAGGCTGCGGAGGAGGCCGCCCAGCGTGCCGCGATGGCGGCACAGCTCGCGGCCTGGGCGAACAGCACCGCTGGCTACTCGAACGGCACCATCCCCGAGAGCCTCCTGTGCTCGCCGAGCTTCGCGCCCGGCCAGCTCGTGCGCTGCGACGCGGCCTACCAGCTCGAGCAGCTCAACGTGGCCTACCGGGCGGCGTTCGGCACCGACATCTCGGTGACGTCGTCCTACCGCTCGTTCGGCTCGCAGGTCGCGGTCAAGGCGTCGAAGGGCTACCTCGCGGCGGCCCCGGGGACGTCGAACCACGGCATGGCGCAGGCGCTCGACCTCGGCGGCGGCATCAGCAGCTTCGGCAGCGCCCAGTACGCCTGGATGCGCGCGAACGCCCCGGCCTACGGCTGGGACAACCCCGAGTGGGCACGCCAGGGCGGCTCCAAGCCCGAGGCGTGGCACTGGGAGTACGGCACCACGTACTGACCTGGGTCTGCCACGAGCACGACGGCCGCCGTTCCGCGAGGAACGGCGGCCGTCGTCGTCCGCGGGACCTCGACCCAGGGGTCGGACCCAGGCGTCAGCCCCAGGTGGCGGCGATGAGCAGCATCGTCACGAGGAACCCTGTCACCAGGTTGAGCCAGAGGAAGCGACGCCAGCCCGCGTTCGCCCGCTCGCAGTCGTCGTCGCGCACCGTCCAGAAGGACGCCACGTTGACGAGGTAGGGCAGCGGCAGGACCGCGGCGAGCCACCCCGGCCACGGGAGCAGCGCGAGCAGCCCCGCGGCCACGAGGTAGGCGGTCGCCGCGACGACGACCGTCCGGTGCGCCCCGATCACGGTCGCGACCGAGCCGATCCCGCCCTCCCGGTCGGCCCGCACGTCCTGCACCGCGCCGAACGCGTGCGACGCGGCCCCCCACAGCACGAACGCCACGAGCACGGGCCACACGGTCCGTGCTCCGAGGTCCGTCCCGACGAGCACGAGCGCGTAGAGCAGGGGCCCCACGAAGTGCATGGCCGAGGTGAACGAGTCGAGGAACGGACGCTCCTTGAAGCGCAGCACGGGCGCCGAGTAGGCCACGACGAGGAAGACCACGACGGCGAGCGTCAGGTTCGCGGCGACGTCGCCCTGGAGGAGCAACCATGCGAGGAACGGCGCGTTCGCGACGACGCACGCCCACAGGATGCGCCGGTGGGTGGTCCGTGCGGTCGCGGGGTCCGCGAGCGCTCCCTCGATCCCGCCCTTGCGCGGGTTGCGCAGGTCGGACGCGTAGTCGAACACGTCGTTGATCCCGTACATCAGCAGGTTGTAGGGGATCAGGAAGTAGAGCGTCCCGACGACGAGCGTGGCGTCGACCCGTCCCCCGGTGGCGACCAGGTAGCCCGCCGCGAAGGGGTACGCGGTGTTGATCCAGGAGAACGGGCGCGAGGCGGCGACGATCTCCCGGAGCGCGACGAGCGGCCCCGGCGCAGCCCCCGGCTCGACCGCGACCCCGGTCACGACTGCCCTCCCGCGTGCCGACGGCGTCGACCGTCCCCGACCCAGGTCCATACCGCGGGCAGCAGCAGCACCGCGGCCAGCGGGTAGGCGAAGTCCTCGAGCGGCGCCCCGGCGAGGTAGATCCCGAGGATCTTGTCGGGGGCGTAGGTGTACAGCCCGACGGCGATCATGATCGTGTCGAACACCAGCGTCAGGACCACCATGACCGCTGCCGTCCACAGGAGCGGCCCCGCCCGGTGGCGCCGGAGCGTCCACACCGTGACGACCGCGACGAGCGCGATCACGACGAGGTTCAGGACGATGTTGGTCATGCGCCCGCTCCCGTCGTCGGACCGTCCGCGGCGCGCGCGGGTGCCTCGTCCGCTCTCGTGGCACCACCGTCCGTCCGCCGGGCTGCGCGCTCCCGCGCACGCAGGTCGAGGAACCGCCAGACGAGCAGGGTGTTGTAGCACAGGAGCGTGAGGAAGACGGCCTCCTCGACGGGCAGCTCGGGGGCGAGCTGGAGCCCGGTCATGTGGGGCGAGTCGCCGCGCGCGAAGATCCCGAGGGCGAGCCCCGCGACGTCCCACGCGAGGAAGAACAGCACGCCGGCCACGAGCGTGATCGCCGTCCGGGCCGGGTCGGCCCAGAACGCGAGGCGGAACCGACGGTCGAGCACGGCGAGACCGCCGAGCGAGACGAGGAGCGCAGCGAGGTACGCGAAGCCGATCACGCGCCACCGCCCCGCAGTCGCTCGGGACGGCGGCTCGCCGCGAGGTAGCCGGGGCGCAGCGGGGTCGGCAGGGGCCGGGAAGACGTCTCGCCCAGGAGCCGCTTGGCGACGAGCTCGGCGCTGATGAGGCACATCGGCAGCCCGACGCCAGGGGCCGTGCCCGCTCCCGCGTAGTAGAGGTTGGTGACCTTGCGCGAGGCGCCCGGCGGGCGGAACATCGCGCTCTGCGCGAGCGTGTGCTCCATCCCGAGGGCCGTCCCTCGCCAGGACGAGAACTCGGTCGCGAAGTGCGCGGGGCCCAGGACCCGCCGGGTCACGACCCGCCCGCGCAGGTCGTCGATCCCGGCCCAGGCGCCGACCTGGTCGAGGTACCCGTCGGCGAGCTCCTCGAGCTCGGCCTGCGACGCGGCCGAGCCACCGAGCGCCGGGTCCGCGGGGAACGGCACCAGGACGAAGAGGTTCTCGTGGCCGGGAGGCGCAGCGGGGTGGTCGATCGTCGCGTCGTCGGTCGCCGACGTCCTCGAGACGTAGAGGGAGGCGGGGGACGGGACCCGCAACGAGTCCACGGGGCTGTCGGCCGCGTCGCCCAGGACGTCGGCGAAGTTCCCCCGCCAGTCCTCGGTGAAGAAGAGCGAGTGGTGGGCCAGCTCGGGCAGCTCGCCACGGACGCCGGCGAGGATCAGCAGCGCCGAGATCCCGGGTCCGCGGTCGTCCCACGCGGGCGCGGGCAGGTCGGCGTACGCGGGGGGCACGAGCGCGGTCTGGGTGTGGTGCAGGTCGGCGGCCGACACCACGACGTCCGCAGGCACGACCTCGCCCGTGCTCAGCCGCACCCCGGTCGCGACGCCTCGTGCGCGTCGCCCGGGCCTGCCGGTCCGCGCGCGGGGCGAGGCTCCGCCGTCGGGCGTGGGAGCGTGCGGCGCGACCTCGATCCCGACGACGTCGCTCGCCGTGCGGATCGTCACGCCCTGCGAGCGGGCGATCTTCTCCATGGCCTCGATGATCGTGTACATCCCACCGCGCGGGAACCGTACGCCCTCGACCAGGTCGAGGTGGCTCATGAGCGAGTACAGCGCGGGCACCCGGTAGGGCGAGCTGCCGAGGAAGACCGCGTGGTAGCCGAGGACCTGGCGCAGGCGCGGGTCGTGCACGCGGCGTTCGACGCGGTCCGCGAGCGAGCGTCCCAGCAGGGCCGCGAGCCGCGGGAGCCGGCGCAGCACGGCGCCGTCGACGGCCCGGTCGGGACGCTCGAACGTCGTGTAGAGGAAGTGGTCCAGGGCGAGGCGGTAGGCCTCGCTCGACTCCTCGGCGTAGGCCCGCATGCGCTCGCCGTCGCCCGGCGAGAGCGCGTCGAAGCGAGCCCAGTTGACCTCCGGGTCGCGGGTGACGTCGAGGACGGTGCGAGCCGGGGGGAGGTTCGTGGCGCCGTCGGGCTGCTCGCTGGACGAGGCCCGCTCGAAGAAGACACGGTACGACGGGTCGAGCGGGACCAGGTCGAGGTGGTCCTCGGCGCGCTCGCCCAGGAGCGCGAACCAGTGCTCGAAGACCTCGGGCATGAAGTACCAGGACGGTCCGGTGTCGAACCGGAACCCGTCGAGGTCGAGCGTCCCGGCCCGCCCCCCGACCCGCTCGTGGCGTTCGAGCAGGGTCACACGGGCGCCGCCCCGGGCCAGGAGCGCGGCGGTGGCGAGGCCGCCGATCCCTCCCCCCACGACCACGACGTGCGGCATCTCGGGTGGGGCGACGTTCACAGGGCTCCTCTGGTGTCGGTGAACCTGGTCGACCGGCGGGACATGGCGTGCACGTCGCGTCGCAGCGACTCACGCGCCACGGCACGCGCCGCGACGACGATCTTGACCGGGTCCGGGACCCGCACGCGCGCCCGGAGCAGGTCCTGCGGAGCCGTCGAGGCGAGCCGTCCCAGCAGCGAGTCGTAGAGCGCCAGGGTCGCGGCGACCGCCATCCGTGCGCGACGCGGGAGGGACGGGAGCGCGGCGCGCGCGGCGTCGAGGTCGCTGCCGATCTCCGCGAGGATCGCGTCGACGTCCTCCTGCGTGAGGTCGGCCGGCGTGATCCCGGGGAAGTAGCTGCGCCCCAGCTCCTCGTGGTCGGTGCGCAGGTCGCGCAGGAAGTTGATCTTCTGGAACGCGGCGCCCAGACCCTGCGCACCGCGCAGCACGGCGGCGTCGGCGCGGACCACGGGATCCCCGGGCCGACGGTCCGCGTTGAGGAACACCGCGAGGCACATGAGCCCCACGACCTCGGCCGAGCCGTGGACGTACTGCTCGTAGCTCGCCTTGTCGTGCACCTGGACCGTGAGGTCCATGCGCATCGACGCGAAGAACGGGTCGATCTCCGGGTGCCCGATCCCGGTGCGCCGGGCAGTGCGGGCGAACGAGTGGACGACGAGGTTGGTCGAGTACCCGCTCGCGAGCGCGCGCGCCGTCTCCTCCTCGAGCCCGGTCAGCAGCGCGTCGGCGCCCTCGCCCCTGCGCGTGTCGACGACCTCGTCGGCCACGCGGACCAGGCCGTAGACCGCGTCGATGTCGCGACGCGCCACGCTCCCCAGGAGCCGGGACCCGAGCCCGAAGGACGTCGAGTACCCGGTCAGGACCGCCCGGCTCGCGCGGGCGGCGGTGCGGTCGTACAGCATCTGCGACACGTTGGCCTCCCTGGCCATGGTCTCGGACGTCGTGCTCGTCGGCATCTCAGGCGACCCTCTCCGCGAACGAGTCGGCCAGGTCGGTCAGATATCGCGCGAGAGGAGCAGGCAGCCGGGAAGCCGCCGCCCGGGCCTCGTCGAGGTGGCGGGTCACGGTCTCCCGGACCGCTCCGGGGGCTCCGGAGCGCTGCATGGCCTCCCGCACGACGTCGGCCTCCGCCTCGGTGAGGTCGGCCCGCCCCACGTACCGGTCCAGCAGCGCGACGTCCGCGGGCGTGGCCCGACGGTAGGCGCAGGCGAGGAGCAGGGTGCGCTTGCCCTCGCGCAGGTCGGAGAGCGTCGACTTCCCCGTGACCCGCGGGTCGCCGAACACCCCGAGCAGGTCGTCGACGAGCTGGAAGGCGATCCCCAGCGCGCGGCCGCAGGTCTCCAGGTCCGACCGCACAGCCCGGTCCGCGCCGGCGAGCGTGGCGCCCGACAGGAGCGGGACGACGCACGTGTAGGTCGCCGTCTTGAGCTCCGCGACGAGCAGGGGGGCGACGTCGAGGGGGGAGCGGAGCTGTCCCGACACGTCGAGCACCTCGCCCGCGACGGCCGTCTGGACCGCGCGCACGAGCTGTCGGGTGACCTCGAGCCGGACGGGCGGTGGGGCGGTCGACGTCAGCACGAGGTCGAAGGCTCCGCTGATCGCGAGGTCCCCGGCGAGGAGGGAGGCGGCCTGGACGAGCTCGTCGGCGTGGGCTGCCTCGACGCCCGTCCCCGCGAGGCGCGCACGTGTGGTGCCCGCGAGGTTGGGGCGGCCGCGACGCGACTCGTCGTGGTCGAGGAGGTCGTCGTGCACGAGCATCGCGGTGTGCAGGACCTCCTGTGCAGCGGCGACGGGCACCGCCGCCCCGAGGTCCCGGCCGCCGAGGCCGAGATAGGCCGCGAGGACCAGGCGCGGGCGGACGAGCTTTCCCCCGGTCTGGTCGGCCAGGTCCTTCCAGAGATCGACGACCCGGGGGTCGGTCGCCCGCGACGCCGCCGTGGCGAAGTACTCGGCGAGCGCGCGACGTGTGGCTGTGAGAGCGTGGTCGAGGTCGACGGCGAGCCGGACGTCCCGCGTCGACGCGGCGAGCCCGGGCTCGGTCCCGGGCCGGGGTTCGGCCCCAGCAGATGCTGCACGGACTGCGCCCGTCGACGACCGCTCGGCGACGTCGTCGATGGTCGTGCTCGTTGCGGACATGGCACACCCCTTCATCCTCAGCGTGCTGAGTAATTTTGCTCAGCATACTGAGGATCTGACGGGATGTCAGCGCCGGACGCGCAGAAGGGCCCCCTCGCGCGAGGCGAGAGAGCCCTTCCGTCACGCCGTGGTCAGACGTCGATGCGGCGCGGCCCTGCCTGCCACGCCTCCCAGGCCGACGAGATGATCTCCTCGAGCCCGTGCGACCCTCTCCACTCGAGCACCGTGTTGATGCGCTCGGGCGAGGCGACGAGCTGCGGCGGGTCGCCGGGACGGCGCGGGAAGACGTCCGGGGTGGCGTCGAGGCCCGACACCCTGCCGATCTCGTCGATGACCTCGCGGACCGAGGCCCCCACGCCCGTCCCCACGTTGAACACGTCGTAGTCCCGCTCGTCCTCGTCCAGGTAGGAGAGCGCTACGAGGTGCGCCTCGGCGAGGTCCATGACGTGCAGGTAGTCACGGATGCAGGTGCCGTCGGGCGTCGGGTAGTCGTCGCCGAAGACCCGGGGCCGCTCGCCCCGTGCCAGGCGGTCGAACACCATCGGGACGAGGTTGAGGAGCGTCTGGTCACCCAGGTCCGGCCACCCCGCACCGGCGACGTTGAAGTAGCGCAGCGCCACGAACCGCAGCCCCCACGACCGGCCGGCCGCCCGCCCGAGCCACTCTCCGACGAGCTTCGTCTCGCCGTAGGGGTTGATGGGGTCGGCGTGCAGCTTCTCCTCGACGAGCGCGACCGAGGGCATGCCGTAGGTCGCCGCCGAGGACGAGAAGACGAGACGGTCGACCCCGGCGGCCTCCATCGCGGCGACGAGGTTCGTGAACCCGCCCACGTTCTGCTGGTAGTACCAGACGGGCTTCTCGACCGACTCGCCGATCTGCTTGCGGGCCGCGAAGTGCACCACGGCGCTGACCTCGTGCTCGACCATGGTCCGGGTCAGCACGTCGACCGCCTCGGCGCTCGACACGTCGAGGTGCACGAGCGGCGCCCCCCCGACGCGCTTCTCCTGCCCGGTGCTCAGGTCGTCCACGACGACGACCTGGTCTCCTCTCTCCTGCAGCAGGCGCACCACGTGCGCACCGATGAACCCCGCTCCGCCTGTCACCAGAATCGTCATGGGAGGAGCGTAGAACGCCCGGCGAGCCACCTTCGACGACACCCTCGCCCGCGAGACGCCCGCCGGTCAGTGGTGGACCGAATCCTCGGTCGCCTGCATCGAGGGCGGCTCGATCTGGAACGTGCAGTGGTCGACGTCGAAGTGCCCGCCCAGGCACTCCTTGAGCCGTCGCAGCACCTCCGTCCCCCCTCCGCTCGCCAGGACCTCGTCCTCGACGACCACGTGTGCCGACATGACGGGTACGCCCGAGGTGATGGTCCAGGCGTGCAGGTCGTGCACGCCCACCACTCCCGGGGTGCCCTCCATGTGGGTGCGCACCTTCTCGAGGTCCACGCCGGCGGGGGTCGACTCGAGGAGCACCGCCGCGACCTCGCGCAGGAGCATGAAGGCGCGCGGCAGGATCAGCAGCCCGATCGCGACGGACGCGAGACCGTCGGCCCCCGGGAACCCGACCGCGACGAGGACGCCGGCGACGATCACCGCGACCGACCCGAGCAGGTCGCCGAGCACCTCGAGGTAGGCCCCGCGGACGTTGAGGCTCTCGGCCTGGCCCGCCGACAGCAGGCGCAGCCCGATCGCGTTCGCGACGAGACCGACGACCGCCACCCCGATCATCAGCCCGGCCTGGATCTCGGGGTCCGGCGCGCGGAACCGCGAGACGCCCTCGATGATCGCGAGCACGGCGACCGTGCCGAGGATCAGCGCGTTGGTCAGCGCGGCGAGGATCTCGGCGCGCTGCCACCCGAAGGTCCGCGTCGGGGAAGCCGGACGCGTCGCGAGCCAGCTCGCGAAGAGTGCGATCCCGATCCCGCTGGCGTCGGTCAGCATGTGCCCGGCGTCGGCGAGGAGCGCGAGCGACCCGGAGACCAGGGCGCCCACGACCTCCAGCATCATCACGCCGAGCGTGATGCACAGGACGATCACGAGCCGACGGCGGTGCGCGCCCGTCGCGGTCGACGCGCCGTGGGAGTGCGAGTGCGAGTGGCCGCTCATCGGGAACCCCTCGTGGCGTCGACGATCCGCTCGGCGTCGGCCAGGATGTGCGCGACCTCGGGGCGCGCGAGGCGGTACCAGGACGAACGACCCTCTCGGCGGGTCTCGACGAGTCCCGCGTCGCGGAGCGTCGCCAGGTGGGCGGACACGGTGGACTGCGCGAGCCCCAGCTCGCGGGTCAGGTCGACCACGCGGTGCTCGGCGACCGCGAGGAGGTGCACCACGGAGAGTCGGTGCGGCTCGGCGAGGGCGTGCAGGAGCCGCGCGACCGCGGTGTGGTCGTGCCCGACGACGGGCGGGGTGCACGGTTGCTGCGGATGCTCGGCCGCCGGCTGCTCGACGAGACCGTCGGTCGCGGTGCGCCGCGCCCGCAGGTGCGTGCGGGTGCTCGTCTCCCTTTTCATCGTCATATAACGATGTTATCGCCCTTCGGCGATGAATGCTAGGCCCATCCGAGCTCGTGCAGCCTGTCGTCGTCGATCCCGAAGTGGTGCGCGATCTCGTGGACGACCGTGACCACGACCTCCTCGACGACCTCCTCCCGCGTCTCGCAGATCGCGAGCGTGGGGTTGCGGAAGATCGTGATCCTGTCCGGGAGCGCACCCGCAGCCCACATGAGGTCGCGCTCTGTCAGCGGGACCCCCTCGTACAGCCCCAGCAGCTCGGGGTCGTCGACGGGCGCGTCGTCCTCGACCAGGACGACCACGTTGTCCATCTGCTCCGCCAGCTCCTCCGGGATCTCGTCCAGCGCATCGCGCACCGCGTCCTCGAAGTCCTCGCGCGTCATCTCCACCACGGGACCATCCTCCCCCGCCCTCCTACGGGGCACCGACAGCCGCGAGCCGCACGCGCGCACCGTTTTGCACGCCGACCTTGCTTCCCCGTATGCTGACGGAGGTCTCTCGGCGACTCGTGCCCCGCAGGCGGTGCGGGTTGTCCAGGAAACTAGGCCCCCATCGTTTAGCGGCCTAGGACGCCGCCCTTTCACGGCGGTAGCACGGGTTCGAATCCCGTTGGGGGTACTCGGAAGGATCCGATTAACGGATTCGCCCGGCAGTGAGATACGATTCTCGAGGTTCGAACGGCCCAGGCCGGGAGAAACTCACGCAAGGCCCTGTAGCGCAGTTGGTTAGCGCGCCGCCCTGTCACGGCGGAGGTCGCGGGTTCAAGTCCCGTCAGGGTCGCTCGACAGCGACTGCCCGGTCATCACGACCGGGCTTTCGTGTCAAGGCTCTGTAGCTCAGTTGGTAGAGCGTTCGACTGAAAATCGAAAGGTCACCGGATCGACGCCGGTCGGAGCCACTTCCACGAAGCCCCGCCTCGTTTCCCACGAGGCGGGGCTTCGTCGTACCCGCCGGTCCCGCCCGCTGGGCCGCCCGCTGGGCCGCCCGCTCTCTGCGCAGCACACCGGACGGACACTCGCACGCCCGGCGCGCGGAATTGCCCTCGGGCCGGTTGACCGGTTGAGTGGGACATGAAGAACCGACTCTTCAGGGCGCGGGTGAACCCCGCGCGCACGGGCGCCCCGACCGGAGCGCCAGGAAGGTGACCACCATGAGCGACTGGGACGACGGACAGCCCCCTCCCCCGAGCCCGAAGCCCTCGATCGGCAAGCTCGTCGAGCAGATGTCCGAGCAGGCCACGCGCCTGGTCCGGACGGAGATCGCGCTCGCCAAGAAGGAGCTGACGACCAAGGCCGCCCGATCGGGCATCGGGATCGGGATGTTCGTGGTGGCCGGTGTGCTCTCGCTCTACGGGCTCGGGTTCGCGCTGCACTCCGCGATGGTCGGGCTCGCGCACGCCGTACCGCTGTGGCTCGCGGCCCTCATCGTCGGCGTCGTGCTGTTCCTGCTCGCGGGCATCCTCGCCTTCGTCGGCAGCAAGCAGCTCAAGAAGGGGATGCCCCCTACCCCGGAGAACGCCATCGCGGGGATCAAGGAAGACGTCGCCACCGTCAAGGAAGGACTGCGCCCGTGACCACAGAACCGACCCAGGCCGAGCTGGAAGCCGAGATCGCCCGGACCCGGTCCGAGCTCGCGAGCACGATCGACGAGCTGACCACCCGCCTCGACCCTCGCACCCAGGCGGCGAACGTGGCGCACCAGACCAAGCAGGCCGCTGCCGACACCGGCAGCTTCTTCACGGGCGGCGGGCTCCCCGAGCACGACCCCGCGCGAGCGCGCAACGTCAAGATCCTCATCGGCGGTGCCGTGGCGACGGTCGCGCTCGTCGCCGCGGCGATCCTCCGGCGTCGCTCCTGACGTCGCGACGTGCTGGCCGGGTCGGCCGAGGTCGACCGAACAGCACCCCCAGGAACGACCGAGCCCGGCGCCACAGGCGCCGGGCTTTCGGCTGGTCGTGAGGAAGGGGTCAGGACGCGACGGGGAGCATCGGGAAGCAGGTCCCGAGGCTCCTCAACGGCCCGACGGCGCAGGCTGGGCGCGCGGGGACACCGCGCGTCGGTCAGCCCTTGTCGACGCCCTCGGCGTTCTCGCTCGCGGCACCCAGGAGTGCGCGAACCTCGGACTCGCGATAGCGACGATGCCCCCCGAGGGTCCGGATCGACGACAGCTTGCCGGCCTTGGCCCAGCGAGTGACGGTCTTGGGATCGACGCGGAACAGGCTCGCGACCTCGGCCGGTGTGAGCAGAACTTCGGACTCTCCATGGACGGACATCACTGCACCTCCTCCTAGCGACTGGCTGGTCCGACGGTGACGTCGGAACGCGACGACAGCGCTGCGCTAGCCCTTCCATTGTCGCAGCATGAGGATTTTGGGCGACTTGGCGGACAGGGTGAATTAGGCGGGGTATGGGTGGTACAGGTGTTTCGGACCGAGATCCGGGCGTGTCGCGCGGCCCGGATCTCTCCCTCCGGCCGCTCCTGCCCCACCCTCTGCGACCTCGCCGCGACCGGCCTCGACCCCCTGGTACGGCGTCCGGCGCGGCCCGACGGGCCGCCGTTGTGTGGAGACAGTGTGACAAGGCACCCGTTCGGGGGACCTGAGTGGCTGGAATGCATCCGGACCATGTACCGTTGGACTCTGAACAGACGAAACACACTCCCGGGGCCGCACGTCGAAGTACGTTGCCGCCCCGCTTCTACGTTGAGGGGGTCGGAGCCATGGGCCGCGGCCGTCAGAAGGCTAAGCAGACCAAGGTCGCTCGTGCGCTGAAGTACTACAGCCCCGAGACGAACTACCAAGCTCTCGAACAAGAGCTCACTGGTCACAGCCACACGGATCTCGCGACAGATCCTCGCTACGGAGCGAGGTCTTCCGAGGACAACAGCGGAGAGTACGACCAGCCGTTCGCCGGCTGGTCCGACGACCGCTGACTCGACCTCACCCCCTCCTGCGACCTTCGGGCCCCAGGCGGTCCGTGAGTCGACAGATCGCGAGTACGTCCTCAGTGACCTGCCCGCGACCTCACGTCGTTCGACGAAAGCGCGTCCTGCACCCCAGGCCTCCCGGCCCGAGTCGCAGGACGCGCTTTTCGTCGTACGTCAGTTGCGGTAGTCACCCGTCAGGCGCACAGCCCCTGCGTGGACGCCCTTGGTGCCGACCACCAGGTCCTCTCCCCCGGCGGCAGACGTCTCGGCCGGGTCGAGAGCGCCCACGGTGCCCAGGACCCAGGCCGTGAGGCCCAGCTCGGTGCATCGCGCGAGGGCGGCGTCAGCGCCGTCGGCGCCCACGATCGCGACCATGCCCACGCCCAGGTTGAGCGTGTTCTCCAGGTCACGTCGAGGCACGTTCCCGAGGTCACGGACCACGGTGAAGATCGGCGGGACCTCCCACGAGCCGCGGTCGATCGTCCCGACGAGGCCAGCCGGGAGCACACGGGCCAGGTTGGCCGCGAGCCCACCACCCGTGACGTGCGTGAACGCGTGCACCTGCGCCGCGTCGTCGTGGGCCAGGGCCAGGCAGTCGCTCGCGTAGACGCGCGTGGGCTCGAGCAGCTCCTCGCCGAGCGTCCGACCGAACTCCTCGACCTCTCGGTCCAGCTCCCAGCCCGCGTGCTTCACGACCGCACGCACCAGCGAGTAGCCGTTCGAGTGCAGGCCCGACGATCCCAGCGCGATGAGGACGTCGCCCTCGCGCACCCGCTCGGGGCCCAGGAGGCGGTCGGCCTCGACCACGCCCGTCGCGGCACCCGCGACGTCGTACTCGTCCTCGCCCAGGAGACCCGGGTGCTCGGCCGTCTCCCCGCCGACGAGGGCCGTGCCGGCGACCTCGCACGCCGCCGCGATGCCACGGACGATGCCTGCGATGCGCTCGGGCACGACCTTGCCGCACGCGATGTAGTCCGTCATGAAGAGCGGCTTGGCCCCCACCACGACGATGTCGTCGACGACCATGCCCACGAGGTCGAACCCGATCGTGTCGTGGACGTCCATCGCCTGCGCGATCGCGACCTTGGTCCCCACGCCGTCGGTCGAGGTGGCCAGCAGGGGCTTGGTGTAGGTCGCGACCTCGCTGAAGTCGTAGAGCCCGGCGAACCCGCCCACTCCCCCGAGGACCTGGGGGCCGTGCGTACGGCGTACGGCGTCCTTCATCAGCTCGACGGCCTTGTCGCCCGCCTCGGTGTCGACACCGGCTGCGGCGTACGTGAGACCTTCAGACACGAATGAACTCCTGGTGGTTGCGGCGCGCCCCGGGTGGGGCGGTGCGTCGTACGGGGTCAGGGGTGGTCGAGGGCGGTCCCGCCGCCGACTCCCACGGAGAGGCTGCGCAGCCCGTCCTCCGGAGCGCCCAGCGGCAGCTCGGCCTGCTCGAGCAGGTGCTTGCCGAGCTGGTCGTCCGGGGGCAGCTCGATGGGGTACTTCCCGGTGAAGCAGGCCGTGCAGAGCTGGGAGGCGGACTGCTCGGTCGCCGCGATCATCCCCTCCTCGGAGATGTACCCGAGGGTGTCGGCGCCCAGCGAGGCGCCCACCTCCTCCGGCGACAGGCCGTTGGCGATGAGCTCGGCGCGCGACGCGAAGTCGATGCCGTAGAAGCACGGCCACTTGACCGGCGGGGAGCTGATGCGGACGTGGACCTCGGCGGCCCCCGCCTCGCGCAGCATGCGGATCAGGGCACGCTGGGTGTTGCCGCGGACGATCGAGTCGTCGACGACGACGAGACGCTTGCCCCGGATGACGTCGCGCAGCGGGTTCAGCTTGAGCCGGATGCCGAGCTGGCGCAGCGTGTCCGACGGCTGGATGAAGGTGCGCCCGACGTAGGCGTTCTTGGTCAGCCCCTGGCCGAACGGGATGCCCGACTCCTGGGCGTACCCCACGGCGGCGGGGGTGCCGGACTCGGGGACCGGGATCACGAGGTCTGCGTCGATGCCGTGCTCGCGAGCGAGCTGGCGCCCCATCTCGACGCGCGCGGCGTGCACCGAGCGGCCGTTGATCGAGGTGTCCGGGCGGGCCAGGTAGACGTACTCGAAGACGCAGCCCGCGCGCTCGACCGGTGCGAAGCGCTGCGAGCGCAGGCCGTCACCGTCGATCGCGATGAGCTCGCCCGGCTCGACCTCACGGACGAACGACGCGCCCACGATGTCCAGGGCGGGGGTCTCGCTCGCGACGACCCAGCCGCGCTCGAGGCGACCCAGGACGAGCGGGCGCACCCCCTGCGGGTCACGCGCCGCGTAGAGCGTCTTCTCGTCCATGAAGACGAGGCTGAAGGCGCCTCTGAGCCGCGGCAGGACCTCCATCGCGGTGTCCTCGAGCGAGTGGTCGTCGTCCCCCGCGAAGAGCGCGGTGATGAGGGCCGTGTCGGTCGTGTTACCGCGGGCCAGCTCGCCGCGGCGCTGCGCGCCGTAGCGCTCGGCGACGAGGTTCACGAGCTCGGCGGAGTTGGTCAGGTTGCCGTTGTGCCCCAGCGCGACCGTCCCCGACGACGTCGCACCCAGCGTGGGCTGCGCGTTCTCCCAGGTCACGCCACCGGTGGTCGAGTACCGGCAGTGCCCGACGGCGATGTGTCCCGTCAGGGCGTTGAGGGCCGTCTCGTCGAACACCTGGGAGACGAGTCCCATGTCCTTGTAGACGAGGATCTGCTCACCATTGCTGGTCGCGATCCCGGCCGACTCCTGACCGCGGTGCTGCAACGAGTACAGACCGAAGTAGGCAAGCTTGGCGACCTCTTCGCCGGGCGCCCAGACACCGAAGACGCCACAAGCGTCCTGGGGGCCTTTCTCGCCGGGCATGAGGTCGTGGTTGAGAAGTCCATCTCCGCGGGGGGCCACGGCTCCAGTGTCCCATACGGTCCCGGGCTGCCCGAAGTCACGACCAGGGGGTGGACCACGTGACCGGACGAGGATCCGGCTCAGCGTGCTCGCTCAGCGGCGCAGGCTGCGCTTGTCCGCCCAGATCGCCAGCGCGCCCGCGACGAGCGTCGTGAGCGTCGTCGTCCCCAGCACGACGACCGTGAGGTAGACGCCGGGCTTGAGCACGCCGCGGGACTCCGGGGAGCCGAGCCACGTGATCCCGAGGCACAGCCCCACGACGATCCCGACGACCGCGCCCGTCGTGAAGAACGCCTTGTACCGGGGCGCGCGACGGATCGTCGTCGGGTCGATCATCGACTCGATCTCGACCTCGTCACCACGGATGCCGCCGTCGTTCGCATCACCGGGCTCGGTCGACGCGGTGTCCGCGGCAGCGGGCGTGGTCGGAGGTACCGGGGCGGCCGGGGCGGCAGCGCCGGTCTCCGGCGGAGCGGCGGGAACGGGGCCGTCAGGGGTCGCGTTCACGTCGGGGGTGGGGGTGCTGGGGCTCACGCGCCGACAGTACCCCGTCCTGCTGAGAATCCCCTGGGCCGCACCCGTGCCAACGGGGCGCGAGACGCCGTCGGGCCTGCTCCCCCAGCAGGGAAGCAGGCCCGACGGATCCTCAGGTGATCAGCGCGTCAGCCGCACGTGACCGCCGGGTAGGCGACCTCATAGACCTCGGTCAGCGTCTGACCGCCCTGCGACTTCGTCGCTCGGACCTCGACCGTGCCGGCCGGCACGGACGTGGCGCGGGTGTTGAACGACTGCGCCGCGATCTTGCCCTCCTTGAGGTTCGGGAAGGTCTTGGTGCCGTAGGGCGTCGTGAACTTCACGTCGATCGGGCCGGACTCGCCGTTCACGCCCTTGACCGACAGGTGCACGCGGCCTCCGACGCACTGGCCCTTCGCGGTCAGGTCGTCCATGACGACGTCGGGAAGGTCGACCCCCTCGACCGTGAGGGCCAGGCGCGTGACCGTGCCGCTCGGGTCCGCGACCACGTACAGGCCGTACTCGCCGCCCGCCGTCTCCGCCGGGACCGGCACCTCGAGGCTCGCAGCCCCGTTCGTGACCGTGCCCGTGGCCACGGGCGTGCCCGGGTTGGCCGCGTCGAACGCCGTGCCCGCAGGCACGAGGTACGCCGAGACCCCCGTGTTGGCCGGGCTGCCGAGCGACGTCAGGTTCAGACGAGAGACCGCCGCGGTGACGGACTCACCTGCGGTGACCGTGCCCAGCCCGTCCGCGACCACGCCACGACGGGCGAAGTCGGGGGCGAGGTCCGGGTGGGCCTGCAGGTAGGAGATCCACGCGTCACGGTCGATCAGACCCGAGTCGCGCGCGTCCGTGCCCTGCGAGAAGACCCGGAAGTTGTCGCCGCCCGTCGCGAGGAACGAGAACGTCGCGACCCGGTAGACCTTCGCCGGGTCGAGCGGCTCACCGTTGATGAGGACCGACGTGATGTTGTCACCCGGGGTGGCGTTCACGTCCGCGGTCTTCGTGGTGTAGCTGACGTTGTCCGACAACCCCAGGGCCAGGTACGGACGCGACGGGCGCGTGCCGTCCGCGTTGGTCTGCCACTGCTGCTCGAGCATCGTCTCGACCTGCGCGCCCGTGAGGGACACGGTCCACAGGTTGTTGACGAACGGCAGGACCGCGTTGGCCTCGGCGTACGTGATGACGCCGTCCTCGCCGAAGTAGAGCTCGTTGCGGAGCCCGCCCGGGTTGACGACACCGAAGTCGGCACCGCCGCGGGCCGGGTCGGCCAGCGTGTCGCGCAGCGAGGTCGCGACGAGGTTCCCGAGCGTCGACTCCGACGCACGGTCGTCACGCCCCGTGGAGGGCAGCGGGCCCGAGCCCGTGTACTTGCCGTCCACGTACGAGCCCCCCAGGTAGGCGGTCGTGATGTCGGCCGTGACCGAGCCGACCGGCTGAGCGCCGATGACCTCGGCCTGCGCGAGCGCCGCGTCGACGATCGTCTTGACCTGGGCCACGCGGGGGTAGGTCGCGACGAGCTCGCCGGCAGGCGTCGTGGTGCGCTTGACGTTCTCGACGGAGTAGTCCGTGACGAGGTCCGTCGCGGTGTCGAACGTCAGGCTCACGTGCCCGACGTTCTCGCCGTAGCTCCCGGTCTGCAGGACCGGACGGGTCCGGTCGGTGCCGGGGATCGGGGCCTCCCACGCGTACTGCTTGTGCGTGTGGCCCGTGAAGATCGCCGAGACGCGGGCGTCCGTGTCGTTGACGATCTGCTCGAACGCGCCCTGGTGGGCGAGCTCCTGCTCGAGCGTCGAGCCGTCGGGCGTGCCCGCGCTGGCGCCCTCGTGGTAGAGGGCGACCAGCAGGTCGGCCTCACCGTTCGCGGCGTCACCGTCGCGCAGCTGCGCGGCGACACGGTTCACGGCCTCGACGGGGTCGCCGAAGTCGAGGTCCGCCACGCCGGACGGCGTCACGAGCGTCGGGGTCTCCTCGGTCACGGCGCCGATGACGCCGACCTTGACCCCGTCGACGTCGATCACCGCGTACTCCGGCAGGGCCGGGTTCGTGGTGCCCTTGGCGTAGACGTTGGCCCCCAGGTAGGACCAGTCGGCCGCGTCGCTCACGCGCCCGGTCAGGTCCGCGAAGCCCTTGTCGAACTCGTGGTTGCCCACCGCGGAGGCGGACAGGTCCAGGGCGTTGAGCACGTCGATCGTCGGCTGGTCGTCCTGCAGCGCCGACGCGAACAGCGAGGCGCCGATGTTGTCACCGACCGAGAGGAACGCGGTACCCGCCGGGTTGGCGGCGCGCAGCTGCTCGACCGTCCCGGCGAACGCGACGGTGTTCGCGTCGATGCGACCGTGGAAGTCGTTGATCGCGAGCAGGTCGAGCTCCTTGACCCCGCCCGGCTCCTCGCCGCCCAGCTCGAGGCCGACGACGATCGGGTCGTGGTCGGACGAGCGGAACGCCGTGGTGTCGTACAGGTTCGAGACGTTGTAGTTGAAGCGGCTGTACTCGTTCGCGATGGGCTCGACCGAGTTGATGTTCCAGATGTCGGTGTCCGTGACCGCGTTCGCGGCGCCGGGCGATGCGAGCACGTGGTCGAGCGAGCCGACGAGGCCGTCGAACAGGTACGTCTCCTTGCCCGTCGTCGGGCCCAGGTCGACGTAGCCCGCGTCCGTGAGGACCTTGATCGGGTCCTCCTGGGCGTAGGCGTTGAAGTCGCCCGCGAGCAGCACCTTGTCGGTGCCCGCAGCCGACGAGACCTGGTCGGCGAACGTCACGAGCGCCGTGGCCTGCTTGACGCGCGACGCGTTCGACGCGCCCTGCCCGTCGCCCTGGTCGGCGTCCGCCCCCGAGCCCGAGCCCTTGGACTTGAAGTGGTTCGCGATGACGACGAAGTCCGTCGAGGCCTCGCCCCCGGCGACCCGGAAGGTCTGGGCGAGCGGCTCACGCGCGTTGTCGAAGGCCGCGACGTCGTGGACGACCGAGGCCCCCACGGGCTCGACGGCCGCCGGACGGTAGATGAACGCCGTGCGGATGACGTCCTCCGACGCGGGCAGCGTCGTGGGCGAGGGCACGAAGGCCCAGGTCCCGGCACCGGCCGCGGCGTTGAGGCGGTCCGTGAGCGTCGAGAGCGCGGCGTCACGGTTCTTGCCGAACGCCTTGGAGTTCTCGATCTCCTCGAGCGAGACGACGTCCGCGTCCAGGGCGTTGATCGCCGCGACGATCTTGGTCTCCTGACGTTGCAGGTTCGCCGCGTTCGCCGCACCGCGGGCGTCGCAGCCCGTGCGCACCGTGATCGGGTTGCCCTCGCGGTCCGTGTAGAACTGGCACCCGCTGAGCTGGTCGCCCGTCGTGGTGAAGTAGTTCAGGACGTTGAACGTCGCCACGGTCACGTCGCCGCCCACGGCCTCCGGGGCGTCCGTGCGCGTGTTCGCGAACGTCGCGGGCTGGACCGCGGCCGCGTTGGCCGGGGTGAGCTCCGTGACGGGCTGGAAGTTCCAGCCGTCGAACCGGTAGTCGAGGACCACGGGCGACGTGAACGTCGCGAGCGCGCCGACGCGCACCGGCGCGCCGCCGGTCAGGTACGGCAACGGCTTGGCCTTGTTCGCGGCGTTGTTGAAGTTCGTCGTCGCCCCGTCGTCGAGGTTGACGCGGCGGGCGTTCGCGTCGGCGACCGCGGCCGCGGCCTCCGCGCTGCCCGGACGGCCGACCGACGTGGGCTGCCGCAGCGGCTCGGTGCCGCTCGCCAGGACGACCGAACCGTAGTAGTTCGTGTCGTAGTTGTCGGCGACGACGTAGTCGCCGGCGGGCTGGACGAGCATGCCCTCGAGCTTCTCGCGGTCCGCGGCGGTCGCGGGGTACGCGACGTTCGCGGGCTTGACGACCTCGGCCGGGTCCGTCAGGACCTTCCAGCCGGTCGCCGCGGGCGTGACCTGCGTCAGCCCGAAGTACTCCGAGACCACGCCCGTGACCTCGACGTGCTGGCCGACCTGCAGCGCCGTCGCCGCAGCCTTCGAGTACACGAAGAGGCCGTCCGACGCGGTGTGCGTCGCGAGGTCCAGGTCGCCCCCCGAGCCGGCCGTCTGGATGTAGAGACCGTCGAAGCCGCCCGAGGGGTAGGTCGCGGTCACGACGCCGCGCGTCGTGACGGTCTGGCCCACGAGGGGGCTCGCGTCACCCGTGCCCTGGATCTCGGCGATGGTCTTCGCTGCGCCGGGCTCCGGGTCGGGGCCGGGTCCTGAGCCGCCGCCGCTGTTCTGCGGCGTGACCGTGCTGCTGACCGCGAAGTCCTTGGAGTTGTCGTCCGTGTCCGCGCCGGCCGCGCGGTTGAGCGAGCCCGGCACGGTGTTGGCCGTTCCCGCGGGAGCCGCCGCGGCCTCGAACGTGTTGGACGTGCCGTAGCCCAGCAGGTCCACGACCTGCGGGTTGCCCACGACGGAGCCGGGCGTGATCGTGATCGCCGAGGCCGACCTGACCAGGGCGAGCGTCCCGTTCTGGCCCTGCGGCGCGATGGTGCCGGTCGCGTCGGGCGTCGGGAGCGCGGCGCCGTTGGCGCCGTTCGAGGCGCCCTGCACCAGGTAGTAGCCGCCCGCCTTGATCTTGCCCGTGAGCGGGACGACGCCGTTCGAGGCGCCCGTGCCCGTCGCGGACCGGTACTGGACCGACCAGCCCGTGAGGTCGATGTCCGCAGCCGTGGGGTTGTAGAGCTCGACGAACTTGTTGAGGTAGGGGGCGTTGGCGCTCCCGCCGTTGAGGTACGCCTCGTTGATGACGACGGACGAGCCGTCGACCGCAGCAGATGCCGTCCCTGCGGCTACCGTGCTGAGCGCCGCCGTGGCGACGAGCGACGCCGAGAGGGTGGCCGCGACCACACCTCTCCTGCGTCGGGACTGGTGGTGACTACCGATCACGCTGACTCCTTCGTGTCGTGGCCGGGTTCCCGGCGCGCCCGCCTCGGCGCGGGTGGCGCGGGTGCAGGCTCTGGAATCCAACAGCAGGCTGATGAACACGTGGTGTCCGGCCGGTCTCCACCGGTCGAACGACCACGTCTCCCAGGCGGACGGCACCCTCCGGCCGGGGTGCGCGACGTCGTCGTGCGCGGACCGGTCGACGGGCACCGTCGCCCGTTCGCCTCGCACGCTATCTCACGATGCAGACACTGCGAACTTCGAAGGGCCCTCGCTCTCGCCCGAGGGCGGCGGCAGCCGGTGCCGAGGGCGACGGCAGCCGGTGCGGGGCGGCTGCGCGTCGAGGGTGGCCTACCGGTCGCGGCGGCGCGCGGCCTGCAACGGCAGCAGCGACGAGATGTCCGACCGTTCGCCCGAGGCGCTGATGCGACCGTCGGCGACGGCCTCGGCCCAGTCGACCGCCCCGGTCACGAGGCCGAGCCACGTCTCGGGGTCGGTCTCGACGACGTTGGGCGGGGTCCCGCGGGTGTGCTTCGGGCCCTCGACCGCCTGGACCGCTCCGTACGGGGGCACCCTGACCTCGACGGCGTGGCCGGGGGCTACCTCGGCCAGCTCTTCGAGCGTGAAGCGGACGGCGGTCGTGATCTCGGGGCGGCCGGCGGCACCGTCCTGCCAGACGGCGAGAGCGGTGCGGCCGACGGCCGGGTCGGTGCGGCGACGAGGAGGCATGGGTCCATCCTCACGCACTCGACGGACCCGACCCCTCAGGCGAGCTCGAAGTCGACCCGACGACGTTCGATCGACGCCTCGCGCACCCTGACCCGCACCGGGTCGCCCAGCGGCAGGTCGGCCCCCTCGACGCTCGCCCGGACCGCGGGCTCGGCGATCACGACCTGGCCCCGCACGAGGTGCCGGTCGTCGGACGCCGGTGCGGGACTGACGGGGGTGGCCTCGGACGCCGGCGTGACCGCCGCAGTCTCCTTCGCCGCCCGCTCCGCAGCCTTGGCCGCACGACGGCCTCGCTCCTCGTCGTTCTCGACGTCGACGACCACGGCGTCGAGCACCTCCCCGACCCGCCCCGTGAGGAGCGCCGCCTCGATGATGTCCACGCTCGCCCGCTCGTACGACCCGGCACGCTGGCCGGTCCTGGCCATGGTGCGCGGCAGTCCCGGCAGGGCGTCGCGCACCCAGGTCGGCACGTCCTCGCCCGCGCACAGGGCCAGGCAGATCTCGGTCCCGTAGCGGTCGACCAGGCGCCGCAGCGGCGCGGTCACGTGCGCGTACTCGGCGGCGATCGCGGCGTGCGCGACGTCGTCGGGCACGCCCGCCGGCTGTCCCGTGCCACCGAACGGGACGTACGACGCGCCACGGAACAGCGACGTCGCCTCGTTGAGGAAGGCCGCGTGCCGTGACGTCGCCGAGTCGAGCGCGGCGAGCAGCTCACCGTAGGACTGGTCCTGAGGCCAGTCGATGCCGAGCGCGCCCGCCGTGCGGCGCAGGCGCGCCAGGTCACGCGGGTCTGCCGCCGGGAGCGTCCGGAAGATCCCCACCCCGCCCGACCGCATGATCCGCGCGGCGGCGATGCCGGTCAGCAGCGAGACCTGCGCGTTCCACCCCTCGACCGGGAGGGTTGCTCGGAACTCGAGCCCGAACGTCCCGTCCTCGTGCGCCACGACGTCCTGCTCAGGAACGTTGAGGGACACCCCACCCCGCTCGCGCTCGCGTGCCTCGCGCAGCAGCCCGATCTCGGGCAACAGGTCGAGCATCTCGCCCGCCTCCCCCGCGTCGAGACGCGCCTGAACCTCCTCGTACGTCAGCCGCGCGGTGCTGCGCACGAGGGCGCGCTCGACCCGGGCGGACGTGATCTCGCCCCGCTCGTCGAGCTCCACGTGCCAGACAGCGGCGGCCCGGTCCGCGTCCGGCAGAAGGCTCGCGGCGGCCTCGGACAGGACCGCAGGATGCAGAGGAGTGCGCTCGTCGGGGCCGTAGAGCGTCATCCCCCGCTCGTTCACCTCGGCGTCGAGGGCGCCGCCCGGGGTCACGAAGACCGCGAGGTCGGCGATCGCGTACCGCACGAGGTAGCCGCCGGGGCGGCTCTCGAGGTGGAGCGCCTGGTCGAGGTCCATCGACCCGGGCGGATCGATCGTCACGAACGGCACGTCACGCTGGTCGGCGCGCCCGTCCGTGACGTCACGTCGTGCGGCCTCAGCCGCCTCGTCGAGGGCCGGCCGGGGGAACTCTGCGGGGATCTCCATCTCGGCCCGCAGCGCGGCGAGCGCGCTCAGGACGGGGTCGACCGCGGGCAGGACGGTGGCGGTGGGGGGCGCGACGCGCAGGTTCCGGGAGGGCACGTCCCGACTCTAGGGGGTGTCTGGCGCTGTCGGGCGGCACGGCGGCTCCTCAGTCGCCGCCCGCCCCGGCACACGAGTGACGGCTCCGGGCCGTGGCCCGGAGCCGTCACTCGTGCGTCGGTCGCCTGCTCGCGCCGACACCGCCTGGTGGAGCCGCCCTAGAGGCCGGCCGTTCCGAAGCGGTCACGCACCGCGGCGGCCTCCCCCGAGGCGGTCGCCGTGGATGCGAGCTCGTTGCGCACCTCGTCTCGCAGCTTGCCCTGGTTCCGAGGATCAGGTGCAGCCGACAGGAGGAGCTTGGTGTACTCGTGCTGCGGGTTCAGGATGACGTCGTCCGCCGGACCCCGCTCCACGATGTTGCCACGGAACATGACGATGATCTCGTCGGAGAAGTGGCGCGCTGTCGCGAGGTCGTGCGTGATGTACAGGACCCCGAGGTTCTCCTCGCGCTGGAGGCGCGCGAGCAGGTTGAGGACGCCGAGCCGGATCGAGACGTCGAGCATCGACACGGGCTCGTCCGCGATGAGGAAGCGAGCCCCCGGTGCGAGCGCCCTGGCGATCGCGACGCGCTGCCGCTGGCCCCCCGACATCTCGTGCGGGCGCTTCTCGGCGAAGATCGCCGCAGGCGTCAGGTTGACGCGCGTGAGCAGCTCCTCGACCGCCTCGTCGAGCTCGGCGTTCGTCTTCGCCCGACCGTGGATCCGGAGCGGGCGCTCGAGGTGGTGGCGGATCGAGTGGAACGGGTTGAGCGACGCGAAGGGGTCCTGGAAGACCATCTGGACGTTGTGCCGGTACGTCGCCAGGGCCCGGCCGCGGTGGGCGCTCGGCGTGCCGTCGATGAGGATCTGCCCCGACGTCGGCGTCTCGAGCTTGGCGATCATGCGCGCGACCGTGGACTTGCCCGACCCGGACTCCCCGACGATCGCGATCGTCTTGCCGGGCTCGAGCGTGAACGAGACGTCGTTCACGGCACGGAGCCGCGACCTCTTGAGCCCGTTGCGGATCGTGAAGTCCTTGGTCACGTTGCGGACCTCGAGCGTGCCCATCAGGCCACCTCTCCCGTGTTGTCTCCCGAGCCTTCGCCGGACCGGACGAACGCCCCGCGCTCCCCCGTCAGGCTGGGGAACGATGCCAGCAGCTTGCGCGTGTACTCGTGCGCAGGTGCGCGGTAGATCTCCTCGGAGGTGTTCAGCTCGACGATCTCGCCCTGGAGCATGACCGCGATGCGGTCGCTGATCTCCAGGAGCATGGGCAGGTCGTGCGTGATGAAGACGACTGCGAAACCGAACTGCTCACGCAGGCGCATGATCTCGCGGAGGATCCCGCGCTGGACGACCACGTCGAGGGCGGTCGTCGGCTCGTCCATGATCATGACCTGCGGGTTCAGCGCGAGCGCCATCGCGATCATGACGCGCTGACGCATGCCGCCCGAGAGCTCGTGGGCGTAGCTGTTCAGACGGTTCGGGTCCACGCCGACCAGCTCGAGAAGCTCGCGACTGCGAGCGACCTTCTCCTTCTTGGACATCCCCCGACGGTGGGTGTCGAGGACGTCGAAGAGCTGGGCCTTGATGCTGATGACCGGGTTCAGGGAGTTCATCGCCCCCTGGAAGACCATGGAGACCTTGTCCCACCGGAACGCGCGGAGCGCGTCCCCCGTCAGGGCTGCCACGTCGATGTCGTGACCGTCCTTGTCGTGCAGGACGATCTCCCCGCTCGTGCGGAGCGCGGGTGGCTTGAGGAGCTGGTTGAGGCCGTACGCCAGCGTCGTCTTGCCGCACCCGGACTCCCCGGCCAGGCCGAGGATCTCGCCACGGTGGAGCGTCAGTGACACGTCCTTGACGGCCCGGACCACGGGACTGACCTGGTACTCGATCGAGACGTTCTTTGCGGTCAGGACGGGGACGGCGTCGGCCGCGGCTCCGGCGTTCCCGGCGGGCCTGGAGGTCAGGGTCGGCGTGCTCATGCTTCCACCTTCTCGTCGTGGCGGGCCGAGACCTCGACCGGCGGACGCTTCGCCGACGGGGTTGCTCCGCGCTTCCCACGCTTCTTCTGGGCGAGCCGGACGTTCTTCACAGCCGCAGGGGCCGTCCGGAGCTTGGGGTTGATGATCTCGTCGATGCTGAAGTTGATCAGCGCGAGACCGCAGCCGAACAGCGCGATCAGCAGGCCCGGCGGCACGAACCACCACCACCGTCCGTAGGCCATCGCGTTCTGGGTGCTGGCCTCGTTGAGGATCGTGCCCCACGTGACCGACCCCGAGGGGCCCAGGCCCAGGTAGGAGAGCCCGGCCTCGCTGAGGATCGCGAGGATCACGGCACCCAGGAAGTTCGCCGCGAGCAGCGGGAGCAGGTTCGGCAGGATCTCGACCAGGATGATCCGGGGCGCCTTCTCGCCCGCGACCTTCGCTGCGTACACGTAGTCACGGCTGCGCAGCGACCGGGCCTGGGCGCGGAGCACGATCGCGGCTCCGGCCCACCCCGTGATACCGAGGATCAGGGCGATGAGCAGGAGCGAGCGGGACTCGAGGTAGGCCGAGATCACGATGATGAGCGGCAGCCCCGGGATCACGAGCATGATGTTCGTGATGAACGAGAGGATCTCGTTGGTCCAGCCGCCCACGTAGCCGGCGATGATGCCGAACGCCAGGGACAGGACCATCGCGATGACACCTGCGAGCAGACCGACCGTGAGGGACCCCATGCCACCGTGAGCGACCTGGGCGAAGATGTCCACGCCGATGTTGTTGGTGCCGAGCAGGTGCTCGGAGCTCGGCGGGAGGTACTGCGCGTTCTTGGTCGAGGTCGGGCTCTGGCTGAAGAGCGGCGCCAGGACCGAGAAGAGGACGATGCCGAGCGTCAGGACGAGACCGACGACGAGCTTGCCGGAGCGGCGAGGAAGCATGGCCCGCAGGCCTCGCTTGGGCGCGGCGCTGGTCTGGACGGGCTCGCCGGCGACGACCGACTCCGGCGACGCGATCGGGACGTCGGGCACGAGCCCGCGCGTCTCGTTGCGGGCGGGAAGTCCGTCGACCACGACCGAGCTGGCCGGGGCGGCGTCGGCAGCCGGGGTGACGGTCTCGGCGTCACGGATGTCGTCAGCCATTGTTGCGCGTCCTCGGGTCGATGATGCCGTTGATCAGGTCCATGAGGAAGTTCGCGGCAAGCACCACGACGGTGATCACCAGGAACGCTCCCTGCATGAGGGCGTAGTCCTTGGCCTGGACCGCCGTGAAGAGCAGCTTGCCGATCCCGGGGTAGCTGAACGCCTGCTCCATGACCACGGACCCTGCGACGACGAAGCCCAGCGCGATGCCGAACCCTGTGACCGACGGCAGGACCGCGTTGCGGGTCGCGTAGGTCGTGGCGACGCGCATGGGGCGCAGCCCCTTGGCCTCGGCCGTGGTGACGTAGTCCTCGGCGAGGGTGGACACCATCATGTTGCGCATCCCGAGGAGCCACCCGCCCATCGCGGACAGGACGATCGTGATGGCGGGCAGGGTGCCGTGGTAGATCACGCTGCCGATGAACTCCCACGACCACTCGGGGCCGTTGTCGAACATGAAGATGTCGTAGGCACCGACGATGGGGAACCAGCCCAGCGACACCGAGAAGACCGAGATCAAGACCAGAGCGAGCCAGAAGTAGGGCACGGCCTGGAGGAAGGTCGACGCGGGGATGATGTGGTCGACCCAGGTCCCGCGCTTCCACCCGACCCAGGCGCCGCCACCGACGCCCAGGAGGAAGGCGATGATCGTCGCCAGCCCGACGAGGCCCACCGTCCAGGGGAGGGCCTCGCCGATCAGCTGGTCGACGGTTGCCGGGAAGTAGACCACCGAGGTACCGAAGTCACCCTTGAAGAGGTTCCCCCAGTAGGCGAGGTACTGGTCCCAGAGCGATGCGTCGTCACTGCCGAAGAGGAGATCGATGCTGTTGAGCATCCCAGGAGTCAGTTCGCCATTCCTCCGCAGAAGCGTATCGATGTAGATCTGCTTCGGGTCACCGGGTATGGCCCGGGGAAGAATGAAGTTGAGTGAGACGGCGGCCCAGAGGGTGACCACGTAGAACGTGATCCGCCGTGCGAAATACCTCATGCGATGGACTCCTCGTGGCTCCGAGCTCCTCTTCGGCAGTACGACATCAGCTGTTGGACTCGAGCTGCGAGAGGATGACGCCGTTGCTGATGGTGGCCCACGACGGCGGGAACGCGTACATGTCACCCTCGGCGGGCCAGCCCGTGTAGTCCTTCGTGTTGACGAACGACATGGTCGGGTTCACGACCAGCGCGATGTACGGGAGGTCACGGACGATCTCCTTCTGGACCGTGGCGTACGCCTCCTTCTTGGCCTCTTCGTCGTTCGTGGCGGCGGCTGCGGCCACCGCGTCGTCGACGAGCGGGTTCGAGTAGCGCGGGAAGTTGAAGCGGCCGGCCTCGATCGTCTCGCCCACCGGCGTCGTGTACTCGGTCGTGAGCCACTGGCGGTAGATCGCGAACGGGTCGTCGAGCGAGGTGCCCGTGATGCCGCTGATCATCATCTGGTAGTTGCCGGCGGTCCGGGCGTCGGACATCTCCTGCTGCGTGATCTTCACGTGGTTGATCTGGACGCCCGCGTCGATCCCCTGCTGAGCGATCAGGTCGCCCGCGGCGTTGTGGTCGCTCCAGCCCTCGACGGAGATGAGCTCGACGACGAGCTTCTGGCCGTCCTTCTCGTAGATGCCGTCGGCACCCTTGGTGTAGCCGGCGCCCGTGAGGACCTTGTCGGCCTCCGCGACGTTGGCCTCCTGCGGGCTCTCCTTCTCGATGTCCGGCGAGATCCACCGGTCGTCGCGACCGACGAGCGCGAGCGAGGGCGACGCCACCGCTGCGTGCCCCGAGAACGCCTTGTCGTTGATCTCGCCACGGTCGATCAGCAGGTTGACCGCCTCACGGACCGCGAGGTCCGTCTGGGGGCCCACGCAGCCGAGCGCGGCGTTCATGCAGGACATGATCGTCGTCGGGTCCTGCGGGGTGTTGAGGAGGGAGAGCTGCCCCTTGCCCGTGATGGGCTCCGGGTCGGCGACGAACATCGTCGTCCAGTCGATCTTGCCCGTGGCCAGGAGGTCCTGGGCGCTCTGGTTCTTGTCGAGGGCCAGGTAGCGGACCTTCTTGAGCTTGGGCGCCTCGCCCCAGTAGTCCTCGTTGGCCACGACGGTGTACGTCGCGTCCGAGATGGTGTCGAGGATGTAGGGGCCGGTGCCGACCGGCTTGTCGTTCGTGAACGTGATCTTGTCGGCGACGCCCTCGTAGATGTGCTCGGGCACCATGAGCGTCGTGCCGAGGATCTGGACGGCGGCCGTGAACTGTGCGCCGTTGAACGTCAGCTTGACCGTCGAGTCGTCGACCTTCTCGGCCGCGCTGAGGTAGTCACGCTTGGCGGTCTCGTTGGTGTACGAGAAGATGACGTCCTCGACCGTGAACGGCTCGCCGTCGGTCCACTTGACGCCCTCGCGGATCTTGATGGTGAGCTCGGTGCCGTCCTCGGACCACTCGTAGGACTCGCCGAGGCGCGGCGTCGGGTCGCCGGCCTCTGCCCGGTTGTAGAAGAAGAGCGGCTCGTAGATCCCGCCGTTGGTCACGTGCAGGGGGTTCGGGGCGTAGGGGTTGAAGTTCGCGACCATGGGGGTCTGCGTCCCGGCCCACACGTTCAGGACACGGCTGCTCTCGCCGCCGCCCCCCTCGTTCTTCTCGCCCCCGGAGCTGGAGCAACCGGCCGCGAACATCGTCACACCGGTCACCAGGGCAACCGCCGTGAGCAGGCGCTTGCGCGCCACGCTTCGAATCATCATTGGTCCTTTCGAGTCGTCAACGCGTCGTCACGCTGATCGGCCGCTCGCCACCGTGCGAGCTCGTGGCAGGAACACTAACGAATCCCGGACGGGGTTCCGACCAATACAACAGGAAAGTTACCTAAATGAAATCTCGCCGACTCCGGAGCACCCCGGAACCGCTAGATCCTGCGGATTCGAGCCGAGGCGCCCCACCGACGATCGGTGCGCAGTGCACAACGGAACCGTCCTGCGGGGACGCTCGTCGGTCGGGTGGCCGCCGTGGGAACGCTCCGACGACGACCTCTCCCAGCGCCCTCCTGAGTGGTGGCCCTAGAGGCGCGCGAGAGCCTCGTCGACCGCGTCCCGCGCCGCGCGGGCGACAGCCGGGTCGGTGACCTCGTAGCCGGCCCCGCCCCCGCCGCCGGGGCCGCCGTCGTCGGACAGCGTGCGCTTGGCCGAGAGGTGGACCGCGTCCACCCCCGCGTCGACGAGCGCGGCGACGTCCTGCGGGCGCACTCCACCGCCCGCCTGGACCTGCACGCGCCCCGCGGAGTGGCGCGCCATCTCCCGCAGCCGGTCGACCCCGTCGATGCTGCTCGGAGCGCCGCCCGAGGTCAGGACGCGGGAGACGCCCAGGCCCGCAAGGAGGTCGAGCGCCGCCGTCACGTCCTCGACGACGTCGATCGCCCGGTGGAACGTCACCTCGCGCCCGTCCGCCGCCTCGACGAGAGCGCGCACCGCGTCGGAGTCGACGAGCCCGTCGGCGGTGAGCGCACCGATCACGACCCCGGACGCCCCCGCGACCACCGCCGCGCGCACGTCGCGCACCTGCACGTCGACCTCTGCCGCAGTGAACACGAAGCCGCCCGGGCGCGGCCGGATCAGGGGGTGCACCTCGACGGGCGCGGCGTCCCCCGCCACCTCGAGGGCCGCAGCGACCGCCGCCTCGACGAGCCCGATGCTCGGCGTCAGCCCGCCCGTCGCCCCGAGCGCCGCGCACAGCTCGACGCGCTGGGCGCCGACCTCCGCCGCGACCCGCACGCCGTCGGTGTCCTGGACTGCGATCTCGAGGGCGACCTCGCGTGCCATGTGGGGATGCTCCTTGGGTCAGGGGTCGGCACGCCGCAGCGCACCCGGTGTCAGCGGTCAGCGTAGACCCGACGGGACCGCGCGCGCTCTGCCGTCAGGGGCCGCTCCCCTCGCCACGGCGTCGAGCCCCCGGAACGCCGACGGGAGCGGCGTCCTGCGCACGCCGTGAGGCGCACGGAGGACGACGCTCCCGTCGGTCGGTAGGGCCCCAAGGGCTCAGGTCGGTCAGATGACGCCCAGCGAGATCATCGCGTCGGCGACCTTGGTGAAGCCCGCGATGTTCGCACCCAGGACGTAGTTGCCCGGCGTCCCGTACTCGTCGGCGGTCTCCTCGCAGCGCGCGTGGATGCCCGCCATGATGTGCGCGAGGCGCTCCTCGGTGTACTCGAACGTCCACGCGTCGCGCGAGGCGTTCTGCTGCATCTCGAGGGCCGAGGTCGCGACGCCGCCGGCGTTCGCGGCCTTGCCGGGTGCGAACAGCACGCCGGCGTCCTGCAGGAGCGCGACGGCGCCCGGGGTCGTGGGCATGTTGGCGCCCTCCGCGACCGCGAGGACGCCGTTCGCGACGAGCTGCTTGGCGTCCTGCTCGGTCAGCTCGTTCTGGGTGGCGCACGGCAGCGCGACCGTCGCGGGGACGTCCCAGATGCTGCCGCCCGTCACGAGGCGCGCGCCGGGGCGGCGCTCGACGTAGTCGGCCACGCGCCCGCGCTCGACCTCCTTGATCTGGCGGAGCAGGTCGACGTCCACGCCTGCCTCGTCCACCACGTAGCCCGAGGAGTCGGAGAAGGACACGACGTTCGCACCGAGCTGCTGGGCCTTCTGGATCGCGTAGGTCGCGACGTTCCCCGATCCGGAGACGACGACGCGCTGGCCGTCGAAGCTCTGGCCCTTGGTACGCAGCATGTGGTCCGCGAAGAACACCGTGCCGTAGCCCGTGGCCTCGGTCCGCACGAGCGACCCGCCCCAGCTGATGCCCTTGCCCGTGAGGACGCCGGACTCGTAGCGGTTCGTGATGCGCTTGTACTGGCCGAACAGGTAGCCGATCTCGCGGCCTCCCACGCCGATGTCCCCCGCGGGGACGTCGGTGTACTCGCCGATGTGGCGGTAGAGCTCGGTCATGAAGGACTGGCAGAAGCGCATGACCTCGCCGTCGGACTTGCCGCGCGGGTCGAAGTCAGAGCCGCCCTTGCCGCCGCCGATGGGCATGCCCGTGAGGGAGTTCTTGAAGATCTGCTCGAACCCGAGGAACTTGACGATTCCCAGGTACACCGACGGGTGGAAGCGCAGACCGCCCTTGAACGGGCCGAGGGCCGAGTTGAACTCGACGCGGAAGCCGCGGTTGATCTGGACGTGGTTCTGGTCGTCGACCCACGGCACGCGGAAGATGATCTGGCGCTCGGGCTCGCAGATGCGCTCGAGCACGGCCGCGTCGACGTACTGGGGGTTCTTCTGGAGCACCGGCCCGAGCGAGTCGAAGACCTCGCGAACCGCCTGGTGGAACTCGACCTCACCAGGGTTGCGGGCGAGGACCTCGTCGAAGACGGACTGCAGACGACTATCCATGGAGTGCTCCTCGGCAGGGCGGGCTTTGAACCGCACCAGGTTACGTACTCGTAAACAGCGCCGTACTCCCGTCCCACTCTGGGAGACGCCGGGCTCACGACCTGGGACGTTGCTCGTGCCCGGGGCAACGGTCCGGTCTCCCTGCGTCGGTCGACACCGTGTGACGTGCCAGAGCACGCAGCACGAAACCTCCGTCCACCCCGTGAGAATTCTCGACCGGATCGGTGCAGAAAGCCCCCCACGGGTCTATACCCCTGTCCAGAGGTCACGAGCACCAGCGCGAAGCCCCGGCTCGCTGGTCAGCAACCCCTTCACGACGGGGTGCTCCGGGAGATGACCCGGCCGCGCCGGCACGACGCGGCAAGCGTGCAGCACGACGACAGTGAGGAAGCGATGACCCAGCACCCTGCAGCCCCCCGCCCCACGCAGACCGACCACCCGCGACCGGCCCTGGTCACCCTGGTCGGCAACCCCCGTCCCGGTTCGCGGACCCTGGCCGCCGCCCGGACGGTCGCGGCCCGGGTCGCCGACCACCTGGGCCTGGCCGCGGCCGACGTGAACGGGCCTGACGTGAACGGGCCCGACCAGGCCACGATCGACCTCGCCGAGATCGCGACCGAGATCCTCGCCCCCGAGCACCCGCGCGCCGACGCCGCGCGGGAGACCGCCGCGGGCGCCGCGGTCCTGGTCGTCGCGACGCCCGTCTACAAGGGCTCGTACACCGGCCTCCTCAAGGCGTTCCTCGACCTCTACGGCCCGGACGGGCTGGCCAGCGTCGTGGCCGTCCCGGTCGTGGTGTCGGGCAACCCCGCGCACGCTCTCGCGGGCGAGGTGCACCTGCGCCCGCTCCTCGTCGAGCTCGGCGCGACGGTCCCCGCACGCACGCTGACCCTCCTGGACTCCCGGCTGGGCGAGGCCGACCTCACGAGCGCCGTCGACGCCTGGCTCGGCCACGCGGGAGGTCCCCTGCTGCGGGCGGCGGGCGACGCCGTCGGGCAGGAGACCACCCACGCGACCGCCCCCGAGCTCGCCGAGGTGACCCGATGACCGCCGAACCCACGACCCGCTCCGACGTCGCGCGCCTCGCCGGGCTCGAGGCCCTGCTCCACGAGCAGGACGAGCCGCAGCTCAGCGCCGACGCCTACAAGGCGGTGTTCCGGCAGCACCCCGCGGGCGTCGCGGTGATCGCGCTCGAGCACGAGGGCCGGCCCGTGGGCTTCACGGCGACGTCGGTCATCTCGGTCTCGGCCGCGCCGCCGCTGCTCGCGTTCTCGCTCGCGTCGACGTCGTCGTCGTGGCCCGCGATCTCCGCGGCCCGCACGGTCACGGTCAACTTCCTCAGCGCCGACCAGGACGACGTGTCCGCGCGGTTCGCGACGAGCGGGATCGACCGCTTCGCAGCCGGCGGGTGGGCTCCTCTCGCGTCCGGGGAGCCCGTGATCGACGGCGCGCTGTCCTGGGTGCGCGGCCGCATCATCCAGCGCACGCCCGTGGGCGACAGCTACCTGGTCTCGCTGCGCGCGCTCGCGTCGGGGACCCGGGCGGACGCCACGCCGCTCGTCTACCACGACCGGTCCTACCACCGGATCGGGGACCACTCGGCCCTCTGAGGCCCACGATCTGGGTGAGGGGCCCGACGGCGGAGCGCGCCGCCGTCGGGCCCCTCACCCGTGCCGCCTGGCTACCAGGTCCACCCGCGCGCGCTGAGCTCGAGCTCCTCGCGCAGCCGCTCGTCCTCGTCGCTGCGCAGGCCCGCGCGCAGCGGGTCGGCCACGACGTCGAGGCCGCTGAGCCGGCACGCCTCGCGCAGCAGCGCGTCGTACGCGCCCTGCGCGGCGAGGTAGTGGTGGGCGCGGGCGTAGACGTCCGGGTCGGCCTCGACCGCGCGCAGCTCGTCGGCGAGCCGCCCGAGGCGGATCTGGAGAGCGAGCGCGACGAGAGGATCGGGAGCCCGACGGCGCCGCTCGCGCAGGGTGGTCCGGTGCGGTCCGGGTGGCGGGAGGGCATCGGTGGAAGACCGGCCGACGCGCATCGTGGACCAGGCGATGGCGGCGACCAGGGCCGCGCCCACCGCTCCGGAGACCACGAGGAGCCACATCGTCGGAGCCTTCTTCCGTGCCCGTGCCCGGCGCACGCGAGGGCCTGCCGGACACTTCCAGCCTAGGCCGAGCGGGAACGCTCCGCCAGGGTGCCGGTCGTGCCCGGCCGGCCCGCGGTCGGCCTCTGCCGGGCGTCCCTCGCCCGCTCCCCAGCCAGGCCTACCGTGCCGTGAACCCCTTGGCCCGGCGGGCGTCGGCGGGCCCCCAGAGGTCGGTCTTGACCTCGGCCCTGACCAGCGGCACGACCTCCTCCGCGAACCGGCGCAGCACGTCGTCCTGCCGGGCGGGCTCCAGGAGGTGGTTGATCGAGACCGACTGGAGGTCGTGCCCGTAGCTCTGGTGGTAGTCGAGGATCTTCTCGGCCACGCGCTCGGGAGAGCCGACGAGGGCGGGGCCGCGCTCGACGGCCTCCTCGATGGTCCGGAAGCTCGTGACCTTGCCGACCGCGGACGGGTCGTGCTTGCGCAGGTCTGCGCGCGCGACGGCGCCCTCGTAGATGGGGCGGAACTCCTCGATCGCCTGCTCGGTCGTGTCCGCGAGGAACAGCCCGCCGGACCCCGACCCGACGAACCCGTACGCCGGGTCGTGCCCTGCGGCCGCGTACTGCTCGCGGTAGTGGTCGATCAGTACCTGGTAGCTCTCGCGGGGCTGGAGCGCGTTGGCGCTCACGATCGGGTCGCCCCACCTCGCGGCGAGCTCGACAGCGAACCGCGAGGTCGCGGACCCGTGCCAGATCCGGAACGCACCGTCGTACGGGCGCGGCAGGGTCGTGGCGCCTTGCAGGTCGGGGCGGTGACGTCCCTCCCAGTCGACCTCCTCGCCGCTCAGGAGCAGCCGGAGCAGCTCGTAGTTCTCCTCGAGGTACTCGTACTGCTTGGCGAGGTCGAGACCCAGCAGCGGGTACTGGAGGGCCTCGTTGCCCTTGCCGATGACCATCTCGAACCGGCCCCGGCTGAGCTGGTCGATCGTCGCGTAGTCCTCGGCGACCCGGATCGGGTCGAGCAGGGACAGCACCGTCACGCCCGTGCTCAGCAGGATGCGCGACGTCCGGGCGGCGATCGCCCCGAGGATCACCGTCGGCGACGAGGACAGCACGTCCCCAGCGTGCCGCTCGCCGACCGCGAACGCGTCGAGGCCGAGCTCCTCCGCCAGGACCGCGGTCTCGACGACGCGTTCGAGCCGGTCGGCCGCGGGCACGGCCTCGCCCGTGACGGGGTGGGGCGGGTTGAAGACGATGTCGAGGACCTGGAAACGCACGGAAGCTCCTTGGTGGGGGTGGGTGGTGGTGCCGAGGGAGTGCTCAGGCCGCCTGGGTCGACGCCGCCTCGGCGTCGCGCTTGGCGACCTCCTCGCGCACGATCGGGATGACGTAGCGACCGAAGTCGGTCGCGTCGTCGAGCAGGTCGTAGCCACGAGCCGAGATGATGCGGACTCCCAGGTCGTAGTACGCGAGCAGCGCCTGCGCGACGGTCTCGGGCGTCCCGACGAGCGCGTTCGAGTTGCCCGCTCCCCCCGTGGCCCTGGCCGTCGCGGTCCACAGGGCCGTGTCGAACCGGTCGCCCTGGGCCGCGATCTCCAGGAGGCGCTGCGAGCCCGCGTTCTCCGGCTTGTCGATCGGGTGGCGACGGCTCGGCACGCCCCCGGCCGCGGCCTTGCGCTCCTCGATCCGGTCGAGCACGCGGTGGGCCTTCTCCCAGGCCAGCTCCTCGGTCGCGCCGAGGATCGGGCGGAACGCGGCGTGGATCCGCGGGGGCGTGGAGCGCCCGGCGGCAGCGGCCTCCGCGTGGACCCGCTGGATCTGCTCGGCCGTGCGGTCGAGCGGCTCGCCCCACACCGCGTAGATGTCGGCCTCGGCCGCACCGACCTTGAACGCCGCGTCGGAGGACCCGCCGAACGAGATCGTTGGCGTGCGTCCCTCGAACGGCTTGGCGTCCAGCACGAAGTCGTCGAAGTCGTAGAACGTCCCGTGGTGGTCGAACGGCTCGGCGCTCGACCACGCCCTCTTGACGATCTGGATGTACTCCTGGGTGCGGGCGTAGCGCTCGTCCTTGGTCAGCGTGTCGCCCTCGCGCCCCTGCTCGTGGTCGTTGCCGCCCGTGATGAAGTGGACGGACAGCCGCCCCTCGGAGAGCTGGTCGAGCGTCGCGAACGACTTGGCCGCGAACGTCGGGTAGGAGACGTTGGGGCGGTGCGCGAGCAGCAGCTCGACCGTGTCGAGGCGGGCCGCGGTCCAGGCCGCGAGCGCCGACGGCTCAGGGCCGCTCGACCCGTAGGCGAACAGGACGCGGGTCCACCCGTTGTCCTCGTGCGCGCGCACGAGGCGCTCGAGGTACTGCTTGTCGAAGGGGGCGGTCGTACGGGCGGTGGTCTCGGAGGCGTCGCTCGTGGTGGCGATGCCGAGGAACTCGACGGGCATGGTGTTCTCCGGTTCAGGTGAGGTCGGGTGCGGTGGGGTGCTGTCTCGGTGAGCGTGGCTCCGGGGTGAGGTCGAGGCCGTACGCGTGCAGCCGGCCACCGCCCTCCCCCTCGATCACGCGGGTCTCACGCTCGGTCAGGCGCCGGAACCCGAGCGCCTCGTAGAGCCTGTGCGCGCGGGTCATCTGCGGGCCGGAGTTCATGACGACCCGCTGCGCTCCCTGGGCACGGGCCACGTCGAGGACGTGCCGCGTGAGCGCGGTCCCGATCCCCCGCCCCCGGGCCGCGGGAGCGACACCGAGCAGCCGGAAGTCGAGCTCGCCCTCGCGGGCCAGCGGCGAGATGTGCCGGCCGGGCGACGGCGTCGCGACGGTCCCGAGCAGGGCGCCGGTCTCGTCGTCGACCGCGACCCACACGTCGTGCTCGGCGGCGCGGCTCGTGACGTCGCGCAGCACGGCCCGGTACGACTCCGAGATCGAGTACTCGTGCCCGTACGCCGCGTCGAGCAGGTCGGCGACGGCCTCGTGCTCGGCGGGCGTCACGAGCCGCACGGTCACCCCGTCCCCGGGCGTCCCCACTCCCCGGGGGGTCTGCTCGCTCCGGTGAGCGACGCCGTCGGGCAGGCTGTCCGCGCGCGGGCGCGACGTGGTGGGCGCGCTCATGCGCGCTGCCGGACGGGCTCGTGCGGGCCCGACGGCGCCGCTCCCGTCCCCGGCTCGGCCGGGAGTCCCGCGTCGCGCCAGGCGGGGAAGCCGCCCTCGACGTGCGTGACGTTCGTGTAGCCGCGTGCCGCGAGGGCCTCGGCGACGGGGCCCGAGCCGCGCTCGGAGCCGCAGACCACGACGACCGGGGTGTCGAGCGACACCGCAGGGGCGGCGGCAGGGCCGAAGATCGCGTCGAGGTCGTCGCGGTCGGTGACCGTGGCGCCGGGGATCGTGCCGGCGGTCGCGCGGCCACCCTCGCTGCGCACGTCGATCAGGAAGGCCCCGTCGGCGACGCGGGCTCCCGCGTCGGTGGCCGGGGTGAGGAGGGGCTGGTGCTGGGTCATGTGGGTTCTCCGGGTTCTGGTGGGGCGGGTCGCGGGTGGTCTACCTGGCGAGGGCGGGTTCACGGGTGGGGGCGTCGACGACGCCCTGCAGACCCCAGTGCCGGGCCAGGAGCTCGAACGAGCGCGCCCGGTCGGCGGGGTCGTGGGCGGCGGTCGTGACGACGATCTCGTCGGCAGCGGTCACGCGCGCCAGGGTCTCGAGGCGTTCGACGACGGTCTCGGGCGACCCGACGAACCGCGTCTCGACGCGGTCCTGGACGGCGGCCCGGTCGGCATCGGTCAGGTCCTCCCACGCCGGCGACGTGCCGGGCGCCGGGTACGCGACGGCACCGCCCGCCCCGCGACGGATCGACAGGACCCAGGCCGTGAACGGCTCGCCGATCCGGCGGGCCTCGTCGTCGGTGTCCGCGACGAGGACGTCGGCCGAGACCACGACGTACGGGCGGTCGAGCACTCCCGGCCGGAACGCCGCCCGGTAGGCCGCGACGGTGTCGAGGGTCGCGGACGGGCCCACGTGGTAGTTCGCGGCGAGCGGCAGCCCGAGCTCGCCCGCGACGCGGGCGCTCACGCCGCCGCTCGACGCGAGGACGAACAGGTCGAACGCCGCGCCCTCGACGGGAGGGCTCGTCCACCCGGTGCCCGCTCCGTCGGTGAACGTCCCGGCGCGCAGCCCGAGGACCAGCTCGAGCTCGGCGCCGAACTCCCCCGGGGTCCGGCTCGCACCGACGACCTCCTTCTGGGCGAGCAGCCGCTCACGCAGGGCGGAGTCGGAGAGGTCGACGCCCGGCGCGGCGGGGACCAGGAGCCCGTCGACCACGCGCGTCCCGGCCGGACGCTCGGGGGCGGGCTGGACCGGGGGTGCGGCGGGTGCCTCTCCCGTGCCCGACGGCGGGACCTCGCCTCCCGCGCTCTGCGCACCCTTGGCGGGGGGTGGGGTGAAGGCCCGCCCCAGGCCGAGGTCCACGCGCCCAGGGTGCAGGGCCGCGACGGTCCCGAACTGCTCGGCCGCGATCAGCGGGCTCGTCGTGCTCAGCAGCACGGCCCCCGACCCGACGCGGATGCGCGACGTGCGCTCCGCGACGAGGGCCGCGAGGACCGCGGGGGACGCCGACGCGACGCCGGGCGACAGGTGGTGCTCGGCGAACCAGATGCGGCGGTAACCGAGGGCGTCCGCGCGGACAGCGGTGTCGAGGGTGTCGCGCAGGGCCTGGGCACCGGTCGATCCCTCGCTCACGACGGCGAGGTCGAGGATCGACAGCGGGACCCGGCTCGGGGGCGACAGCTGAGGGACGGTCGGCTGGTCGGAGGTGGTCATCGAAAGGTCCTCTGTGAGTCGGTGGGGCGCTGGGTGCGGAGTAGTTGTCGTCGATCGCCCGATCTGACGACATCTGCACCGCACTCAGCAGGAGATGGGTCAGCGGGACGGCAGGCCGCGGGCCGCGAGCGCCGAGTGCAGGTGCGCGTGGCCGCGCTGGGGGCCGGGGATCGCGAGCCGGTCGACCACGCGGCGGCGCCAGCTCTCCGTGAGCCCCTCGTCGCGGTAGAACGGCGCGATGACGTCCTCGTAGGCGTCGACGTGCTCGACCTGGGCGTCGAGGTCGTAGGTCTCGTGGTGCAGCACGGCGGCCTGGGGCAGGCGCGGCTTGACCCGCTCGCCTCCCGCGGGGTCCGGGTGCCCGACGACGAGCCCCACCACCGCGACGGTGCCCTCGGGCAGGCCGAGCTCGGCCGCGACCTGCTCGGGGTGGTGGCGCAGCGCACCGATGTACACGGTCCCGAGCCCCAGCGACTCCGCGGCGACGACGGCGTTCTGCGCGGCGAGGGCCGCGTCGACGAACGCCACGACCGTCGAGTCCAGGTAGTCGGTGCCTTCGAGCGAGGTGCCGTGCGCCTCGCCGATCGCGCGCGCACGCGCCAGGTCCGCGACCCACACGAGCAGGAGCGGCGCCTGCCGGATGTGCTCCTGACCACCCGCGAGCGCCGCGAGCCGGTCCTTGCGCTCCGGGTCGGTGACCGCGACGACGCTCCAGAACTGCATGTTGGACGACGTCGGGGCGGACTGCGCGGCCGCGACGAGGGTCGGCAGGACCGCCTCGTCGAGCGCGTCGGGGAGGTAGGCGCGCACCGTGCGGTGCCGCAGGATCCCGTCGATCGCCGCGGTGGGCTCCGCGAGGACGACGGCCTGGCCGGGGCCGTAGCGCTCGGTCAGGGGCGAGGCCGTCGCGAGGGGGTCCGTCGCGAGGACGGCCTTGGGGGGTGCGGCGAGGTCGGTCGAGGTCGACATGGTGGCCTTTCGGTGGTCGGAGCGGAACGAGGTGGTCGGTGTCGCAGGCGGGGTCTGCCGGTCAGTCCGCCCGGCCGCGAACCTGCGCCAGCGGACCGCGCGCGAAGCGGGCCAGGGAGAACACCCGGTCCGCGGCCTCGGGCGATGCGTCCGGGTCCTCGCGGGCCAGCTCGGCCAGGACCCGCCCGATCGACGGCGCGAACTTGAAGCCGTGCCCCGAGAACCCCGCGGCGATCACGACGCGGCCCACGCGGTCGAGCACGAAGTCGTGGTCCGGAGTCGTGGTGTACGTGCAGGAGACGGGCACGAGCCGCTCCGCGTCGGCGCCCGGCACCCACGCCCGGACGTAGTCCTGGAGCTGGGCGAGCTGCCCCGGCTCGGGACGGAAGGTCCGCCGGTCGGGGTCCGTGCGGGGACCGACGCCGTGGAACCCGACCTTGATCCCCTCCCCCGGGGTCGCGAGCCCGTAGACGCCGCTGGGCCACGCGTGCGGCTCGGCGGGGGCGTGCGTGAACGCCGGCCAGGCGCCCTCCGCCGGTGCACCCAGGGTGAGGGCGAAGTGCGCGGGCTGCTCCTGGGTGACGACGAGGGACGGGAGGGGCGCGGCGCCGTCGGGCTCGGGGAACGCCGCCCCCAGCAGGCCCGTGCTCCACGCGCCCACGGCGACCACGACCGTGCCCGCGACCAGGTCGCCCCGGTCCGTGACGACACGTACCGAGCCCGGACCCGGGTGGACGTGGCGGACGTGCACGCCGTGGCGGACGTCGGCACCGTGCGCGCGGGCCGCGGACTGGAACGCCGCGACGGCACGGTCGGCGTGTACCCGCCCGGCCGTCTCGGTCTCGTGCAGGACGTCGCCCTCGAAGCGCAGGCCCGGCCAGCGTTCGGCCGCCTCCTCGGGGCGCAACCACTCGTGCGGGATGCCGCGCGCGACGAACGCGTCCCCGATCTCGGTGCGCCGTGGGAAGCCGTGGCTCACGCCACCGGTCAGCGTGAGGACCGCGCCCGCGCGCAGCCCTGCGTCGCGTTCGAGCTCGCGCCACAGGCCGAACGCCTCCTGCGCGAGGTCGAGGTACGCGGGCTGGGAGTACGTCGTGCGGTAGATGCGCGACGCGCCGTGCGAGGCGCCGTTCGCGTGGCCGGGCTCGAAGCGTTCGAGCAGGACGACGTCGTGCCCCGCGCGTGCGAGCTGCCACGCCGCGGCGGACCCCATGACGCCGCCGCCGACGACGACGTGCGACACGTGCTCGGTCATGCTGGGTGCCTCTCTCGGGGCTGCTTCACGGTGGGTGGTCCGGTGCCGCCGGCCCGCGGGTCCCAGGAGGAGCCCCGCGGGCCGGGCGGCCGTCCGGTCAGGGCTTGGGCAGCCCGGGCGGGTTGGTCTCCGAGGCGGCGATCGCCTCGTCCTCCAGGCCCCAGTGCTCGAGGAGCTTGGCGTAGCTGCCGTCCTCGATCGCGTGGTTGATGGCCGCCGTGACGGCCGGGGCGAGCTCGCTGCCCTTGAGGGTCGCGACCGCGATCTGCGCCGTCGCGGGCCAGCCGCCGTTGAGCGTGCCCACGACCTTGTACTGGTCGGGCGCGGTCGCGGCGCTGTACGCGAGGCTCGCGTTGGGGCCCACGTACAGGTCGAGGCGACCCGAGGCGACCGCGAGCAGCGCGTCCTTGTAGTCCTCGTAGTACTCGGGCTCACCGCCCTTGAGGGGGTCGAGGCCCGCGGCCACGTTCTCCTCGTTCCAGGCGAGCAGGATCTTCTCCTGGTTGGTGCCCGACCCGACGCCCACCGTGAGGCCCGCGATGTCCTTGGCCTCCTTGATCGGTGGCACCTTGTCGTTCGACGCGCCCGCGAGCCAGCCGAGCTGGTCGTTGCGGTAGGACGAGAAGTCGTACAGCTCCTTGCGCTCCTCGGTCACGGTGACGTTCGAGATCACGGCGTCGACGTCCCCGGACTGCAGCGCGAGCGGCCAGTCGGCCCACGCCTTGACCTCGAGCTCGAGGTCGAGACCCAGGGCGTCCGCGACGAGGACGGCGATGTTGGGCTCGTTGCCGATGGGCGTCTTGTCGTCGTCCGCGAGGAACCCCAGGGGCGGCAGCCCGCCCGCGGTCGTGGAGACCTTGAGGACCCCTGCGGCCTTGACGTCCTCGGGCAGGAGCGCGATCGCCTCGGGCGACTCGGTCGTGTGGATGAACTCCTGGTCGGGCGAGGTGTCGATCACGAGACCGGCGGCCTCCGCGGCCTTCTCGTTGTCGGCCGTGCCGGGCTCGGCGTCGGCGTTCGTCGCGCACGCCGCGAGCAGCGCGAGGAGGGGAAGGGTCGCGACGGCGGCGACCGCGCGGTGGGAGAGACGGGCGGGGCGGCGACCGGTGCGGGACGCCGCCGAGGGGCGGGCGGGCGCGCCGGAGGTGTGCAGGGACATCGTGTTCTCTTTCGTGGTGGGTGGGAGTGCGGTGGGGCGGGTGACGCGGACCGGCCTCGGGTGTGCCAGACCCCGGGGGTCGGTCACAGGACCTTGTCGAGGAAGGCCCTGGTCCGGTCGTGGCGGGGCGCGTCGAGGACCTGGGCTGGGGGCCCCTGCTCGACGATGCGACCCGCGTCCATGAAGACGACCGTGTCGGCGACCTCGCGGGCGAAGCCGATCTCGTGCGTGACGACGACCATGGTCGTGCCGCCGTGCGCGAGGTCCTTGATGACGTCGAGCACCTCGCCGACGAGCTCGGGGTCGAGCGCCGACGTCGGTTCGTCGAAGAGCAGGACGCGGGGCCGGGTCGCGAGCGCGCGGGCGATCGCCACGCGCTGCTGCTGCCCGCCCGAGAGCTGGCGCGGGCGGGCGTCGACCTTGTCGGCGAGGCCGACCCGGGCCAGGAGCTCGCGCGCCTCGACCTCGACCTCGGCGCGTGGTCGGCCCTGCGCCGAGACGGGCGCCTCGACGACGTTCTCGAGGGCCGTGAGGTGCGGGAAGAGGTTGAAGCTCTGGAACACGAACCCGATCCGGGTCCGCTGGACGAGGATGTCCTTCTCCTTGAGCTCGCGCAGCGTGTCTCCTCGGCGGGAGTACCCGATGAGGTCGCCGTCGACCGCGACGAACCCGCGGTCGACCTTCTCCAGGTGGTTGATGACGCGCAGCAGCGTCGACTTCCCCGAGCCGGACGGGCCGAGGATCACGGTCACCTCGCCCGGGCGGACCACGAGGTCGATGCCCGCGAGCACCTCGAGCGTGCCGTACGACTTGTGGACGCCGCGGACCTCGACGAGGCCCAGGGGCGTGGTGGGCGGGTTGGCCGGCTCGGCCGCGGGACGGGTGGTCGTGGCGGTCATGCGGCACCTCCAGGGTGGCGGCCGGTCGCCCCGGTGCGGGTCAGGTGACCGCGCCCGACGGCGGCGCGCGCCGCGTAGGCGGGTGGCAGGTGGGCGGGCGCGGGGCGTCCGGTGACCCGGGACCACGCGACCTGGAGCGTCCACCGGACGCGCTGGACCGGGGTCGGGGGCAGCGTGCGGACGGCGCCCTTGGCGTAGTGCCGTTCGACGTAGTACTGCGCGATCGTCAGGACCGTCGTGATGACGAGGTACCAGATGGCCGCGACCATGAGCAGCGGGACGACGCGCTGGTTGCGGCCGTAGATGACGCCGATCGTGTAGAACAGCTCGCCGTACGCGAGGACGTACACGACCGAGGTCCCCTTGACGAGGCCGATGATCTCGTTGACCGACGTCGGCACGATGGTCCGCATGGCCTGCGGCAGCACGATGCGCAGCGTCTGGCGCGAGCGCGGGATGCCCAGGGACGCCGCGGCCTCGTGCTGGCCCTGGTCGACCGAGAGGATCCCGGCGCGCACGATCTCCGAGGAGTAGGCGGCCTGCGACAGGCCCAGGCCCAGGATCGCGGCGCCGAACTTGTCGATCACGTCGAGCGTGCCGAACTCCAGGAAGCCGGGGCCGAACGGGATGCCGAGCGACAGCGTCGGGTACAGGTAGGCCAGGTTGTACCAGAGGAGAAGCTGCAGGATCAGGGGCACCGAGCGGAACACCCACGTGTACGCCGACGACACGGCCTGGAGCAGCGGGGAGCGGGACAGTCGCATGAGCGCGAGGACCGTCCCGAGCCCGAACCCGATGACCGCGGCGACCGCCGTCAGCCGGATGGTCCCCCACAGCCCGCCCAGCACAGAGGGCCAGGTCAGGTACTGCGCGACGACCGACCACTCCCACTTGGGGTTGGTCACGAGCGAGCTGACGACCATCGCGACCAGGACCGCGACGAACGCGGTCGCGACCCAGCGTCCCGGGTGGCGGGCGGGGACGACCTTGAGGTCCTCCCAGCGCGAGGTGGCCTCGTCGGGAGCGGTGGCCCCGTCGGAGACGGATCGGTCGACAGTGGCGGTGGCGCCCGGCGGGTCGGGCAGGGATCCGGGGGGTGGCGCGAGCTGGCGCGACTCGTCCTGCGGGAGGGACAGGGTGCTCATGGTGGACCTCGGGGAGAGAAGGGGGGTGGGCGTGGGCTGGTCCAGCCGTGTCAGAGCGAGCGTGACCTCGGGGTCACACCGGTTCTGACACGTGCGGACAGAGCCACTTCTCGAACGCCAGGGGCCCGATCTCCTCGGGGTCGCGCGTCACGTCGAACAGCGGGGTGTAGCCCGCGCTGAGGTACAGGCCTGCGGCCTCGGGCTGGCGGGGTCCGGTCGTCAGGTAGATCCGGGGGTAGCCGCGCCCGGCCGCGCGCTGCTCGAGCTCGGCGAGGACCTGGCGGGCGAGCCCGCGCCGCCGGTGGGCCGAGTGGGTCCAGATGCGCTTGAGCTCGGCGGTCGCGACGAGGGGGACGCCGTCGTCGGAGTGCGTGGCGCCCCGGGCGTGCGGCCCGGCGTCCGGCCGGGTCCGGCGGGCGGGGTCACCGACCTCCGGTTCTGCCCGACGGCGGAACGCACCACCCGCGACCGGCTCGCCGTCCGCGAGGAGCAGCACGAGGTCGCCGTGCGGGGCCGCGAAGTCGGTCGCAGGGTAGTGCTCCATCTCAGCGCGCAGGTCCTCCTCGTCGAGGAGGCTGCGGTAGCGCGAGGCGTACTCGTGCGCGAGCTCGTCGAGCAACGGGCGCACCAGCGGGTCGTGCAGGTGGACGGAGCGGACCGCGACCGCCGTCGTGGGCGCGCTCATCGCGGCACCTTCTCCCCCGCCTCGACCGAGAACGGCAGGACGTTGCCCTCGACCGGGCGCGGGCACGTGCCGAAGTCGGTGAAGGCGTAGGGCAGGTTGAGCGTGCGGTTCAGGTCGAGCCGCAGCGTCCGGACGGCGTCGTCCGGCCCGGCAACGCGCTCGTCGTCGGGGGCGTCGACCTCGTCGGGGGCGTCGGTCTTGTCGGAGGCTGCGGCGCGGTCGACGAACAGCACGCGCCAGTCCGCGACGCCGGGGGCCGGGTCGGTGAACAGCAGGCTCGCACTGCCGCCCGGCGTGCCCGTGAGCCGCAGGGTCGTCGTCAGGCCGTTGCGCGTGACGTCGACCTCGCCCACGACCTGGACGTGGTGCTCCAGGCCGGGCTGCGCGCCGCCCACGACCTCCGCGACCGGCTCGTCGTACCAGCGGACCGGTGCGTCGAGAACCCACGACGGGTCGTAGGCGAAGGTCGGGACACCCTCGAACGTGACCCGGGTGCGGGCCCGGGGGTCACGCACGCGCAGCCCGTAGCGCCCGGTGCGCCGCACGAGCTCGACCGCGACCGGGGAGGCCGGGTCGGCGCCGTCGGGCACGAAGGTCGCGACGAACGTCGACGCGCCCTCCGCGACGTCCTGGACGTGCGTGCCGCGCAGTGCGTCCTGGCCGCCGGCCGGGACGATCGCGTCGGCCGCCGCGGCGCGCAGGTGCACGCCGTCCGCGTCCGACCACCACTGGCCGGGCAGGCCCGGGAAGGACGTCGGGGACTCCGGGACCCAGTGCAGCGACGTGAGGGTGAGCCAGCCGTGCTGCTCGCGCAGGGTGCGCTCGCGCTCGGCGTGCCACGCCGACCACGCGGCCGCGGCGGCGCTCGTCGCCGAGCCGGACTGCTCGACGGGCGTGCCCGTCGGTGCGGACGCCGTGTGGCGGCCGCGCGTGGTGACGCCTGCCGGGGACGTGGTGCTCGTCGTCATGATGCTCCTTCGGGGCTGGTGGTCGGGCGGTGGTCGGGCGGTCGAGCCGGGTCAGGCGGAGTGGGACGTCGTGCCGGTCGAGGCTCCCGCGGGGCGCCTCGACCCCACCTCGGGACGCGAGAGCCCCAGGTGGTCGCGGAGCGTCGTGCCCGTGTACTCGGTGCGGAACGAGCCGCGCTCCTGGAGCAGCGGCACGACCTGGTCGAGCACGTCGTCGAGGCCCGTGGGGGTCAGGTGCGGCACGAGGATGAAGCCGTCCGACGCGTCCTCCTGCACGTGGCGGTCGATGTCGTCGGCGACCTGCTGCGCCGTGCCGACGAACCCGCCGCGACCCGACACCTCGATCACGAGGTCCCGGATGGACCAGCCGTTGGCCGCGGCCTTCTCGCGCCAGGCGCGGACCACCGGGCCTGGGTTGCTGACGTGCCGGACGCGGCCGCGCGTGATGTTCAGGTGGTCGAGGTCGGGCTCGACGTCGGGCAGCGGCCCCTCGGGGTCGTACGCCGTGAGGTCCCGCCCCCAGACCTGCTCGAGGAACGCGATCGCCGTCCGCCCAGGGACCTGCTGGAGCCGGATCTCCCGCGCACGCTCGGCGGCCTCCTCGGCCGTGTCCCCCAGGACGACGACCGTCGCGGGGAGGATCTTGAGCGAGTCGCGGTCGCGACCGTGGGCCGCGAGGCGGGACTTCACGTCGGCGTAGAACGCCTGGCCGTCCTCGAACGCCGAGTGCGCCGAGAAGACGACGTCGGCCGTCGCCGCCGCGAAGTCGCGCCCGTCGGCCGAGTCGCCCGCCTGGAACAGGACGGGGTGCCCCTGAGGCCCGCGCGGGGTCTCGAACCGGCCCGACACGTCGAAGTGCTTGCCCTGGTGTGCGAACGGGCGCACGGCCCCGGGCCGCACGAGCTCGTCCTCGTCCACCGCGTCGTCGTCCCACGCGTCCCACAGCTGCCGGGCCAGGGCGACGAGCTCGCCCGCGCGCTCGTACCGTTCCTCGTAGGGCAGGAACCCGCCGCGGCGGAAGTTCGCACCCGTGAAGGCGTCGGGGCTCGTGACCAGGTTCCAGGCCGCACGCCCCCCGGACAGGAGGTCGAGCGTCGCGAACTGGCGGGCCAGCTCGTAGGGCTCGTTGAACGTCGTGTTGACCGTCCCCGCGAGGCCCAGGCGGTCGGTGACCGCGGCGAGCGCTGCCAGGACCGGGAGCGTGTCGGGGCGGCCCACGACGTCGAGGTCGTGGATCTGCCCCTTGTGCTCGCGCAGCCGCAGGCCCTCGGCGAGGAAGAAGAAGTCGAGCTTCGCGGCCTCGGCCCGGCGCGCGAGGTGCTCGAACGAGCTGAACTCGATCTGGCTGCGCGAGGCCGGGTCGCTCCACACGGTCGTGTTGTTGACGCCCGGGAAGTGGGCGCCCAGGTGGATCTGCTTGCGGGGCCGACCGTCGTGCGGGCGGGCCGACGAGGCGGGGGTGGGGTGCGTCATGGTGGGGGTTCCTCAGGCGATCGCGGCGGCGTAGCGGTTGGCGGGGCGGGCGAGGCCCAGGGTGTCCCGCAGGGTCGTGCCCGGGTATGCGGCGCGGAAGACGCCTGCGTCCTGGAGCAGCGGCACGACGCCGTCGACCAGCGCGTCGAGATCCGTGCGGAGCGAGGAGGGTCGGATCGTGAACCCGTCCGCGGCGCCCGCCTCGAACCACTCCTCGACGACCTCGGCGAGGTCGCGGGCCGTGCCCACGTGCGTGAGCGAGTCGGTGTCCCACGTGACGCCCTCGAGCCCTTCGAGCAGGTCGAGCCGCGCCTGGGCGCTGGCCCTGTCCTGTCCGATCACGGCGTAGAGGTCGACCAGGACGCGCAGCTCGTCGGGGTCGCGCCCTGCCTCGGCGGCCGCGGCGCGCACCTGGTCGCGCAGCGCCTTGGCCGCGTCGAGCGTCGTGGCCCGCACCCGCACGACGTCGGCGCGACGCCCCGCGAGGGCCAGCGCCTCCGCGGAGTCCCCGCGCACCACGACCGGGGGCTGCGCCTGGGGCGAGCGGGGCGTGATCGAGGGGCCCTTCACGGCGAACCGGACGCCGTCGTAGTCGACGTAGTGCACCTTGTCGCGGTCGATGAACCGCCCCGAGGGGACGTCGCGGATCTCGGCGTCGTCCTCCCAGCTGTCCCAGAGTCGGCTCACGACCTCGATCGCCTCCTCGGCCTCGGCGACCGCGTCCGCGGTGTCCTGGGCCTCCTTGCGCCCGAACAGCGCGGCGGCTGCCTCGGTCGTCGACCAGCCCACCTGCCACGCGGCGCGGCCCGTGCTCACGTGGTCGATCGTCGCGATCGCCTTGGAGACGTGGAAGGGCTCGGTGTGCGTCGTGTCGACCGTCGCGACGAGGCCGATCCCCGTCGAGCGGGGCGCGAGGCGCGAGGCCACGAGGGCCGCGTCGAGCCGGCCGCGGAGCGTCGTGTTGCGCGTGGGCTGGAGCGAGAACGTGTCGTCGAACAGCGCGAAGTCGAGCACGCCGCGCTCGGCGGTCGCGACGAGCTCCTGGAGCCGGTGCGCGTCGAACAGGCGCGGCGACTGCGAGCCCACGGCCCGCCACGCACCCGCTCGTGCGCCGGCGTCGGACAGGTCGACGCCGAGGTGCACCGAGCGGCGCGGGCGCTCGTCGAGCAGGTCGTCGATGCCGACGAGCGCGTCGAGGTCGTCCTCGACGGGCCGGGACGCGGCCTGCTCGTCGGGCTGTGAGGTGGGGGCGAACAGCGGCGTCAGGTTCGAGTCAGGCATGGGTCGTTCCACTCCGGGAGGTCGGGTGCGGGGTCGCTCGGTCGCTGCCGCAGGGGTCGGCGGACGGCCGCGACGGGTCGCGAGAACTGGGGTGCAGAGGGGTGGACCGCCGGGCGCGGTGGCGGGTGGCGCTGTGGCTCGCCGCAGATCGGCATGCCGCAGCGACCCGTTCACGGGCGGGGCGGTTCAGGGACGAGCCGGTCCGGCTCGGGAGACGTCAGGAGGAGCGCAGGCTCAACAACAGACGCGGCCCGGGACGACGGGGCGCCCGGGGGGACAACACGTGCGACCTGCGAGGGCCGACGGCGCCGTCACGGGGACGAGCGCGGTGCTGGTGTCCACGGGTCCTCCTCGGGTCGTCGTGCTGCGGTGCGGCGGACGGGGCGTCTGCCGATGGCCCGGAATGTATGCCCGAGCACAGGAGGTGTCAACGACTTGGGCCAACCGTCCGCATTCTGGACCGAATCAGTAGAGATTGAGACAGGAACCGGTCCGAACCGGACACCACCTTCCGCTGAGTGCGGAGCAGTTGTCGTCATCACCGGCGATCCACAGCAACTGCTCCGCACTCAGCGGACGAGGGTCAGCGCGGGGCCATCCGGATCCCGCCGTCGAGGCGGATCACCTCGCCGTTGAGCATGGGGTTCTCGACGATCGCGCGCACCAGGCGCGCGAACTCCTCGGGGCGGCCGAGCCTGCGCGGGTGCGGCACCTGAGCCGCGAGCGACTCCTGGGCCTCGGGCGGCAGGGACGCCATCATGGGCGTGCTGAAGATGCCGGGCGCGATCGCCATGACCCGGATGCGCCGGTCCGCGAGGTCGCGCGCGAGCGGCAGCGTCATCGCCGCGACCCCGCCCTTCGACGCCGCGTAGGCGGCCTGACCCACCTGGCCGTCGAACGCCGCGACCGACGCGGTGTTCACGATCACGCCGCGCTCCTCGGGCGCCTCGCCGCGCGGGTCGCCGTCCAGGGCGACCATGCGCTCGGCCGCGAGCCGCGCGACGTTGAACGTCCCGACCAGGTTCACGGTCACGACCTTCTGGAACGACGCGAGGTCGTGCACGCCGCCCTTGCCGAGCACGCGCCGCGCGAGCACGATCCCCGCGCAGCTCACCGCGACGTGCAGCCCGCCCAGGTCCGCGGCGGCGTCGAGCGCCCGGGACACGTCGTCCTCGTCCGTGACGTCGGTGGGCACGAACCGGACCGCGTCGCCCAGGGTGTCCGCGAGCGCCTGGCCGGGCGAGCCCGGCAGGTCCGCGACCACGACGCGCGCCCCGGCGCCGACCAGCTCCTCGACGGTCGCCCGCCCCAGCCCCGAGGCCCCTCCGGTCACCAGCGCGACCTTGCCCGCGATCTCCACGTCCCACTCCTTCGTCGACGCCCCTGGGCAGCGTAGCCCGAGGGCGAGGAGGTCCGCAGGGCCGGGCGCCGCCGTCGGGCTGGCCGAGCGGGCCGGGCGGGGTGGCGCGAGGATGAGACATGCTGCTCGCCGAGGTCGCCGCCACGTCCGACGCCGTCGCCGCCACCCGGTCGCGCCTGGCCAAGCGCGCGGCGCTGGCCGACCTGCTGCGCCGGGCCGCACCGAACGGGGAAGCAGGCGGGCCCGGTGACGACGTCGAGATCGTCGTGTCCTACCTCGCGGGCGAGCTGCGGCAGCGGCGCACTGGGCTCGGCTGGGCGTCGCTGCGGTCCCTCCCGCCGCCTGCCGGCTCCCCGACGCTCACGGTCGAGGCGGTCGACGCGACGTTCGAGGAGATGGCGGCGCTCTCGGGTCCCGGCTCGGACACCGCCCGGTCCGCGGCGGCCACGGCGCTGTTCGCAGCGGCGACCGAGCGCGAGCAGTCGTTCCTGCGCGGCCTGGTCGCGGGCGACCTGCGCCAGGGTGCGCTCGACGCCCTGGTCGTGGACGCGGTCGCGGAGGCCGCGGGCGTCCCGGTCGACGCGGTGCGCCGCGCGGTCATGCTGCGCGGGGCGACGGGCCCGGTCGCGCGCGCGGCGCTCGAAGCCCCCGGCCCGACGGCGGCACTCACCGCCCTGGCCGGGTTCGGCCTCGAGGTGGGTCGCCCCGTGCGGCCCATGCTCGCGCAGTCGGCCCCCGACGTGGCGGCGGCGTTCGACAAGCTCGGGGCCTCGCCCGCGGCGGACGACCCGGGACACCGGGTGTCGGTCGACGTGAAGCTCGACGGCATCCGCATCCAGGTCCACCGGGACGGCGACGCGGTGCGGGTGTTCACACGCTCGCTCGACGACATCACCCCGCGCGTCCCGGAGATCGTCGCGGATGCGCGCTCCCTGGCCTCGGAGCGGTTCGTGCTGGACGGCGAGGCGCTCGTCGTCGGGCCGGACGGGGTGGCCCGGCCCTTCCAGGAGACGGCCGCCCGGTCGGCCACGCGGGACGCCGGCGGTGCGGGTGGTGGGGACGCCGGCGGTGCGGGTGGCGCGGACGGCGAGGCCGCGCTTGCCGGGGCGCTCGCGCTCCGCCCGTACTTCTTCGACGTGCTGCACGCCGACGGTCACGACCTGATCGACGCCCCGCTGCACGAGCGGCTCGACGTGCTCGACCAGGTCGCGGGGTCGTTCACGGTCCGTCGCCTGGCGACCGCGTCCCCCGGCGCCGCAGAGGAGTTCTTCGCCGAGGCCGTGCGCGAGGGGCAGGAGGGCGTGGTCGTGAAGTCGCTCGACGCGCCCTACGCGGCAGGGCGCCGCGGAGCCGGGTGGGTCAAGGTCAAGCCGCGGCACACGCTCGACCTCGTGGTGCTCGCGGTCGAGTGGGGGTCGGGTCGCCGGACGGGGCTGCTGTCCAACATCCACCTGGGCGCCCGCGACCCCCAGGGCGGGTTCGTGATGCTCGGCAAGACGTTCAAGGGCATGACCGACGAGATGCTGCGCTGGCAGACGGAGCGGTTCCTCGAGCTCGAGACCTCGCGCACCGACTACGTCGTGCACGTCCGGCCCGAGCAGGTCGTCGAGATCGCGTTCGACGGGCTCCAGCGGTCCACGCGCTACCCCGGCGGGCTCGCGCTGCGCTTCGCGCGCGTGCTGCGCTACCGCGACGACAAGACCGCCGACGAGGCGGACACGATCGAGGCGGTCCGGGCGCTGGCCTGACCTCAGGGCCGGCCCCGTGCCGTTAACCCGGAGGAACCGGGCGAAACATCGTCTCGGAGACCGGATAGGGCCTTGTGCCCTCCCGGTGGCTGCCGCCAGGATCGCCGCCATGCGCTTCGACGACTCCGCCCACGAGCACCCCGGGACACCGGTGCGCCTCGTGGTGCGCCGCGCCGTCGACCTGCGTCTCGTCGCCGGCTGTCTCTGTCGATAGCCCCGCCGTTCCCCGGGCACGGCTCGCGCCGACCCCCCGCCCCGCGCTCCTCGCGCGCTCACGCTCCCGCTCGCGCCGTCGTGCACCTCGCGCGCCAGCGGACCGAGCGACCCCCTTCCCACCCTTCCCACCGTGCTGCCGGCGTGCCCGCCGTCGGCCGGACACGCCTACCCCGACTCCCTGGAGCTCCCATGCCCCGCACCCTCAGACCCCACGCCCACCACCCGGCCCGTACCGCCGTCCGGGCCGCGCTGACCGCGGGCCTCGCCGTGACGCTCGTGGCGTGCTCGGCCGCGAGCGCCGAGGAGGCCACGGTCGGCGAGTCCGGCAAGGCCGTGCTGCGCTACGACGGCTCGGTCGGGCAGGTGACCTTCCCCGAGCTCGCGGCGGACCTCGGCTACTTCGAGAAGGTCGAGCTCGAGTGGGTCGGCGACTCGACGGGCGGCCCGCAGAGCATCCAGGCCGCCGCGACAGGCTCGACCGACTTCGGGGGCGCGTTCAACGGCGCCATCGTCAAGCTCAAGGCGTCGGGCTCGCCCATCACGTCCGTCATCTCCTACTACGGCTCGGACGAGCTGTCCTACGGCGGCTTCTACACGGTCGAGGGCAGCCCCGTCACCGAGCCCCGGGACCTGATCGGCAAGTCGATCGGCGTCAACACGCTGGGCGCGCAGAGCGAGTTCCTCATCCGCGAGTGGCTCTCGCGCGGCGGGCTGAGCGCCGAGGAGATCGACCAGGTCGAGCTCGTCGTCGTGCCGCCCGTGAACGCCGAGCAGGTGCTGCGCGAGGGGCAGGTCGACGTCGTCGGGCTCTCGCGCGTCTTCCAGGACAAGGCCCTGGAGCGCGGCGGGATCACGCAGCTCTTCAGCGAGACGTCGCTCTACGGGAACTTCTCCTACGGGACGTACATCCTGCGCGACGAGTACATCGAGAAGAACCCCGAGGTCGTCGAGGACTTCGTGCAGGGCACGGCGCGCGCGATCCGCTGGACGCAGGTCACCCCGGTCGAGGAGGTGCGTGCGCGGTACACCTCGATCATCGAGGGGCGCGGGCGCGGCGAGAACACCGAGCTGGTCCCCTACTGGAAGTCCGCGAGCATCACGGTCCCGGGAGGCGTGATCGACGAGGAGGAGATCTCGACGTGGATCGACTGGCTCGTGCGCGAGGGCGAGCTCGAGAAGGGCCAGTTCTCCCCCGAGGACATCTACACCAACGAGTACAACCCCTACGCGAACGGGACCTACGCGAAGGACGCGGGCCCCGACGGCGAGCCCGTCGAGGTCGCGCCATGAGCGGCACGGCGGTGGTCACGGCGACCCGGCCCAGCGCGACGGGTTCCCCGGAGGCGGCGGACTTCCCGGGCTCGACCCCCAAGCTCCGCCTCGAGCACGTGCACAAGGAGTTCATCGTGCGCGACGCGGCCGCGGGCCGCGGGGCACGCAAGCGGTTCACGGCCGTCGAGGACTTCACGCTCGACGTCCGCGCGGGCGAGTTCCTGACGGTCGTCGGGCCCTCGGGCTGCGGCAAGTCGACGCTGCTGGACCTGCTCGGCGGGCTCACCGAGCCGACGTCGGGCCGCATCCTCCTGGACGACTCGCCCGTCACGGGGCCGGGCCTCGACCGGGGCGTGGTGTTCCAGCAGTACGCGCTGCTCCCCTGGCGCACGGCCCGCGCGAACGTCGAGCTCGGGCTGGAGGCCAAGGGCGTCGCGCGGGCCGCACGGGCCCGGGTCGCCGACGAGTACCTCGACCTGGTGGGCCTCACGGCCTTCGCGGACCGGTACCCGCACGAGCTCTCGGGCGGCATGAAGCAGCGCGTCGCGATCGCGCGCAGCCTCGCGTTCGACCCCGAGGTGCTCCTCATGGACGAGCCGTTCGCGGCCCTCGACGCCCAGACGCGCGAGTCCCTCCAGGACGAGCTGCTGCGCATCTGGCGCGCGACGGGCAAGACGATCGTCTTCATCACCCACGGCATCGAGGAGTCGGTGTACCTGGGGCAGCGCGTCGCGGTCATGACACCCCGCCCGGGCCGGCTGCAGACCGTGATCGACGTCGACCTCGCGGGGGCCGCTGACCTTGGCGGCGACGACGGCGAGCACGGCGACGTCCGCTCCTCGGCGCGCTTCGGCCGGTACCGGCACGAGGTGTGGAGCGCGCTCCACGCACAGCAGGAGGACGCCCATGTCTAGCACCGTGACCCCGCACGCCCCCGCCCGGGGCGAGGCCCTGGCCCGCCCTGCGCAGGACACCGTCGCGTTCGCCGACCCGCCCACGCTCGGACGCCGTCAGGTGCTCACGGCCGACCAGGACCCGACGCCGTCCGTCGGCGCTCGCCTGCGGGGCGTGGGGGTCCGTGTCCTGCGGGCCTCGGCCGCGATCGTGCTCTTCCTGGTGATCTGGGAGGTCGCGCCGCGCGTCGGGCTGGTCGACAAGGTCTTCCTGCCCCCGCTCAGCGCGGTGCTCGAGTCCTTCTGGGAGCTGCTCACGAGCGGCGAGCTGGGCAAGCACGTCGGGACGAGCCTGACGCGGGCGGGCACGGGATTCGCGATCGCGGTCCTGCTCGCGATCCCGCTGGGTATCGCGATCGGCTGGTGGGCGAGCGTCGCCCAGTTCCTCGGCCCGTTCCTCGAGCTGTTCCGCAACACCGCGGCCCTGGCGCTCCTGCCCGTGTTCATCCTCGTCCTGGGGATCGGCGAGACGTCGAAGATCACGCTCGTCGTCTACGCGTGCTTCTTCCCCATCCTGCTCAACACGATCGCCGGGGTCCGGACCGTGGACCCGCTGCTCGTGAAGTCGGCCCGGTCGCTCGGGCTGCCTCCCGTCCGGCTGTTCCAGAAGGTCGTGCTGCCGGCCGCCGTCCCGACGATCTTCACGGGCATCCGCATGGCCGGGACGAGCTCGATCCTGGTGCTCATCGCGGCCGAGATGGTCGGCGCCAAGGCCGGGCTCGGGTACCTCATCACCTACGCCCAGTTCAACTTCCAGATCACGAACATGTACGCCGGGATCATCGCGATCTCGCTCGTCGGGGTCTCGATCAACGCCGTGCTCGTGAGCCTCGAACGGCACTTCTCGCGCTGGCGCACCACGTGAGCGGTTCGCCCGTGAGCGACCCAGCCCCCGCAGGAACCGTCTCCCGCCCCATCCCACGACCCGACCCACGACCCGAGGACGCACCATGACCCAGCAGCCCCGCCAGCTCAGCCTGAACCTGTTCATCCACCCCGCCGGCCACCACGAGGCGGCCTGGCGGCACCCGGACACCCAGCCCGAGCGCATCTTCACGGCCGACTTCTACACCGAGCTCGCCCGCACGGCCGAGGCCGCGAGGTTCGACGCCGTCTTCTTCGCGGACGGCCCCGTCCTGCACGACGGCGTCGAGTTCAACAGCGTGGGCAGGCTCGAGCCGATCCTGACGCTCGCGTCGATCGCTGCTGCGACGACGCGGATCGGGCTGATCGCGACCGCGTCGACCACGTTCTACGACCCGTACAACCTGGCGCGGCTCTTCTCGACGCTCGACCACCTGAGCAACGGTCGCGCCGGGTGGAACATCGTCACGACGGCGAGCGAGGACGCGGCCCGCAACTTCGGCCTCGACTCCCACCCGGACCACGTCGAGCGGTACGCGCGCGCCGCAGAGTTCGTCGAGGTCACCACCCGGCTCTGGGACAGCTGGGAGGACGACGCGGTGCTGATCGACCGCGCGTCGGGCCGTTACGCCGACCCCGCGAAGATCCACGACGCAGCCTTCCGCGGCGAGCACCTGCGCGTCGAGGGCGCCTTCAACGCGGCCCGATCGCCGCAGGGCCACCCGGTCCTGGTCCAGGCGGGCGCGTCGAACGAGGGGCGCGCGTTCGCGAGCCGCTACGCCGAGGCGATCTTCACGGCGCACCAGCGGCTGTCCGACGCGCAGGCCTTCTACGCCGACATCAAGGCCGGGGCCGAGGCGCTGGGCCGCTCGCGCGACGCCGTCAAGATCCTCCCGGGCATCAGCCCGTTCATCGCCGCGACCGAGGACGAGGCCAAGGCCCTGGAGCGCGAGTTCAACGAGCTCACGGTCCCCGAGTACGGGCTGCGCCAGCTCGAGAAGCTCACGGGCGTCCGCCTCGATCACGCGCAGCTCGACGGCCCCGTACCGACCGAGCTGTTCGCGGACGCGGGCGACGTGACCGACAACTCGCGCAGCCGCCTCCAGGTCGTCGCGGGCATCGTCGAGCGTGAGCAGCCCACTGTCCGCGGGCTGCTCCACCGCCTCGCGGGGGCGCGCGGCCACCGGGTCGTCGCGGGCACGCCCGAGCAGGTCGCCGACACGATCGAGGAGTGGTTCACGCAGGGCGCCGCCGACGGCTTCAACGTCATGCCGCCCTACCTGCCGGGCGGCCTGGACGACTTCGCCGACCACGTCGTGCCGATCCTGCGCGAGCGCGGCCTGTTCCGTACGGAGTACGAGGGCACGACGCTGCGCGACCACCTCGGCCTCGCGCGCCCCGAGAGCCGGTACGCGACGCGCGCGGCCGACGCGCTCCCCGAGGCGGGCCGCGCGGACGAGGCGAGCGGCGCCGTCGGGCAGGAGGGGGCCCGGACCACGGAGCCGGTCCTGGCGTGAGCGCGGGCACGGGCTCCCCGCCGGTCCGGTTAGCGTGGACCGTCCACGTCCCCGCCGGCGTCTGGGGCGTCGCCCAGGGCGCGGCCGCACCGGTCGTCGCGCTCGCCGCGCGCGAGCACGGCGCGTCGCTGGGTGTCGCGGGCCTGGTGGTCGCGCTCGCCGGGCTCGGTCAGCTCGTCGGCGACCTGCCCGCGGGGCGGCTCGTGTCCCGGTTCGGGGAACGGCGCTCGATCGTCGGGGCGAGCGTGCTGGCCGTGGGCGGGGTCGCGCTCTGCCTGGTCTCGTGGTCGGTCGTCTCGCTCGCGGTCGGCGTGTTCCTCGCGGGCCTCTCGCAGGCCGTGTGGGGCCTCGCCCGCCAGACGTACCTCGCCGAGGCCGTGCCGTTCGCGCGCCGCGCACGCGTCATGTCGAGCGTCGCGGCCATGATGCGGGTCGGCTTCTTCGTCGGTCCCCTCCTCGGGGCGGCCGCGATCCTGGCCGTCGGGACGCGCGGCGGGTTCGCGGTGCAGCTCGTCGCGGTGTGCGCCACGGCGGTCCTCATGGGCCGCGTGCCCGACGTCGGACGCTCGCCCCGTGCACCCGGCGCGCCGGGCGACGTGGCCGCCCGGGAGGCGGGGCTGTGGCGCGTGCTCGTCGAGCACCGCCGGCTGCTGCGCACGCTCGGCCTCGGCGCCGCCCTCATGGGGCTCTCGCGCACGGCCCGCACCGTGGTCCTGCCGCTGTGGGCCGACCTCCTGGGGGTCGACGCCGCGACGACGAGCCTGGTCTTCGGGGCCAGCGCCGCGCTCGACGTGCTCGTGTCGATCCCCGCGGGGTACCTCATGGACCGGTTCGGTCGGCGCGCCCTCGCTGTCCCGTCGCTCGCGGTCCTCGCTGCGGGCTACCTCGCGCTGCCGTGGGCGGGCGGCGTCGCGTCCCTGGCGGTGGTGGCCCTGGTGCTCGGGTTCGGGAACGGGCTGAGCAACGGCGTCATCATGACGCTCGGCGCCGACGTCGCGCCGCCCGCGCAACGTGCCGAGTTCTTCGGGGCGTGGCGGCTCCTGCACGACGCGGGGGCGTTCGCGGGTCCGCTCGTCGTCGCGGGCACCGCCCTCGTCGCGCCGCTGGGGGCCGCCGCGGTCGTCGTCGGCGCGACGTCGGTCGCGGGCGGTGCCGTGTTCTGGCGGTACGTGCCCGTGTGGGCGCCGTGGCCGCGGCCCGTGCCGGTGGCGGTGGAGATGGAGCCCGTGGCGGTGACCGTGCCGGGGGCGGAAGCCGTGACCGGGGTCGCGAGCGAGACCGTCCCTCGGTGATGCTGGGTGTCCACGCCCCCTGGCGGGCCGACCGAGAGGACCACGCCATGACCGACGACCGCGCCGCCGTCCCGCCCAGCGACCTCACGCCGCGCATCGGCAAGGTCGCGACCCGCGAGCTCGCGCACCACGGGTACACGCGCTACGAGGACCTCACGCGCGCGACCGCCAAGGAGCTGCTCGCGATCCACGGGGTCGGGCCCCGGGCGATCCGCATCCTGGGCGAGGAGCTCGCCGAGCGGGGATCGGGGTTCCGGGAGGCGTGACGCTCGTCAGGACCGGAACAGCCCGCCCCACAGGAAGGACTCGCCGAACAGCGACGAACCGTCGGCCTGCGGTGCGAGCCTGCGCAGCTCGATCTCCGTGAACCCGTCGAAGAGGGCGCGGAGGTCGTCCGCGCCGTACGCGAGCCCGCCGGCGAGCGCCCCGCTGCGGTAGAGCTCGACGTCGTCGACCTCGGACCCCATCGCGGCGACCCCGTCGCCCGCGGCGGCGAAACAGGTCAGTCCGAAGGATCCGCCGTCACGGAGCCAGGACTCGACGAGCCTGCGGTAGCCGATCCGACGGTGCGGCGGGAGGTGGTGGAAGCACCCGCTGTCGAAGACGACGTCGTACGTCTCCTCGGCGGACCAGTCGAACATGTCCGCGCACACGAAGCGGACGTCCACACCGGCGGAGGATGCCCGCTCCTGCGCCCAGCTCACGGCCGTCCCGGAGAGGTCCAGCGCGTCGACGGTCGCGCCCTGCTGGGCGAACCAGATCGCGTTGCGCCCCGGTCCGCACCCGAGCTCGAGCACACGCGTGCCCGGGCCGATCGGCAGGAGACCCGCCCCGTGCCAGGCGACGAGGCTCTCCTCGGGGGCGTCACGGAAGAACGGGACGTCACGGTCCCGGTCGGTGTAGAAGGTGTCCCACCAGGCTGCGCTGCCGTGCCAGGCGGCGGCGCCGCGAGCGGCCCACCGCTCGGTGGCCTCGGAGTAGAGGGCGTCGAGCAGCCGCGCGACGTCGTTCTCGGTCTGGATGGAACGGTTCATGACGGCCCTCCGCCTCAGGCGCCCCCGAGAGCACGTTCATATGCTCTGACCTGCGAAGACACCGAGATCATCATCCCACCTGAGGGCCCGTCGAACCAGGGGTCCGGCGGGTGTTTTCGGGGGCTCTCAGGTGGTCCTGGCAGGGCCGAGAACGTCCGTGAGCGCCGGCGGCGACCCGGCGCTCAGGCCGTGACGACGTCGATGACCTCGGTGTCGTCGTGGCGGCGGGCCAGCGCCGTCACGACGGGCGGCTTGGGCACCGGCGGCTGCGCCTTGACGCCCGTGCTCCTGCTGCGGCGCGGGCGCGTCGGCACCGGGACGCCAAGGGACTTGAAGACCTTGCGCAGCTCGGCCTCGGTCCAGCCGGCGGCGAGCGCGTCGGAGAACGCCGTCGCGTACTCGCGCTCGGCCTCCTCGAGCGTCGCCTTGGCGGCCGCGACCTGCTCGGCCCGCTCGGCCAGGACGCGGCCCGACTCCATGCGGTGCTCGAGGAGGTCGCGCAGCCGAGCCTCGTACGTGGTGGCGGTGTCGTCGTCGCTCATGCCACCAACCTAGGGCCTGACCTGCACGGTCGCCAGGATCGTCAGGTGATCGGTGGTCGTCGGCGCGGCGACGCTCACGGGGCGACCTGCACGGTGACCGCGAGCGCCCGGTGGTCGGAGCCGGGAACGACGAGCGAGTCGACGTCGTCGACCCGCATGCCCGCCTCGACCACGACGTGGTCGAGGTCGAGAAACGTCGGGACCCGCTCCCCCACGGGCCACGACAGGTTCAGGCCGTGCCCTGCCGTGCGCGTCGCGTCGCGGAACCGGTCGCCCAGGACAGCGCGGAACGACGCGTGGTCGTACGTCGCGTTGAAGTCGCCCAGCAGCACCTGGGCCAGGGGCTCGTCGTGCGCGCGCCGGGCAAGGTCGGCCATCTCCTGGTGCCACACGCCCGTGATCTCGGGCAGCGGCGGGACGGGGTGGACCGCGGTCACACGCACGGGCGTGCCGTCCACGTCGACCGTGGCTGCGGGCATGGCGAACGTGCTCCACTCGCTGGTGTCGGGGTCGGAGAGCACTGTCCGGCTCCACAGGCCGCTCCCGGGCGAGCCCGTGCCCACCTTGGCGTCGACGTGGTGCGGCATGACCGCCTCGATCCCCGCGGCCTCGAGCCGGTCGTGGAAGTCGGCCGTGAGCTCGACGACCGCGAGCACGTCCGCGTCCTGCTCGTGGACCATCCGCACCACGGCCTCGGCGTCCGCCTGCCCGAAGTACGCGTTGACCGTCAGGACCCGCAGCGTCCCCTGGGCACCCGCCTCGATGCCGTCGACGCCGGGACCCGGCACGAAGAACGGGGCGACCCACACGACCTGCGCCGCGAGCGCGACCCCGCACAGGGTCGCGAGCAGCCGGCGCCGCAGGGCCAGGGCCGCCGCGGCGACCAGCAGCGTGAGGGGGACGACCCACGGCGTGGCGCCGACGACCTGCGCGAGGGGCGTGACGCCGTCGTACGGGACGGCGCGCACGAGCGTCATGGCCAGGACCACCCCGCCCAGGACCCACAGCACCAGCCCGACGGCGCGCCCACCCGGGCGACGTCGGCTCGCCGGGGCGGGGGCGACGTCGGGCGGGGTGGCGGGTGCGGGGGCGACGTCGGGCTCGGGGCCGGGCGCGCGGCCACCGTCGTCGCTGGTCCCCGCGGCGCTGCTGTCCCCTGTCATGCAGCGACCCTATCGACCGGTTCGGGCGGTTCCGGGCCGGTCCGTCCCGGGCGACGGGCAGACCCGGTGCAGCGCGCGGAGGGATTCTGTGAACGCGGCCGCGACGCCCTGGGGCGGGCGTCGTCGACCTCCGAGATGCTGCCCGTTGTCGGTCAGGCAACCCCGGAACCGACGACGAGCCCGATCTCGACGAGCCGCCGCACCGGGTGGGGCCTCACGACGACCGCGAGATGCGGCCAGCTGGGGTCCGGGACGGTTCCAGACCCCGGCTGGCCGCATCTCGCGAACGCCCCCCCGGGGGGGGGGGGGC